>JBEVIG010000170.1:0-10068 GCA_040510855.1 Solirubrobacteraceae bacterium
ACCTGGCCGCGCGCGAGGTGGCGTGGGACGGCGGCCTGGACGAGCTGGTGGAGTCGGCAGACGAGTACTGGTCGACCCGTTCCGCGCTGCCCTGGAACTAGGGCCGAACGTCAACACCGGCCGGGTGGGGAGGCAAGTCGGACGCATGCGCATAACGTCGAGCCCACGCGCGGAATCACCGCGATCTCGACGTTGGTACGCCTCTGCGACACAAACGTCGAGATCGACCTCGACGTGCACGGGCGCTCGACGTTACGCGCACGTCTGACCCGCTTCCCTCCCCAGCCGCCGTTGACGTTGTCCCGGCGCTACGGCGACCCGTGGATCGGGCCCGTACGGCCGAAGAGCGGGCGGTCGCCCGGGCTCGCCGTGAACTCGAGGCCGAGGAAGAGGATGACCGCGATCACGACCGCCGCGCCGGCGATGCGGAGGCGGGTGCGGCGGCGTGCGGTGCGGACAGCGGCGAGGCCCTCGGGCCCGAGGAGCTCGCCGACCACGACGGCGTCGAGCCCCAGGTCGTGCTCCCGGCACCAGGTGACGACGTCGTCGGGTCCGGAGGCGGGCACGACCTCGGCGCGGTAGGTCTCCGCCAGCCGGGCGAGCAGCGCGCGGTTGGACTGGCGCGTGGCGAAGAAGGCGTGCGGCCGGGCGCGCTCGGCGCGGAAGCCGTCGTGGTGGACCTCGACGGCGCCGCCGGCCTCGACGATGCCCGAGACGCGGCCGCGGTAGCCCAGCACGTGCCGGGCACTGCTCCGTCGCGGGTGCCAGGCGTGGATGCCGCACGTGCAGCCCGGCTGCGGAGCCGCATGGCGCGGGTCGACCGCGCAGGTCGCGGTCAGCCACTCACCGTCCGCCGGCCAGGGCGCCGGCTGCTGCGGGCCCTCGAGCCGCTCCTTCCCGGCCTCGCCCACGACCGACCAGGTCCGCAGTCCGTAGAGCGGACCGGGGACGAGGGCGGTGCCCGGGCTCACGACCGTGGCGTGGCCTGCGGCTCCGGGGGTGCGGCCACGGCGGGCGCGGGCTCCGGCTTCTGCGGGCGCGCGACCGGCTCGGCGACCACCCGGCGGGATGGCTGTTCGAGGTGCACACCGTCATGGTTGCGCTCGCCGCCCGCTTCGGCAACCCCGGTGATCTTCCCCGGGTTGAGGTTGGCGCCCGGGTCCACGCCGTCGAACAGCGCGCGCAGCATCACGACGCCCGGCGCCGAGATGTCCTGCTCCAGCCAGCGCGCGTGCTCCGTGCCCACCGCGTGGTGGTGGGAGAGGGTCGCGCCCGCGTCCACGAACGACTGCTGGATCGCGACCTTGACCTCGTCGTAGGCCTCGATCGGCACCTGCCCGGCGCCCGGGACGAGCGCGAACGTGAAGTAGAGGCACGCGCCCGAGTGGTACGAGTGCGAGAGATGGCACATGACGTAGCCCGGCACGCCGAGCCGGGCGAACGCGCCCCGCGCCGCCGCGGTCGCGTCCGCGTACACCTGGCCGAGCCCGCTCCACGGCGCGGCGGTCTCGGACACGTCGGCGAGGATCCCGCGGTCGAGCAGGAAGTCGCGGATGTAGGGCGTGTCGAACTTCTTCTGGTCGTAGAGGTCGCCCGGCCCGCTGCCGATGCACAGGCCGCCGTGGCGGGAGACGATCCGGCCGACCGCCCGGCGCTGCGCCTTGACGTGCCGCTCGCTGCCCTCGTAGCCGATGAAGGCGAGGCACATCTTCTTCAGGTCGTAGCCCTTGCGCCGCTGGAGGTACTCCATCAGCGCCCGCGACTGGAGCTTGTCCAGTGGCCCCGACTTCTTCTTCGTCGCGAAGGAGAACTGCGTCTCCTCCGGATCGGAGACGCGGGTCACCGACGGCGCCGCCTCCGAGGCGGCGATCTCGCGCATCGCGGCGAGCGACGCCTCCCAGGTCGGCAGCAGGTATCCGAGGATCACGCGCTCGGCCGGCAGCCGGTGCACGTGGACGGTCGCGCTCGCGATGATCCCGAGCCGGCCCTCGCTGCCGAGGATCATCTCGCGCACGCTCGGACCGGTCGACGTGCTCGGCACGGGCCGGACGACGAGCGTCCCGGACGGGGTGACGACCCGGAGCCCGCGCGTGAGGTCGGCGATGTCACCGTACTTGTCGGACTGCATGCCCGACGAGCGGGTCGCGATCCAGCCGCCGAGCGTCGAGTGCGCGAAGGAGTCGGGGAAGTGGCCGAGGGTCCAGCCCTGCGCGTTGAGCTGGCGCTCGAGCTCGGGCCCGAGCGCACCCGCCTGCACCTGGGCGAGCCGCGCCTCGGCGTCGATCGAGAGCACGCGGTCCATCCGGCCCATGTCGACGGAGATCACCGTGCGCAGCTCGTCCGGCCGTGCCTCGAGGCTTCCGGAGATGTTCGAGCCGCCGCCGAACGGGATCACGACCGCGTCGGCCTCGAGCGCCGCGGCCAGGACGGCCGCGACCTCCTCCTCGTCGCCCGGGCGCACCACGCAGTCCGGGAGGCGCCCGACGTCCCCCGCGCGATGGCGGACCAGGTCGCGGAGCGCCTTGCCGCGGGCGTGCACCACCCGGTCCATCGCGTCCGTCGAGACGTGCGCCGCGCCGACCGCGGACGTCAAGCGTTCTGACAGCGCAGGTTTCAGGCGGGTGGAGGGGATGGGTACATCGTCGAAGGCGACAGCCGCGCCCGTGGCACGGGCGATGTCCGTCCCGAGGTGCTCACGGACGAACGGCCGCAGTGCCGGCTTGTCCACATCCGTGAACGCCGTGGTCTCTTCGCCCCATCCGCTCCATTTCATGATCCATAAGAAAGTACGGGACGAGTGACGAAACCGTTACGCCGGAGCGGAGTACAAGGAGCCATGGGGGACGGCAAGCTCAACCGCGCGATCGAGCAGGGCAAGGCGCGCACCACCGAGATCAAGACGCGCGTACCCGAGCTCAAGGAGCGGATGCCCGAGCTCAAGGAGCGCGTCCCCGAGCTCGGGAGCGAGCTGCGCGCCAAGAGCTCCGAGCTGCGCTCGCGCGGCCAGGACCTCGCCCGCCAGTACTCGAAGATGGACGTCTCCTGGGCCCGCTGCGGCTACGCCCGGATCGCCCGCGAGGTCCTCCTCAGCGGGATCCTCGGCCCGATGATCGACTGGTACGTGCGCAGCCGCGCCGTGGGCGAGGAGGTCTTCGACGACCCGCGGCTCGAGAAGCCGGTCATCTTCGTGGCCAACCACTCGAGCCACCTCGACACGCCGGTCGTCCTGCGCGCCATCCCCCGCAAGTGGCGCAACCGCACCGCCGTCGCCGCGGCCGCCGACTACTTCTACAAGAAGCGCTGGAAGGCCAACGGCGTCGCGCTGATGTTCAACACCGTCCCGCTCGGCCGCGAGGGCGGCGGCACCGAGGCGCTCGCGCACGTCGAGAAGCTCATGGGCCAGGGCTGGAACCTGATGATGTTCCCCGAGGGCACGCGCTCCCGGCAGGGCGACCTCGGGAAGGTCCGCTCCGGCGCGGCGATCCTCGCCGCGCACGTCGGCGCCGACATCGTGCCGATCTTCGTCGCCGGGACGCACGACGTGATGCCGCCCGGGCAGAACTGGCCGCGGCGCGTCCCCGGCAAGCTCTTCCCCCGCCGGCACAAGGTCGAGGTCCGCTTCGGCGAGCCCATCGCCTCCCCCGACGTCGCCTCGCGCAAGGAGACGATGGCGAAGGTGCGTGACTTCTGGGCCCGCGAGGGCCTGCCCGAGGAGGCGCCCTCGCCGGTCATGCACGACGTGCTCATCATCCACGACGTGCTGCGGGCCCACGAGGCGGAGCTGGCCGCGCGCGAGCCGTCGCACCGCTTCTCGTCGCATCTCCACGCCGCGCCCGACGCGGTGAACGGGCGCTCCGCCTCCGCGGGCTGATTGACCCGCGCCCTCGCTCGGAAGTACGGTCCGCTGCGGGGAGCTCCCGCAAACGAGTGGAGGCCATAGATGAAGAAGCTCATCAACGAGCCGGATGCGGTCGTCCGCGAAGCGCTCGAAGGTGTCGAGGCCGCGCACGGCGACAAGGTACGCGTGACCTATGACCCGTACGTCGTGGTGCGTGCCGATGCGCCGAAGCAGGGCAAGGTCGGGATCATCTCCGGCGGCGGCTCGGGCCATGAGCCGATGCACGGCGGCTTCGTCGGCAAGGGCATGCTCGACGCGGCGTGTCCCGGCGAGGTCTTCACCTCCCCGACGCCGGACCAGATGCTCGAGGCGACCAAGGCCGTCAACGGCGGCGCGGGCGTCCTCCACATCGTCAAGAACTACACGGGCGACGTCCTCAACTTCGAGATGGCCGCCGACCTCGCCAAGGGCGAGGGCATCGAGGTCGAGGCGGTCGTGACCAACGACGACGTCGCGGTCCAGGACTCCCTCTACACCGCCGGCCGCCGCGGCGTCGGCATCACGGTCGTCGCCGAGAAGATCTGCGGTGCGGCCGCCGAGGAGGGCCAGTCGCTCGCGCAGGTCACCGAGCTGTGCCGCAAGGTCAACGGCCAGGGCCGCAGCATGGGCATGGCGCTCACGCCGTGCATCACGCCCGGGTCGGGCGAGCCGAGCTTCGAGCTCGCCGACGACGAGATGGAGATCGGCATCGGCATCCACGGCGAGCCCGGCCGCTACCGCGAGAAGCTCGCGCCCGCGTCCTCGATCGTCGAGCGCCTCGCGACGGCGGTCGTCGAGGACCTGCCGTACGAGTCGGGCGACCGCGTCCTCGCGTTCGTCAACGGCATGGGCGGCACCCCGCTGATCGAGCTCTACATCGTCTACAACGAGCTCAACAAGTTCCTGCAGGGCAAGGGGATCACGATCGAGCGGAACCTGATCGGCAACTACATCACCTCGCTGGAGATGGCCGGCTGCTCGATCACCCTGCTCAAGCTCGACGACGAGCTCGTGCGCCTCTGGGACGCGCCCGTCGACACGCCGGCCCTGCGCTGGGGCTGAGGCGCCCGTGAGCATCGGCGCCACCGACGTCCGCGCCTGGATCGGCGACTTCGCCGGCGTCGTCGCGGAGAACCGCATGGAGCTCGTGCGGCTCGACACGGCGATCGGCGACGGCGACCACGGGACGAACATGGACCGCGGCATGAAGGCCGCGCTCGAGAAGCTCGAGGCCACGGAGGGCGACGACATCGGCGCGCTCCTCAAGGGCGTCGGCATGTCGCTCGTGTCGAAGGTCGGCGGCGCCGCCGGCCCGCTGTACGGGACGCTGTTCCTGCAGATGGGGACCGCGTCCGCCGGCAAGACGGAGCTGAGCCTCGACGACTGGACGGCCGCCCTGGAGTCCGGGATCGCCGGCGTGAAGGCCCGCGGCAAGGCGGAGCTCGAGGACAAGACGATGATCGACGCCCTCGTGCCCGCGCTCGAGGCCCTGAAGGCCAAGGCCGCGGACGGCGCCGACCTCGGCGACGCCCTGCGCGCCTCGGCCGACGCGGCCGAGGCGGGGCGCGACGCGACGACGCCGCTCGAGGCCCGCAAGGGCCGGGCGAGCTACCTCGGCCCGCGCTCCGTGGGCCACCAGGATCCCGGCGCGACGTCGTCGGCGATGCTCCTGCGCGCGGCGGCCTCGCGCTGGGGCTGAACGATCGGAAGGGCGGCGACGGCGGCTGAGCGGCGGGCTCAGTCGTCGTCGTCGACCCACTCCATGGTGCGGGCGACGGCCTTGCGCCACTTGCGATAGCCGCGCTCGCGCTCGGCCTCGTCCATGGAGGGGATCCACTCCGCCGCCTTGTGCCACTGGCCGCGGAGCTCCTCGACGTCGGTCCAGAAGCCGACCGCCAGGCCGGCCGCATGCGCGGCGCCGAGCGACGGCGTCTCGGCCACGAGCGGCCGGGCGACCGGCACCCCGAGCACGTCGGCCAGCGACTGCATCAGCAGGTTGTTGGCCGTCATGCCGCCGTCGGCCTTGAGGGCGGTGAGCGTGGTGCCGGCGTCCGAGTTCATCGCGTCGACGACCTCGCGGGTCTGCCAGCACGTCGCCTCGAGCACCGCGCGGGCGAGGTGGCCCTTCGAGATGTAGCCCGTGAGCCCCGCGATCACCCCGCGCGCGTCGGAGCGCCAGTGCGGGGCGAACAGCCCGGAGAACGCGGGCACGAAGTAGCAGCCGCCGTTGTCGTCGACCGTCCGCGCGAGCGTCTCGATCTCCGACGCGCTCCCGATCAGCCCGAGCTTGTCGCGGAACCACTGCACGAGCGCGCCCGTGACCGCGATCGAGCCCTCGAGCGCGTACGTGGCGGGCTCGTCGCCGACCTTGTAGCCGACGGTGGTGAGCAGCCCGTTGGCCGAGCGCACGGGCTCGGCGCCGGTGTTCATGAGCATGAAGGAGCCGGTGCCGTACGTGCACTTCGTGTCGCCCGTGTCGAAGCAGGTCTGCCCGAACAGCGCGGCGTGCTGGTCGCCCAGCGCGGCCGCGACGGGCAGGCCCGCCAGGTCGCCGCCCGCCTCGCCGTAGACCTCCATCGACGGGCGGATCTCGGGCAGCATCGCCCGCGGGACGCCCATCGCGTCGAGCAGGACGTCGTCCCAGTCGAGCGTCTCGAGGTTCATCAGCATCGTCCGGCCGGCGTTGGTCACGTCGGTCAGGTGGCGGCCGGTCAGCTTCCAGATCAGCCACGAGTCCATCGTCCCGAAGCGGATCTCGCCCGCCTCCGCGCGCTCGCGCAGGCCGTCGACATGGTCGAGCAGCCAGCGGATCTTCGGTCCGGAGAAGTACGTCGCGAGCGGGAGCCCGCAGCGGTCGCGGAAGCGGTCGGCGCCCGCGTCGCCACCGAGCTCGCGCACCAGGTGGTCCGTGCGCATGTCCTGCCACGTCAGCGCGTTGTGGATCGGCACCCCGGTCGCCCGGTCCCACAGCACGGTCGTCTCGCGCTGGTTGGTGAGGCCGAGGGCGACGAGGTCGGGGACGCCGAGGTCGACGGCCGCGAGCGCCTGCGCGATGACCTTCTGGACGTTGCGCCAGATCTCCTCGGGGTCGTGCTCGACGTGGCCGGGCCGGGGGTAGATGTGGCTGTGCTCGATCTGGCTGACCGAGATGATCCGGCTCCGCTCGTCGAAGATCAGGCACCGGGAGGACGCCGTTCCTTGGTCGACCGCAGCGACGTAGCGCTCGCTCACGCCGCCTTTCCTACCACGGGATGGCCCCGAGGTCCCGCGAGACCGCCCTCGCCGTCTCCCGGACGTAGGAGACGAGGTCCGTCCGCGAGCTGCCGTTCTCCATCATCCGCTCGACCGGTCCGGAGATCCCGATCGCCCCGACGGTGACCCCGCGACGGTCCTCGATCGGCGCCGCGAGCGACGACTCGCCCATCACCAGCTCCTCGACGTCGGCGGCCCAGCCGCGCTCCTTGACGGTGCGCAGCTCCGTCTCCAGCGCATCGCGCGCCGTGATCGTGGACGGCGTGTACCGGACGAGCTCGTCGGCGGTCAGCTCGGCCGCCACGTAGCGGTAGGCGGCCAGCAGGACCTTGCCCATGGCGGTCGCGTGCGCGGGCTGGAGCGCGCCGACCTCGAGCGCCTGCCGGCTGTCGTCGGGGCGGAAGACGTGGTGGACGACGAGGACGCGGCCCTCGTGGAGCGTCCCGATGCGGACGCTCTCGCCGCTGCGGGCGGCCAGCGCGTCGGACCAGTTCAGCGCCCGCGCGCGCAGCTCGTTGCCGTCGAGGTAGGAGCTGCCCATGTGCAGGAGCGCCGCCCCGAGCTGGTACTTGCCCGTCTCCTCGTCCTGCTCGACGAAGCCGACGGCGGCGAGCGTCTGCAGGATTCCGTGCACGGTCGCCTTGGGCAGCCCCATCTCCCCGGCGAGCTGGACGACGCCGAGCCGGCGGTTCCGGCCGGACAGCAGCCGGAGGATCGCCGCAGCGCGTTCGATCGACTGAATTCGTGTAGCCAAATGAGGTGCCGCCGCTGCCGCCCTACCCGCCTGATGAGGCGAATCTGAACAGCGTTTGACATTGTCGGACAGGGAGGGCTAGTGTGCCTCACCGTTGGGTGCAGGGCAACTCGACGGAGAGGAGAGGAGAGGCTCTTGAGCATCTTCGGAGCGGAAGTGATCGGGACGGCGCTCCTGATCTTGCTGGGCAACGGCGTGGTCGCTTGTGTGCTGCTCAACCTGTCCAAGGGGCAGAACTCGGGCTGGATCGTGATCACGTTCGGTTGGGGCATGGCGGTCATGACCGGCGCGTTCGCCGTCGGCCAGTTCAGTGGGGCTCATCTGAACCCGGCGGTCACCGTCGGATTCGCAATCGCCGGTAACACCGAATGGAGCGATGTACCTGAGTACTTCGCCGGTGAGTTCGTCGGGGCGTTCATCGGAGCCACGTTGGTGTGGCTGGCGTACCTCGATCACTGGAAGGAGACCGAGGACCCCGGTCTGAAGCTCGCCTGCTTCAGCACGGCGCCGGCGATCCGCAACCCGGTGAGCAACGTCATCACGGAGATCATCGGCACCTTCGTGCTCGTGTTCGGCATCCTCGCGTTCTTCGCCAACGAGGCGACAGCCGCGACCGGTCTGGGCGCACTCATCGTCGGCCTCCTGGTGCTCGGCATCGGGCTCTCGCTCGGCGGCCCAACGGGCTACGCGATCAACCCGGCCCGCGACCTCGGGCCGCGGATCATGCACGCGATCCTCCCGATCGCGGGCAAGGGCGGCTCCGATTGGGGCTACTCGTGGATCCCGGTCGTCGCCCCGCTGATCGGTGGTGCCCTCGGCGCGCTCGCGTACAACGCGTTCTTCCCCGCATAGGGGCTCCACGACCGCACTCGACGGGCGGCACCTCCGGGTGCCGCCCGGCACCGTTTCGAGCACGAGGAGGTTTTGATGGCGAAGTACGCGGCAGCGATCGATCAGGGCACCACCAGCACGCGCTGCATGGTGTTCGACCACGGCGGCAACGTCGTGAGCGTCGCCCAGAAGGAGCACGAGCAGATCTACCCGAAGCCGGGCTGGGTCGAGCACGACGTGACCGAGATCTGGGCGCGCACGCAGGAGGTCGTCGACGAGGCGCTGGCCTCGGCCGGCGCGAGCGCGGGCGACGTGGCGGGCGTCGGCATCACCAACCAGCGCGAGACGACCGTGGTCTGGGACAAGACCACGGGCCAGCCGATCCACAACGCGCTCGTGTGGCAGGACACGCGCACGGACAAGCTGGTCGATCAGTACTCGGCGGACGGCGGCCAGACCCGCTTCCAGGAGAAGGTCGGCCTACCGCTGGCGACCTACTTCTCGGGGCCGAAGATCCGCTGGCTGCTCGACAACGACGGTGACGCCGCGGCGAAGGCGGAATCGGGTGACCTGCTGTTCGGCAACATGGACACCTGGATCATCTGGAACCTGACGGGCGGCACCGACGGCGGTCTGCACATCACGGATCCGACGAACGCCAGCCGGACGATGCTGATGGACCTCAAGACCCTGGACTGGGACGCAGAGGTCATGGACGTCATGGGCGTCCCGCGGGCGATGCTCCCGGAGATCAAGGCGTCGTCGGAGGTCTACGGCGAGGTCAAGTCCGGCGCGCTCGCCGGTGTGCCGATCGCGGGCGACCTCGGCGACCAGCAGGCGGCGACGTTCGGCCAGACCTGCTTCTCGCCCGGTGAGGCCAAGAACACGTACGGCACGGGCAACTTCCTCCTGCTCAACACGGGCGAGGAAGCAGTGCTGTCGAAGAACGGCCTGCTGACCACGGTCGGGTACAAGATCGGCGACCAGCCCGCGATCTACTGCCTCGAGGGCGCGATCGCGATCACCGGCGCGCTCGTGCAGTGGCTGCGCGACAACCTCAAGATGATCAAGGCGGCTCCGGAGGTCGAGGAGCTCGCCCAGACCGTCGAGGACAACGGCGGCTGTTACATCGTGCCGGCGTTCTCGGGCCTGTTCGCGCCGTATTGGAAGTCCAACGCCCGCGGCGTGATCGCAGGCCTCACGCGCTACGTCAACGCCGGGCACATCGCCCGCGCGACGCTGGAGGCCACGGCCTTCCAGAGCCGCGAGGTCGTCGAGGCCATGAACCAGGACTCGGGCGTCGCGCTGGAGTCGCTCAAGGTCGACGGTGGCATGGTCGGCAACGACCTGCTCA
>JBEVIG010000171.1:0-47703 GCA_040510855.1 Solirubrobacteraceae bacterium
AAGCTCCAGGTCGAGCTCGCCCAGCTCGAGTACAACCTCGCACGCATGCGGGGGCTGTGGACGCACCTCGAGCGCCTCGGCGGCGGCATCGGCACCCGCGGCCCGGGCGAGTCGCAGATCGAGACGGACCGCCGCCTCGCGCGCGACCGGATCTCCGCGCTGCGCCGCCGGCTGCGCGACGTCTCCTCGACGCGCGCGACCCAGCGGGCGGAACGCGAGCGCGCGCACCTGCCCACGGTCGCGCTCGCGGGCTACACGAACGCGGGCAAGTCGACGCTGCTCAACCGCCTGACGGGCGCCGAGGTCGGCGTCCGCGACCGGCTCTTCCACACGCTCGACCCGACGACGCGCACGCTGCGCCTCGACGGCCGCACGTACCTCATGACGGACACGGTCGGGTTCATCCGCAAGCTGCCGCATCAGCTGGTCGACGCGTTCGGCGCGACGCTGGAGGAGACCAAGCTCGCCGACCTGCTGCTCCACGTCGTCGACGCCTCCGCCGACGAGGACGAGATGGTCGCGATGCTCCGCGCCGTCGACAGCGTCCTCGAGGAGATCGTCCCCGAGGAGCAGCCGCGCCTGCTCGTGCTCAACAAGGCCGACGCGATCGACGACGACCGCCGCCGCGAGCTGGAGTTCCGCCATCCCGAGGCGGTGCTCGTCTCCGCGCTGACCGGCGAGGGCCTGCACGAGCTGGGCGAGCGCATCGCGGCCGAGTTCGAGCGCACGCTCCGCGACGTCGAGCTGCTGCTCCCGTTCTCGGAGGGCCAAGCGCTCTCCGAGCTGCACGCGGTCGCGGGCGACCTCGAGCGGGAGGACACGGAGGAGGGCGTCCGCGTCAGCGCGCGCCTCCCCAGCGTCGTGGCCGACCGCTACGACCGCTACGCGGTCAACGGCAACGGCCGGCCCGACTAGGCCGAGTCGAAGATCCCGCAGATGCGGTCGAACCGGCCGCGGAGCAGATCGCGCTCGCGGATCGCGATCTGCAGGCGACCCGCGTCGGCGACCTCGAAGCGCGCGTACTCCGGGCCCATCGTGAACAGATGGCGCCAGCCGTCGCGCTCGGCGCGGGCGTAGCAGCGCGGCCCCCCGTTCGGCGACTCGACGTAGCCGAGCAGCTTGTTCTCTACGTAGTGGAAGTCCTCGACGTCCTGGAGATCGGAGCGCAGGTCGCCGTACGCCTCCCACCGCGGGCGCACGTTGATCGACCCGAGCGGCCGCATCAGCCGGAACGTGTCGAGCCGCGTGTCCGGGATGTCCGGTCGCACCAGGAAGCGGATGGCCTTGCGCTTCATCTTCAGCACCTGCGTGCCGGCGGGCGGGCCGCGCCGGTGGACGGGCGTGCTCGCGGGCACGTGCAGCACGGTCGTGCAGTCGCCCGCCCACAGGCCGTAGCCCGGGCGCCGGCGGTCCGACTCGAACTCGACCTGCGTGAAGACGAGCAGGTGGCCGCCGAGCCGTCCGAGCTCCCAGGCCTCGGGCGGCAGGGTCGTGAGATCCAGCTTCGCGAGGAACGTCTGCGCGCGGCCCTTGCAGCGCGGCCACGGTGTCCCGAGCGGGATGAGCGGGCGGCCGGCGAAGTGCGATCCCGCGGCGGCGAGGGGCCGCTCCGGCTTCACCGGCACCAGGAACAGCGCCGGCCGCGACGCGGCGGCGAGCCGGTCGGCGATCCGCTCGAAGCCCCGGGCCTCGGCCGCCGCGCGCACCTCGTCCTCGCGGAAGCCGGCCTCGGCGGTCGCGGGGAGGAGGGCGAGCAGGATCAGCAGGGCGGCCGCGCGCAAGACGCGGCGCACCCTACCGATCAGATCGGCTGAGCAACCCCGCTACCCGACGAAGCGCGGCAGCGCGGGACGCCTGCAGCGGAAGAACGTGGCCCGCTGGACCGTTCGGCCGCCCGCGCCGCGTGCGACGATCTTGAGCGTGTGGCGGCCGCGCGGCAGGCCGAAGGCCTTCACGCGGAGCGTGAAGCGCGCCTGTTTCGACGTCTTGATCGTGCGCCCGTTGAGCTTGACCTTGACGTCGCGGAGGCCTGCGGACGCGACGCGGATCCGCAGCTTGAACGCCGTCTTCACGCACGGGCCGCCGCTGTCCGTGTTCGTCCGGACGGTCACCTCGGGCGGGCCGCCGACGGTCACGACCGGCGGCGCCGGGCGGACGGTGGTGGTCTCGCCGGGGTCGTTGCACGATCCGGCGACCGGGTTGTTGTTCGCGTCGCCGCTGTAGAACGCGCGCCAGCGGTAGGTGCCCGGCTTGCGCGCCGTGAACGGCTCGGAGACCGCGGCGCCGTCGACGACGGGGCGGCCGAGCGACTCGAAGACGGGCGGGCGCGAGCAGTTCGCGTCGTCGGGGCCGTAGAGGCGGAAGTCGACCGTGGCGCCCGGCACCGGGTTGACGCGGCCGGTCACGGTCGCCGTGTCCGTGAGCTGCTCGCCGGCCTCGACCGGGCCGGACGCGGCGGTGCGGATGCTCGGCTGCGCCTTGAGGACCGTCACGCCCACGCTCGTCCCGCGCGCGAAGGCGGGGAGCTGGCCGTTGTGCTGAGCGTTCTCGGCGACCTGCACGGTCTGGATCCCGGCCTCGCCGGCGTCCTGGTCGATGGCCGGCGCCCTGACGACGCCGAAGGTGAAGACGATCCGGCAGGCGGCGCCCGCGCCCGGGAGCGTCACGTGCGCGGCGCGCGGGATGAACCGCACGGCGCCGCTCGGGCCCTCGATCGTGGTCACGTCGAAGACCGTGTTCGCGCATGCGGTGCCCGTCGCGCCCGTCGCGGTCTTCGAGATCGCGAACACGCCGGGGTCGAACTGCGTGCAGGCGGCGTCGGGCCCCTGGGCGGCGCACGACGGGATCAGGACGATGCCGCGCGCGCCCGTCGGGCAGGGCGAGGCGTCACCGGCGTTGCAGACCGTGTTGATGTCGGCCGCGTTGGCATCCGTGTTCGTGTTGCGCAGCTCGATCGAGGCCTCGAGGCCCGAGGTTCCCACCGTCACGACCGGCGGGAAGCTGGGGACGGCGCTCGCGCCGACGCCGGCCTCGGCGACACCGGGAACCAGTGCGATGAGCGTAAGTGGCGCCACCACACAAAATGCTCGAATCCTGACCGTAAGCCGATCCCCGAAGGGCATGCGCAATCCCCTGTTCCCGTGGTTCATCCCGGCGCGCGAAGCTAGTGGAGAAGCCCCGGTTTTGCAGGGAAAGCAACGAAAATTTCAGCGCCGCCCCGACGAGCCGAAGCCCGCCGAGCCGCGATCCGACTCCGTCAGCGTGCTGACTACCTCGATCGCGGGTGCCCAGAAGGGCACGAGGAGCAGCTGGGCGATCCGGTCTCCGGGCTCGACGACGAACCGCTCGGAGCCCTCGTTGCGCAGGATGACCTTGATCTCGCCGCGGTAGTTGGGGTCGATCAGGCCGGGCGTGTTGACGAGCGTGATGCCGTGCTGGGCGGCGAGGCCCGAGCGCGGCGTCACGAGCCCGGCGATCCCGGGCGGGAGCGCGATCGCGATCCCCGTCGGGACGACGCGGTGGGCGTCCGGCGGGATCTCCGCGCCCTCGACCGCGCGCAGGTCGTGCCCGGCGTCGCCGGCGCGGGTGCGCGCGGGCGCGACCGCGTCCGGGTGCAGGAGCTGCACCTGGAGCGCGCCCGCGAGCTCGTCGAGGCCGGCCATCGGCGCGGAACCCTACGCGGGCCGGGCCACGACGGCGGCGGAGGCGCACGTGGCGACGGCGAGCGGGAGGTCGGCCTCGGCGACGCCGCGCAGGTCGGGATGGTCGCGGTCGACGGCGATCGTCCCGGCGTCCGCGATCCCCAGGCTGGCCGCGCCCGCGGCCGCGATCTCGGCCCAGAGGTCGCCGTGCCGCGCGAGCAGCGCATGCCGGGTGCGGCGCTCGCGCCGGGCGAGCGTCTCGAGCTCCCGCACCTCCTCGAACGGGTCCACGCGCACGTTGGAGTCCGACCCGATCGCGATCCGCACGCCCGCGTCCAGGTGCCGCATCGCCGGGAAGTGGCCGTCGCCCAGCGAGCCCTCCGTGGTCGGGCACGAGACGGCGATGCTGCCCGTGTCGGCGAGCATCGCGAGATCGCGGTCGTCGACGTGGATGGCGTGGATCACGCTCGTGCGCGGGCCGAGGAAGCCGGTGCGGTGGAGCAGCTCGATGGGGGAGACGCCGTGC
This sequence comes from Solirubrobacteraceae bacterium, assembly GCA_040510855.1. GTDB lineage: Bacteria > Actinomycetota > Thermoleophilia > Solirubrobacterales > Solirubrobacteraceae > DASQMT01. The sequence continues at coordinate 4,168 of JBEVIG010000171.1, forward strand.
TCGGCGCGGCACTCGTCGAGCTCGCGCGGCTGCTCGTGGGCGTGCACGTGGCGGACGAGCCCGTGGCGGTCCGCGTGGGCGGCGATCGCCTCGAGCCACGCCGCGGGCACGGCGCGGACGCTGTGCGCGGCGACGCCGACCGAGATCCCCGCGCGGCGGTCCGCCCACGCGCGCAGCGCGTCGACGCGCGCGAGGAACGTCCCGACGTCCGGGTCGCAGAAGCGCCGCTGGCCCGGCGTCGGCGGGAGCCCGAAGCCCGCGCGGTGGTAGGCGGTGGGGAGGAGCACGATGTGCAGGCCCGCGGCGACCGCGGCCTCCGCCACGGCCACCGCCATCGCGTTCGGGTCGTCGTAGGGCGTCCCGTCGGGCCGGTGATGGACGTAGTGGAACTCGCCGACGGCGCCGTAGCCCGCCGCCGCCATCTCGGCGTACACCCGCCCCGCCGCCTCGCGCATCGTCTCCGGGTCGTGGCGCGCCGCGAGCGCGTACATCGCCTCGCGCCAGGACCAGAAGTCGTCGGCGGCGTGCGCCTCGGGCGCCGGGCGCTCGGCCGCGCCCCGCAGGTCGCGCTGGAAGGCGTGGGAGTGCGCGTTGACCATCGCGGGGAGCTCGTACGGCGTCACGTGAGGGCCTCCAGGGCGCGGAGCAGGGCGGACGCCGCGACGGCCGCGTCCTCGAGCTCCACGTGCTCGTCGGGGGAGTGGCTGATGCCCGTCGCGTTGCGCACGAAGACCATCCCGGCCGGGATCCGCTCGGCGAGGATGCCCGCGTCGTGCCCGGCGTAGCAGACCAGCTCGGGGAGCTCGCCGAGCGCGGCGCGCACGGCCGGGTCGAACGCCACGCCCTCGCTCTGCGAGGCGACCGCCAGCTCCACCCCGACGGCCGCGGCCGCCGCCCGCTCCGCCAGCGCGGCGCGCCAGGCATCGAGCCGCGCCGGGTCCGGCGTCCGTGCGTCGATCCACAGGCGGACGTATGCCGGCACCGTGGTGAACGCGTTCGGCTCGACGAGGATCCGCGAGGCGGTGACGAGGAAGTCCGGGTCGTCGCCGGCGAGCTCGTCCGCAGCGACGATCAGCCGCGCGGCGGCGGCGAGCGCGTCCGCCCGCTCGTGGCGGCGGGTCGTGCCCGCGTGGTCGGCGCGGCCCCGCAGCTCGAGCGCGAGCCGGAGCCGCGACGCGAGCCCGGTGACCGCGCCGGCCGGCGCGCCGAGGCGCTCGAGGTCGCGCGTCTGGTCGATGTGGAGCTCCACGAAGCCGCGCAGGCGCGCGAGCCACGAGGGCGCGCCGGCCAGCCCGTCCGGGTCGGCGCCGAAGTCGCGCATCGCCTCGCCCAGGGCCACGCCGTCGTCGTCGCGACGCGCCACCGCGTCGGCGACGTCGAGCCGGCCGACGAGCGCGCGGGAGCCGAACGTGGGCGTGTTGAAGCGCGCGCCCTCCTCGTCGGCGAAGGCGAGGACCGCCACCCCCGGCACGCGCTCCGCGACGGCGAAGCCCGCGGCGACGCCGAGCGGGCCGTCGAACCGCCCTCCGGCGCGCACGCTGTCGAGGTGCGACCCGGTCGCCCACCACGGCCCGTCGCCGTCGGGCAGCGCCCACAGCGAGCCCGCCGGGTCGCGTGCGACGCGCAGCCCCGCGGCCGCCGCCTGCTCGCGGAACCACGCCTCGGCCGCGGCGAGCTCCTCCGTCCACGCCATCCGCCAGACGCCGTCCTCGCGGATCCCGATGCCGTCCAGCCCGGCGAGCCGGTCGCGCAGCTCGGCGGCCGCGATCGTCACCGCGTCACCCGCCACGCCTGGTCCGGCCGCACGTGGACGAGCTCGCCGCCCGCGATCACCGCCGCGACGGGGTTGTGGCCGAGCCGGTACGGGATGTGCTCCGCCGGACCGTCGAGCAGCAGCACGTCGCCCGGGGAGGGCGCGCGGCCGAGCACCCAGGCGGCGTTGAGGGTCGAGGCGAGCAGCGCCTCGCGCACGCTCCAGCCGTAGCGTCGCACCGCGAGCCCGATGATGAGCGGCATGGAGAGGATGGGCGACGTGCCGGGGTTGAAGTCCGTCGCGAGCACGCAGATCGCGCCCGCGTCGGCGAGCGCCCGCGCCGGCGGCGTGTGCTCGGCGTTCATCACCTCGGCGCCGGGCAGCAGCACCGCCGCGCACTCCGCCGCCGCGAGCGGCGCGATGTCGTCCGGGTGCATCAGCGACAGGTGGTCGAGCGAGCGCGCGCCGTGCGCGAGCGCGACCGGCACGGAGCGCATCGTCGAGAGCTGCTCGACGTGCGCGCGCAGCGGCCGGCCGGTCGCCGCGGCGATCTCGCCCATCCGCGCCAGGTGCGCGTTCCCGAAGGCGACGGACTCGACGAAGATGTCGAGCGCGTCGACGTCGCACTCGCGCGCCAGCGCCTCCGCCTCGCCCATCCACGCGTCCGCGGTGAAGCCGGGCGGGACGGCGTGGGCGAACAGCCCCGTGACCGTCATGGGCTGCACGACGCGCGCCGCGAGCTCGCGGCCCAGGCGGGCGGCGCGCGCCTCGCCCTCGTGGGAGAGCCCGTAGCCCGTCTTGCCCTCGAACACGGTCGTGCCGTGCTCGAGCATCTCCCGCGCGAGCGCCTCGGCCTGCGCGAGCACCTCCTCGTCGCTCGCCGCGGCGAGCGACCGCGCCGAGGAGGCGATGCCGCCGCCCGCCCGCGCGATCTCCTCGTAGGGGACGCCGGTGACCTTGCGCTCGTACTCCTCCGCCCGCCAGCCCGCGAACGGCAGGTGCGTGTGGCAGTCGACGAAACCGGGCAGCACCGCGCAGCCGCTCGCGTCGATCGCGACGTCGGCCGCCGAGTCGACGGCATGGTCCCCCGGCTCCAGCGTCAGCTCGCCCGCCCGGTCGTGGCGCAGGTAGGGCTCGCCGGGGAGGCGCAGCACCTGGGCGGCGCCGCGGAGCTCGATCATCCGCTCTCGCGCATCGGGATCCGCACGCCCAGCCGCTCGGCCGCCTCGATCGCCTCGGGGTAGCCCGCGTCGACGTGGCGGACGATGCCCATCCCCGGGTCGGCGGTGAGCGTGCGCCGGATCCGCTCCCCGGCGAGCTCCGTCCCGTCGGCGACGCAGACCTGCCCGGCGTGGAGCGAGAGGCCCATGCCGACGCCGCCGCCGTGGTGGAACGACACCCACGAGGCGCCCGTGGCGGTGTTGACGAGCGCGTTGAGGATCGGCCAGTCCGCGACCGCGTCCGAGCCGTCGCGCATCGCCTCCGTCTCGCGCTGGGGCGAGGCGACGGAGCCCGCGTCGAGGTGGTCGCGGCCGATCACGATCGGCGCCTTCACCTTGCCGCTCGCCACGAGCTCGTTGAACTTCAGGCCCGCGAGGTGGCGCTCGCCATAACCGAGCCAGCAGATCCGTGCCGGCAGGCCCTGGAAGGCGACGCGCTCGCGGGCGAGCTCGATCCAGCGCCGGATGTGGTCCTGGTCGCCGAAGAGCTCGAGGATCGCCTCGTCGGTCACGGCGATGTCGGCCGGGTCGCCGGAGAGCGCCACCCAGCGGAACGGGCCCTTGCCCTCGCAGAACAGCGGCCGGATGTAGGCGGGGACGAACCCGGGGTACGCGAACGCGTCGTCGTCGCCGTGCTCGGCCGCGACGCCGCGCAGCGCGTTGCCGTAGTCGAACGCCTCGGCGCCCGCCGCGCCGAGCGTGCGGATCGCGTCGACGTGCGCGAGCACGGACTGGCCGACGCGCGCGAGGTAGTCGTCGGGGTCGGCGGCGCGGAGCGTGTCCGCCTGCTCGGGCGTGAGCCCGGCGGGCACGTAGCCGTTGAGCGGGTCGTGCGCGCTCGTCTGGTCCGTCACGACGTCGACCTCGACCCCGCGCGACACGAGCTCCGGCAGCACCTCGGCGGCGTTGCCAAGCAGGCCGATCGAGAGCGCGCGGCCCTCGGCGCGGGCGGCGTCGAGCCGCGCCAGCGCGTCGTCGAGCGAGCCCGCCCGCTCGTCGAGGTAGCGCTCGCGGATGCGCCGCTCGATGCGCTGGAGGTCCACCTCGACGCACAGCGCGCAGCCCTCGTTCATCGTCACCGCCAGCGGCTGGGCGCCGCCCATGCCGCCCAGGCCGGCGGTCACGACGAGCCGCCCCTTCAACGTGCCGCCGAACCGCTTGCGGGCGATCGCGGCGAACGTCTCGTAGGTGCCCTGGAGGATCCCCTGGGTCCCGATGTAGATCCAGGACCCAGCGGTCATCTGGCCGTACATCATCAGCCCCGCCGCGTCGAGCTCGCGGAACGTCTCCCAGTTGGCCCAGCGCCCGACCAGGTTGGAGTTCGCGATCAGCACGCGCGGCGCGGCCTCGTGCGTCTCGAAGACGGCGACCGGCTTGCCCGACTGCACCAGCAGCGTCTCGTGGTCGCCGAGGCGCTGGAGCTCCTGCTTGATCGCCGCGAGCGCGGCGTGGTCGCGGGCCGCCTTGCCGATCCCGCCGTACACGACGAGCTCCTCCGGCTTCTCGGCCACGTCCGGGTGCAGGTTGTTCTCCAGCATCCGCAGGGCGGCCTCCTGCTGCCAGCCCCGGCAGCGCAGGCGCTCCGTCATCCGTTCGCCTCCTGTGGTCTGATGCGCGTGTGCTGATCGGCGACGAGCCCCTGGATCCCGCGGCCGTCGCCGCGGCCGCCCGCTCCGGGCCGCTGCAGGTGGAGCTGTCGGGCGGGGCGCGCGAGCGGATCGCCGCCGGGCACGCCGCCGCGGTGGCGATCGCGGCGCGCCGCCGCGTCTACGGGCGCACGACGGGCGTCGGCGCCAACCGCCACGTCGCCGTGGCCGGGGACGTCGCGGAGCACGGCCGCCGGCTGCTGCGCTCGCACGCCGGCGGGGTCGGCGAGCCGCTCGACGCGGACGTCGTCCGCGCCACGATGCTCATCCGCCTCAACCAGATCGCGCGCGGCGGCGGGGGCCAGCGGCCAGAGGTGGCCGACGCGCTCGCCGCGCGGCTCGGCGCGGACGACCTGCCGCGCCTGCGCGGGCTCGGCGGCCTGGGCACCGGCGATCTCACCGTGCTCGCCCAGCTCGGCCTCGCGCTCGGCGACGCGCTGGGGGAGGGCGATGCGCTGCCGTTCATGTCCTCCAACGCCGCGACGTTCGCGGTGGCCACGCTGGCGTGGGCCGACCTGCGGGAGCTGCTCGACGCGGGGCTCGCCGTCGGCGCCGAGAGCTTCGCCGCGCTGCACGGCAACCCGGAGGCCTACGCCGAGCCGGTCGCGGCCGGCCGCCCGCTGCCGGGGATCGTCGCCGTGAGCGCGGTCCTGCGCGGGCTCACGCGTGACGTCGCCGGCGAGCCCGCACGCCTGCAGGACCCGCTGGGCGTGCGGACGCTCCCGCAGGTCGGCGGCGCCCTGCACGAGGCGCTCGCCGCCCTGCACGCGGTGCTGGCGGTCGAGCTCGCGGCGGCGAGCGAGAACCCGCTCATCGCCGGCGACGCCGTCTACCACCACGGCGGCTTCCACGCCGCCTCGCTCGCGCTGGCGCTCGACACCGCGCGGCTCGCCGCGGTGCAGTTCGGCGGCCTGTCGCTCGCCCGGCTGTCCCTGCTCATGGAGCCCGACCTCACCGGCCTCGAGCCGTTCCTGTCGGGCGGCGTGCCGGGCAGCTCTGGGTTGATGATCGCCGAGTACGTCGGCGCGGACGCCTTCGCCCGGCTCCGCTCGCTCGCCGTCCCGACGAGCACGGGCGGGATCTCGATCTCCCGTGGGCTGGAGGAGCACGCGTCGTTCGCGTGGCAGGGCGCGCTCCAGGCCCGCGACGCGGTCGCGCACCTGCGGACGCTGCTCGCGCTCGAGCACCTCGCCGCGCGCCGGGCGCTCGACGGGACGGCGCCCGACGACGCCGAGATCGCCGCCGACGTGGGCGCCGCCGAGGCGGAGCTCCCGCGGCTGGCGCGGGCGGCTCGCGACGCGGGCTGACGTCGGGCGCGGCATCGGCGCGGAGTCTGCCACGCCCGCCACCCCGTCGGCCGACGGGGGCCGATGACCGGGACGGGTTGCGACCCGTGCCACCGGGGTTGCGCCGTCGGCTACGGTTGCGCCCATGGAGCCCGGCGCGGCGAACCTGATGACGCACTTCGGCCCGGTCACCGCGGAGGGCTTGCCGGTGATCGTCCGCGGCGAGGGCTGCGAGCTGTGGGACCGCGACGGCAACCGCTACCTCGACGCGCTCTCGACGCTCTTCTGCGTGAACGCCGGCCACGGCCGCACGGAGCTCGCCGACGCCGCCGCGGCGCAGATGCGCGAGCTCGCGTACGGCACGACGTGGGACATGGTCCACCCGCCCGCGCTCGCCCTCGCCGCGCGCATCGCGGGCCTCGCGCCCGGCGACCTGGACCGCGTCTTCTTCACCTCCGGCGGCTCGGAGTCGGTGGAGTCCGCACTCAAGCTCGTCCGCACGTACCACCAGCTCGGCGGCGAGCCGCGGCGGACGAAGGTCATCGCCCGCGAGCTCGCGTACCACGGGACCACTGCGGGCGCGCTCGCCGCGACCGGCCTGCCGTCCGTGCGCGCGCCCTTCGAGCCGCTCGCGCCCGGCGGCTGCCACGTCCCGCACACGGACGGCTACCGGACGGAGCCGGGCCGCGACCCGTTGTGGGCGGCGGACGCGATCGAGCACCGGATCCTCTTCGAGGGGCCGGAGACCGTCGCGGCCGTGATCCTCGAGCCCGTCCAGAACTCGGGCGGCTGCCTCGTGCCGCCCGACGGCTACTTCCAGCGCGTGCGCGAGATCTGCGACCGCCATGGCGTGCTGCTCATCTCGGACGACACGATCTGCTCCTGGGGGCGTCTCGGGACCTGGTTCGGCGGGCAGCGGTTCGGCTACGTCCCCGACGTCATCACGACCGCGAAGGGGATCACGTCGGCCTACGCGCCGATGGGCGCGGTGATCGTGTCCGAGCGCGTCGCCGCGCCGTTCCTCGAGCAGGAGGCGAGCTTCCAGCACGGGCTGACCTTCGGCGGGCATCCCGTCTCCGCCGCCGTCGCGCTCGCCAACATCGAACTGATCGAGCGCGAGGACCTGCTCGGGCGCGTGCGCGCGAACGAGCCGCTGCTGCGCGACGCCCTGGAGCAGCTCCGCGACATCCCGCTCGTCGGCGACGTGCGCGGCGCGGGCTACTTCTGGGGCATCGAGCTCGTCGCCGACCGCGAGACGAAGGCGCGCTTCTCGCCGGAGCGGGCGAAGGAGGTCGTCGCCGCGCTCGACCGCGGGATCAAGGCGCGCGGGCTGATCTGCCGCGCCGTCGACCGCGGCTTCCCGGTGATCCAGCTCGCGCCGCCGCTCGTGGCCGGGCCGGCCGAGTTCGAGGAGATCGCCGGCGTGCTCCGCGCGGCGATGACCGAGGCGGCCGTCGTCCATGCCGGGTGACGGCGCCACCAGCCTGCGCCGCGGCCTGCGCGCGCTCGACGTCCTCGCCCACGCGGGCGGGCCCGACGACCCCGGCCTCGGCGTCGTGGACGTGGCCCGCCGGCTCGGCGTCGACAAGAGCCAGGCGTCGCGCACGCTGCGCACGCTCGCCGAGCACGGGCTCGTCGAGCGCGATCCCGTCACCCGCGCCTACCGCGTCGGGCCGCGCGTCTTCGGCTACGCCGCGCTGGTCTCCGAGCGCCGGCTGCTGCGCGCCGCGCCGCCCATCCTCTCCGAGCTCGTGGCGACGCTCGGCGAGCGCGCCCACCTGAGCGTGCTCGACGGCGACGCGGTGCTGACGCTCCTCTCCGAGTCGCCGCCGCACGCCGTGCAGGCCGCGGGCTGGGCGGGCCGCTCCGTGCCCGCCTACTGCACCGCGGCCGGCCGCGCCCTCCTCGCCGACCACGACGCCGGCGCCCAGGCGGCGCTGCTCGGCCGCACCCGGCTCGAGCGCGTCGCGCCCAACACGGTCGCGAGCCTCGCCGAGCTCGCCGGGCGGATCGCCGAGACGGCGGTGCGGGGCTGGGCGAGCGCCGACGAGGAGATGGAGGCCGGACTGGCCGCGGTCGCGGCGCCCGTGCGCCGCTTCGACGGCCGGATCATCGCCGCGCTCAACGTCTCGGGCCCCTCGTTCCGGTTCGGGCCGCGGCTGGGGGAGGCCGGCCCGGTGGCGGCCGCCGCGGCCGCCCGGCTCTCCGCGCGGTTGCAGGATGAGGCATCCCCGGTTGCCGTCCCTGCAACCTGAGGAGTAGGGTCCGCGCCCATGAACCGATTCCTCGACCGGTTGGCGCAAGGGCCGGTCATCTGCGCCGAGGGCTACCTCTTCGAGTTCGAGCGCCGCGGCTACCTGCAGGCCGGCGCCTTCGTCCCCGAGGTCGTGCTGGAGCATCCCGAGCTGGTCGCCCAGCTGCACCGCGAGTTCGTGCACGCGGGCTCCGACGTCGTCCAGGCGTTCACCTACTACGCCCACCGCGAGAAGCTGCGGATGGTGGGCCGGGAGGACGACCTCGAGGAGATCAACCGCCAGGCGCTCCGGATCGCGGGCGAGGTCGCGCAGGAGACCGGCGCGCTGCTCGCGGGAGACATCTGCAACACGAACATCTACGACCCGGGCGACAGCGCCTCGCACGCCGCGGTGCGCGGGATGTTCGAGGAGCAGGTCGGCTGGGCCGTGGACGCGGGCGTCGACTTCGTCATCGGCGAGACGTACTCGTGGGGGGAGGAGGCCCTGATGGCCCTGGAGGTCATCAAGGAGACCGGACTCCCGGCGGTCATCACGCTCGCGATCCATCGCGCCCCCACGACCCGCGAGGGCTGGACGCCGGAGGACGCGTGCAAGCGACTCGAGGACGCCGGCGCGGCCGTCGTCGGCCTCAACTGCATCCGCGGACCGCAGACGATGCTGCCCCTCCTCGAGCGGATCCGCGCCACGTGCGACGGTCCGCTCGCCGCGCTTCCGGTCCCGTACCGGACCACGGACGAGGAACGGACGTTCCAGTCGCTCACCGACCCCGAGCGGCCCGGCACGCGGCCCTTCCCGACCGCGCTCGACCCCTTCGTCTGCACCCGCGACGAGCTCGGCGAGTTCGCCGCGGCCGCCCACGCGCTGGGGGTCTCCTACCTCGGCGTGTGCTGCGGCGCCGCGCCACATCACATCCGTGCGGTGGCGGAGGCGATCGGGCGCACGCCGCCCGCCAGCCGGTTCAGCGCGGACATGAGCCGGCACGCCTTCCTCGGCTCGGACGCGCGCCTCAAGGACGTCAACCGGTCCTACGCCGGTGATCTGTAGCGGTTCACTGGCAACCCGACCGGGTCGTCGTGGATGATCCGCGCCTTAATGCAACGTCCCAATAACCGTCTCCCCGGTCTGGAAGGATCCGCGGTCGTGACATTGCGCACTGCCTCCAGGAGGGTTTTCCATGGATGAGGTCCAGCGGCGGGTCGACGAGATCCAGTTCCGCAGCAGCGAGATGGAGAACCATCTCATCGACACGTATCGCAAGGGCGGCATCGACCGGCGCGAGTTCGTACGCCGCGGCACCATCCTCGGCATGTCGGCCGGCTCGATCGGCTTCCTCGCGAGCGCGTGCGGCTCGGGGGACAAGGGCGACGGCGGCGGGACGACGACGAGCTCCGACCAGCAGTCCGCCTCCGTCAAGCCGGGCGGCAAGGTGACGGCGGCGATCAACAGCCCGGCGGGCGCGATCGACCCGATCACGGTGGCGGACGACGGCGGCCTCGCCGTGCTCGGGCAGGCGGGCGAGTACCTCGTCTGGTCGGACTCCGAGCTGAACGCGGTGCCGCGCCTGGCCGAGAGCTGGACGCCGAACGACGACGCCTCCGTCTGGACGTTCAAGATCCGCCAGGGCGTCAAGTTCCACGACGGCAAGGAGATGACGTCCGAGGACGTCGCCGAGTCGATCAACCGGCTCGCCGATCCCGACAACGCCTCCGCGGCGCTCTCCGCGTTCACCGGCTTCCTGACCAAGGACAGCGCGAAGGCGACGGACGCCACGACGGTCGAGTTCTCGCTCGAGGCGCCGAACGGGTCGTTCCCCTACCTGCTGAGCTCGGACAACTACAACACGATCATCCTGCCCGCCGACTACGACGGCGACTACGAGAAGAACCAGAACGGCACGGGCCCGTTCATCCTCGACAAGTTCACGCAAGGCCAGGGCGCGACGTACCGCAAGAACCCCGACTACTGGGACAAGGAGCGCCAGCCGAACCCGGACACCACGGAGATCCGCTTCTACGGCAAGGAGCAGGCCCGCGTGCTCGCCCTGCAGTCGGGCGAGGTCGACGCGGTCACCCAGTTCTCCGTCTCCGGCGGCCGCGCGCTGCTCACCGACCCGAACGTGCAGACGGTGGACCTCAAGGCGTCGACGCACCGCCAGGTCCACCTGCGCACGGACAAGGAGCCGTTCACGGACAAGCGCGTCCGGCAGGCGCTCGCGCTCGCGATCGACCGCACCGGGCTCGTCGACGGCCTCTTCAAGGGCCGCGCCTCGCTCGGCAACGACTCGCCCTTCGCGCCGGTCTTCAAGTACACGGACACGAGCGTCGCCCAGCGCCAGCAGGACATCGAGCAGGCCAAGCAGCTCCTCGCCGACGCGGGCATGCCCGACGGGTTCGAGGTCCAGCTGGACACCTGGGACGGCTTCGAGATCCCCGATCTGGCGCAGTTGATCCAGAACAACGCCAAGGAGATCGGCGCGACGATCAAGCTGAACATCACGGACGCCGGCACGTACTACGGCGACGCGGTCTACGGCAAGTCGCCCTGGCTGGACTCCACCATGGGCATCACGGACTACGGCCACCGCGGCATCGTCAACGTCTTCCTCGGCGCGCCGCTGCTGTCGGACGGCACGTGGAACAGCGCGCACTTCCGCAACAAGGAGTACGACAAGCTCGTCAAGGACTTCATCGCGCAGTCGGACATCGACCAGCAGAAGCAGCGGGCGAAGCAGCTCCAGGAGCTCCTCCTGGACGAGACGCCGATCATCATCCCGTACTTCTACGACTTCCTCACGGGGGTCCGGAAGGGCTTCTCGGGCGTCGAGACGACCGGCATGGGGCACGTCCAGCTCACGCTCGCGGGCCAGACGGCATAACGGGGTACCGGGCCTAGCGGAGGCACTGCCATCGCGCGCTACATCGCCAAGCGGATCGCCCTGGGCCTGGTCACGCTCTTCATCCTGAGCGTGGTCATCTTCGCCATGTCCGCCGTCCTCCCCGGGGACGTCGGGCGGCGGGTCCTGGGGCCGTTCGCCGACGCGCGCGCGGTGGCGGCGCTGAACAAGGAGCTGGGCACGGACCGGCCGCTCGTCACCCAGTACGTCGACTGGATCGGCGGGGTGCTGACCGGCGACTTCGGCGAGTCGCAGGCCTTCCGGCGACCGGTCGGCGAGGTGATCGGGCCGGCGATCCGCAACTCCGCCAAGCTGGCGTTGCTCGCGTTCATCATCGTCGTCCCGCTGGCCATCTTCGGCGGGGTGATGGCAGCGCTCAACGAGGGCAAGTACCGCGACCGGTTCATCACCGTGGGCGGGCTGTCCGCGACGGCGATCCCGGAGTTCGTCTGGGCCGTGCTGGCGATCATCATCTTCTCGCTCGGGCTCGGGCTCCTGCCGTCGACGGCGCAGTTCCCCGACGGCTCCTCGGTCTTCACCCAGGTGGAGTACCTGCTGTTGCCCGCGCTGTGCCTCGTGTTCGTGCTGTTCGGCTACATCGCGCGGATGGCGCGCGCGGGGACGATCGAGGCGCTGGACGCCGACTACACGCGCACCGCGATCATCAAGGGCCTGCCGCAGCGCACCGTGCTGCGCAAGCACGTGCTCCGCAACTCGCTCCTGCCGACGATCGCCGTCGTGGCGACCCAGATCGGATACCTCTTCGGCGGTCTCGTGATCGTCGAGGTGATCTTCAACTACAACGGGTTCGGGCGGGTCATGTACCAGGCCGCGCAGCAGAAGGACTTCCCGCTCATCCAGAGCGCGGTGCTGGTCATCGGCTGCGTGTACCTGATCGCGACGCTGATCGCCGACATCCTGTACTCCGTGCTCAATCCGCGGGTCCGGCTGGGGGCGGCGGAGTGAGCCTTCCCGAGCAGCCGCTCTCCTCCGCGTTCGACGAGGCGCTGGCCGGCACCACGGCGACCACCGTCACGGTCGACGAGGGCCGGACCGCCCGCCGCGAGCAGTTCCGGGTGCTCGTCCGCTCGAAGAGCTTCATCGTCGGCGCGATCCTCGTCGGCTTCTGGATCCTCTGCGCGTTGTTCGGCGAGCTCATCGTCAAGGATCCACTGGCCTCCGACCCGATCGGCGACCTCGCGGCACCGTCGGCCGACCACTGGTTCGGCACGGACCGCCTGGGCCGCGACGTCTTCGCGCGCGTCATCGTGGGCGCCCAGGGGATCCTGATCACCGCGCCGCTCGCGACGCTGCTGGCCACGGTCATGGGCACCGCGCTCGGCCTGGTCACGGGCTACTTCCGCGGCGCGATCGACGACATCCTCTCGCGGGTCGTCGACGCGTTCCTGGCGCTGCCCGTCGTGATCGTCGGCCTCCTGGCGATCGTCGCCCTCGGCCCGTCCAAGCTGACGCTGATCCTCGTCGTCGGCGTCCTCTTCACGCCCATCATCGCCCGCAGCGTGCGCGCCGCCGTGCTCTCGGAGCGAGAGCTCGAGTACGTCGCCGCCGCGCGATTGCGCAACGAGCGCACCCCCTACGTGCTGTTCGGCGAGATCCTGCCCAACGTCATGGGACCGGTCATGGTCGAGTTCACCGTCCGCCTCGGCTACGCGATCTTCGCCATCGCCACGCTGACCTTCCTCGGCTTCGGCATCCAGCCGCCGGCCCCGGACTGGGGCCTGCAGGTCTTCGAGCACTACGGGCTGATCTCGGGCGGCTTCTGGTGGACGGTGCTGTTCCCGGCGCTCGCGATCACGAGCCTGGTGGTGGGCGTCAACCTGCTGGCCGACGGCGTCTCGAAGGCGTTCGGGCGATGAGCGTCTCCGCCCCCGCCGTCCCCGCCCTGGACATCCGTGACCTCCACGTGGAGTACCAGATCCGCGGCATCTGGCGGGCGGTCCTGCGTGGCGTGACGCTGCAGATCGCCGACGGCGAGTCCTACGGGCTCGTCGGCGAGTCGGGCTGCGGCAAGTCGACCGCCGCCTACGCCGTCGTCAACTACCTGGCGCGCAACGGGCGGATCGCGAGCGGCTCCGTCCATGTGGCGGGCAGCGACCTCGCCGCCATGTCCGATGCGGAGATCCGGCGCCTGCGCGCCGAGCGGGTCTCGATGGTCTACCAGAACCCCGGCGGCGCGCTGAACCCGACGCTGCGGGTCGGCGAGCAGGTGGCGGAGGTCTACCGGCTGGCGAACACGGAGCCGAAGCTCGCCGACCAGCGGGCCGAGGAGATGCTCGCCAAGGTGCAGATCGCCGACCCGGGGAGCGTCATGCGCCGCTACCCGCACCAGCTCTCGGGCGGCATGCAGCAGCGCGTGGTCATCGCCATGGCGCTGGCCAAGGACCCGACGCTGCTGATCCTCGACGAGCCGACGACCGGACTCGACGCGACCGTCGAGGCCGAGGTGCTCGACCTTGTGGCCGCGCTGCGCGCCGAGCTCGGCACGAGCGTGCTCTTCATCTCGCACAACCTCGACGTCATCGCGCGCATGTGCGACCGCATCGGCGTGCTCTACGCCGGCCGGGTCGTCGAGGAGGGGCCGGTCGACCGCATCTTCAACGACCCGCGCCACCCGTACACCGTCGGCCTGCTGCGGTGCATCCCGCGCGGCGGCGTGCGCAAGTCCCAGGGCAAGCTGGACACGATCCCGGGCCTCCCGCCGTCGATCGGCGCCGACCTGCCCGCGTGCGTCTTCGTCGACCGCTGCGCGATGGCCCAGGACCTGTGCCGCACGGAGGAGCCGCCGCTGCACGACACGGGCGGCGGCCGCGTCAGCCGCTGCCACTTCTGGCAGCAGGCGGACCAGCTGCCGCGGGCCACGTCCGCCGCGCCGGTGCCGACCGTCGTCGACCAGGACGCGGCGCCGGTCATCCGGGCCGAGGGACTGCGCAAGACGTTCAAGCAGGACGGCCACGAGATCCATGCCGTGCAGGACATCGCGCTCGTGCTGCGGCCGGGGGAGACGCTCGGGCTCGTGGGCGAGTCGGGGAGCGGGAAGACGACCCTTGCGCGCCTCCTGCTGGGCCTCACGGAGCCCGACGAGGGCTCGGTGGTCGAGCTCGACGGCCACGCGCTCGCCGGGCGGACCGCGAAGCGCGACGCCGACGACGTGCGCGCCGTGCAGATCGTCTTCCAGAACCCGGACTCCGCGCTCAACCGCCGCTTCTCGATCCAGCGCATCATCGGCCGCGCGATCACCAAGCTGCTCGGCAAGACCGGCCGCGAGAAGGACGAGCGGCTCGCCGAGCTCGCCGAGTCCGTCCGCTTCGACGCGCGGCTGCTCCGGGCGCGGCCGGCGGAGCTCTCCGGCGGCCTGAAGCAGCGCGTCGCGATCGCGCGCGCGTTCGCCGGTGACCCGCGAGTGGTGGTGTGCGACGAGCCGACGTCGGCGCTCGACGTCTCCGTCCAGGCCGCGATCCTCAACCTGCTCGCCGAGCTCCAGACCTCCAAGGAGGTCGCGTACCTCTTCATCTCGCACGACCTGGGCGTCGTGCGCTACCTGTCCGACCGCATCGCGGTGCTCTACCTCGGCCAGCTCATGGAGCTCGGCTCGGCGGAGACGGTGTTCGAGCCCGGCCAGCACCCCTACACGGAGGCGCTCCTGTCCTCCATCCCCGGGGCGGAGGGCGAGCAGCGCGAGCGGATCCGGCTCGAGGGGGAGATCCCGTCGGCGGCGAACCCGCCGTCCGGCTGCGTCTTCCACACCCGCTGCCCTCGCTTCCTCGGCGACAAGTGCGTCAACGAGCGCCCGCCGCTGGCCGAGGTCGAGCCCGGGCACCTGATGCGCTGCCACATCCCCGTCGAGGAGCTGCGCGCGCTGCAGGACCCGGCGGAGCCCGCGCCCTCGTGACGACGGCGATCCGCGCTGCCGTGCTGGAGGAGGCCGGCGGCGGGCTCGCGGTGCAGGACGTCGAGCTGGCCGGCCCCGGGCCCGGGGAGGTCCGCGTGCGGCTCTACGCGAGCGGCGTCTGCCACTCCGACCTCAACGCGATCGACGGCACCGCGCCGACGCGCTGCCCGGCGGTGCTCGGGCACGAGGGCGCCGGCGTGGTCGACGCGGTGGGCGCGGGCGTCCGCGACCTCGCGCCGGGCGCGCGGGTGATGCTCTCCTGGATGCCGTCGTGCGGCGACTGCGACGAGTGCGCGCGCGGGCTCGAGCACCTGTGCGCGAGCGCGTGGGACGGCATGGGCCACGGCGGGCTGCTCGACGGGACGCCGCGGCTCTCGCGCGGCGGCGCGCCGGTCTATCACTACTCGTTCCTCTCGACGTTCGCGACGCACACGGTCGTGCCCGCCCGGTGCTGCATCGCGATCCCGGACGACGTCGGCTTCGACGTGGCGGCGATCGCCGGCTGCGCGGTGGCCACGGGGACCGGCGCGGTGTGGCGCACCGCGGGCGTGCGGCCCGGCGAGCGGGTCGCCGTGTTCGGCTGCGGCGGCGTCGGCATGAGCGCGGTGCTCGGCGCGGTGGCCGCGGGCGCGCACCCGGTGATCGCCGTGGACGTCTCGGGCGAGAAGACGAGCGTCGCGCAGACCCTCGGGGCGACGCACGGCGTGCGCTGGAGCGACGGCGCCGACGCGACCGCGGCGGCGGTGATCGAGGCGTCGGGCGGCGGCGTCGACTACGCGATCGAGGCGACGGGGCGGCCCGAGGCGGCGCGCGCCGCGTTCCTCTCCACGCGGGCGCGGGGCGCCGCGGTGCTGATCGGGATCCCGCGCGCCGACGCGGTGCTCGAGCTGCCGGCGCTGCCGATCCCGCGGATGGAGCGGCGCGTGCTCGGCTCGATCTACGGCTCCTCGCGGCCGGCGCGCGACTTCCCGGCGCTGCTGGAGCTCTACCGCCGCGGGCGGTTGCCCCTGGACCGGCTGATCTCGGCCCGGCAGCCGCTCGACGGGATCGGCGAGGCGTTCGACGCGATGCACGCGGGCGCCGCGCTGCGCGTGGTGCTCGACCTGGAGGAGGCGTGATGGAGGACCCGCTGGACGGCCGGATCGGCGAGGCGTGGTCGGGCGAGGTGCCCGACGGCAGCCACATCAACGTGGTGCTGGCGCGGCGCGGCTCTCCGACGGCGGCGGCCGCGGCCGGCGCGCTCGCCTCGCCGCGGCCCGGGCACCTGCCGTTCCTGGCCTGCCTCTCGCCGGGCGTGGTCGTGCGGCCGACGACGATCGTGGTCAACAAGTCGCCGATCGAGGACGGCTCGAAGGTGGGGCCGATCACCTGGGGCGCCGCCCAGCTCGGGATCGCACAGGGCGTGCTCGACGCGGTCGCCGAGGGGCTGCTCGACGCGGACGAGGCGGCCGACGTCGTCGTGCTCGTCGCCGTCTGGGTCGATCCGGGGGTGGGCGACGAGACGGCGGTGAAGGCGGCGAACCGCGCGGCGATGCGCGACGCCATCGCCGATGCGCTGCGGCCGCCCGGCGGGGACGACGTGCGCGCGCTCGCCGGCCGCCGCGAGGAAGCCGCGAACGCCTACTACACGGGCGGCTGATGCGGATCGCCTCGCTCGAGGTCCGGCGCTACGGGCTCGACCTCGATCCGCCGTTCCGCGCGGCCTGGGACCCGGAGCCGCGCCGCCGCGTGGAGGCGAGCCTCGTCATCGTCCGCGCCGAGGACGGCACGGCCGGCTACGCGAGCGGCGACGACCTGCCCGACGCGGCGCTGCTGGAGCGGCTGCTGGTCGGGCTGGACCCGCGGCGGACCGAGGTGGTGCGCGAGCTGTGCGAGACCGTCGACCTGCACCACGGGCGGCCGTGGTGCGCGGAGGTCGCGGTCTGGGATCTCGCGGCGCGGCTGGCGGGCGAGCCGCTGTGGCGCCTCCTCGGCGGCCGCAGCGAGCGGATCCTGGCCTACGCGTCGAGCGGCGAGCTCGTCGCCCCCGAGGAGCGCGCGCGGCGGGTGGTCGCGCTGCGCGCCGCCGGGGTGCGCGCGGTCAAGCTCCGCTTCCACCACGCGGACTGGCGCGACGACGTCGCGGTCGTCGCGGCGGTGCGCGAGGCGGTCGGCGCGTCGATGGCGATCATGGTCGACGCCAACCACGGCTGGCGGATGCCCGGCGACCGCGCGCGGCCGTGGGACGTCCCGGAGGCGATCGCGTGCGCCCGCGCGCTCGAGCCGCTCGGCGTGTACTGGCTCGAGGAGCCGCTGCCGGCCGGCGACGTGGAGGGCTACGCGAGGCTGCGGGCGGCGACGTCGCTGCGGCTCGCGGCGGGCGAGATGGTGCGGAGCCTCGCCGAGGCGCGCGACCTCGTGCTGCGCGGCGGCGTCGACGTCGTGCAGCCGGACGTCGTGCTCGCCGGCGGGATCGGCGGCGGCCGGCGGATCGCCGCGCTCGCCGACCTCTGCGGGCGGATGTGGTCGCCCCACACGTGGTCCAATGGGCTCGGGCTGCTCGCCAACCTCCACCTCGCCCTCGCCGTGTCGGCGTGCCCGTTCCTCGAGGTGCCGCTCGACCCGCCGGGGTGGACGCCGTCGCGTCGCGACTGGCTGCTCGGAGGGGACGACCTGCTGCCGATCGCGCCGGACGGGACGGTCGGCCCGCCCGCCGCCCCCGGCCTCGGCGTGGAGCCCGATCTCGACGCGCTGGAGGCGCACCGCATCGCATGAGGATCCGCGCCGCCGTCCTGCACGCCTACGAGACGCCGCTCTCGGTGGAGGAGGTCGAGCTCGAGCCGCCGCGGGCCGGAGAGGTGCTCGTCCGCGTCGCCGCCGCGGGCGTCTGCCACTCCGACCTCCACCTGGCCGACGGCCACCTCGGCCCGGACCGCGTGCCGATGGTGCTCGGCCACGAGGGCGCGGGCGTGGTCGAGGCCGTGGGGGAGGGCGTCGACCATGTCGCGCCGGGCGACCATGTCGCGTTCTGCTTCGTGCCGTCGTGCGGGCGCTGCCGGGCGTGCGCGGCGGGGCGCCGCAACCTGTGCGAGGTGGCGGGCGACCTCGCCTGGGCGGGGATGCTGCTCGACGGGACGAGCCGGCTGCGGCTCGCCGACGGGCGGCCGATCCAGCACTTCAACTTCGTCGCGTGCTTCGCCGAGCGCGCGGTCGTGCCGGCCGCGTGCGCGGTCCCGATCCCGTCCGGGCTCCCGCTCTGGCAGGCGTCGCTGCTCGGGTGCGGCGTGGTCACCGCCGTCGGCGCGGTGCGCAACGCGGCGCGGGTCGCGGTGGGCGAGAGCGTGTGCGTCGTGGGCTGCGGCGGCGTCGGCCTGCAGCTCGTGGCCGCGGCGCGGCTGGCGGGCGCCGGGCGGATCGTCGCGGTGGAGCGCGACCAGGGCAAGCGGGCGCTCGCGCTGGCCCGCGGCGCCACCGACGCGGTCGACGGCGGCGCGGAGGCGGTGCTGGAGCTCGTGCCCGGCGGGGTCGACCACGCCTTCGAGGCCGTCGGCTCACCCGTGACGATCCGGCTCGCCTGGGACGTGCTGCGCGCGGGTGCGACCGCGACCGTCGTGGGCATCGCGCCGAAGGGCGTCGACGTGGCGCTGCCCGCGCTGGAGCTGCTGTCCGAGAAGGGCATCCGCGGCTCCTACTACGGCTCGGGCGACGCCGCGGCGCTGCTCGCCTCGATGGCGGGCCTCGCGGCCGAGGGCCGCTTCCCGGTCGCCGACGTCGTCACCCACGTCACCGATCTCGACGGGATCGAGGCGGCGTTCGGCCGCCTGCGGCGCGGGGAGGGCGCGCGGACGGTCGCGCTCGTCGACGAGGCGATCGCCGGCTACACGGGCTGAGCGGCCGCGCAGGCGCACAACGGCGTGAGCGCCGCCGTACCGTCGTGGCGCGGGTCCGGGAAGGGACCGGCGCCGCGGGTGGCGCGGGCGCTCGCGCGGTGCGTCGCGTGCATCCCGGCCGGGGCGAGCTCCTGGTGGAGCGGGTCGGCGACGAGCTCCGGGCACGCGTCACACGCCCAGGCCACGTGCTCGTCCCACGCGGCCACGACCGTGTCCACCGGCAGCACCACGGGCCATGCGGCCGAGGGCTCGAACTGGCGCCACGTCCAGTCGACCGCCCAGTCACCGCTCACCGTGACCCAGTGCGAGTAGCCGCCGGGCTCGCACAGCGGCCATCGGCCGGCCGCGGACGGGAACGCGACGCGGCTCCCGCGCAGCGCGACCATCCCCGCCGGCTCGCCGCGCTCGCGCAGCCACAGCGCGTACCGCACGGAGAGCGCGAGGCAGTTCGCGTAGGCGCCCTCCGGCGTCGTGCAGGCCAGCGCCTCGCCGGTGAGGGCGAAGGCGCTGACGGCGGGTCTCACGCCGCGTCGAGCTCGAGCGGCCGCAGCTCGTCCGCGTAGGAGACGGACATCCGGTGCAGGACCCCGTCCGGCGCGACCGTGTACTGGCCCAGTCTCCACAAGGGCGGAGAGTACGCGTGAATCGAGACGGCGTGGGGCGAGGCGCACGTCACGCGGTGGATGTGCGACGGCCCGAAGGTGAACGAGCCGCCGGCGGTGTAGCGCGTGCGGCGCTCGGGCTGGGCGATCAGGAGCGCGTGCTCCTCGAGCACGCCCTCGACGACGTGGACGGCGCCGCTCGACGTGTCGTGGTCGTGCCAGCCCGTGTCGTGCGCGGGGCGCCAGAAGAGCGCCCAGAGGTCGACGTCGTCGTCGCGGTGCAGGGCGGCGTAGGTCCGCTCCGCGGCGGACCGGTCCCACAGGTGGCTCCAGAGCTCGGGCCGGGCGGCGACGCGCGCGACCAGCGCGCGCAGCTCCTCGCGCTCGAGCGGCCGTCCCGTCGGCGCGCGGAGTTCCTCGATCATGCGGTCGCCTCCTGGGGGACATGGGCGAACAGGCGCCCGGGGTTGGTGACGCGGAGGCCGTGGAGCGCCGCGTCGCTGCCGAGGCGGGGCAGGGTGGGCTCCGCGTACGGCCGGTCGGATCCGTGGCAGACGACATCGATGCCGAGCGCGCGGATCACGGCGTCGACCGCCTGCGTGCCGTAGCTCGACGTCTCGACGAAGGTGAGCGGGTCGAAGGCGAGCGGCTCGCCGCCGCGGGCGCGCCGGCGCTCCCCGTGGAGCGGGCCGAGGCCGGCCAGCGCGACGAAGCAGACGGGCAGCCGGGGGAAGCGCGCGCGGCCCTCGCTCGCCCAGGCCCACCAGGCCGCGTGGAGCTGCGCGACGTAGGGCACGACGGGGGCCCACCACGCGGGCCGGTGGCCGGGCTGGTCGGCGATCCCGGCCGGGCCGGGGTGGACGAGCAGCGGGCGCTGCGTCTCCTCGAGCACGTCGAGCATCGGCGCCAGGGCGTCGAGCCCGCCGGGTGCGGAGAGCAGGTCGGCGCCGAGCTCGAGGCCGAGCGCGCCGCGGCCGAGCGCCTCGTGCAGCGCCGCCGGGCCGGCCGGGAACGCCCACGCGCGGAACGGCGCCGGCAGCTCGAGCGCGCCCTCGAGCCACGCCGCGGCGAGCTCCTCGACCTCCGCGGCCGGCAGGCGGTCGAGCCCGAGCCCCGCGGACGGCGCGACGCAGACGAGCTCGTCGCCGTCGGCCGCCGCCAGGGCGACGCGCAGCTCGACGTCGTGATCGGCGGGGTCGATCGCGTACGGGCGCTCCCCGGGCAGCTCGAGCGTCCAGCCGTCCAGACGCGGAGGCGTCCGCCGCGCGCGCAGCGCGGCCAGGAACGGGGCGGGCCACAGGTGCTGGTGGACGTCGGTCTGCATGGGAGGCGAAGGGCTCGTGATCACTGCATCGGCATTTGGAGTGAAACGGTTCAGTGAACCGATTCACTACCGTACAGCACGGAGCGGCGGTGCGCCAAGGGACCGACGGTCCAAGCCGCGCGGTACGGTTGCCGCGTGGCCTCGCGCAAGCGCGTCACCATCAAGGACGTCGCGGCGGCCACCGGACTCTCGCCCGCCGCCGTGTCGTACGCCCTGCGGGGCCTCCAGACCTCGGAGGAGACCCAGGAGCGCGTCCGCACGGTCGCCGACGAGCTCGGCTACACGGGCAACGCCGTGGCGCGGGCGCTCGCCCGCGGCCGCACCGGCCTCGTCGGCGTTCTCACGAGCTCGCTCGAGGACCTGGGAGAGCAGCGCTTCGTCGAGACGCTCGGGCGCCAGCTCGGCAGCCACGACCTGCAGATGATGCTCGTCGACGCCCAGGGCGACCCGGAGCGCGAGGGCGCGCTCGCGCGCCAGCTCGCCGACCAGCTCGTCGACGGCCTCGTCGTCTCGCCGCTCAACCCGGCCGACCCGGTCTGGGACGAGATCGGGGAGGCGCTCCCGGTCGTCACCGTCGGCGACGCCCTCGCCGGCCCGACCGTGGGCGAGGTGCTGTTCGACAACCGCGCGGGCGTCACGCTGGTCCTCGAGCACCTTCACGGCCTCGGCCACCGCCGCGTGGCGGTCATGACGCCGAGCCGCCCGTCGACGCCCGACCGGCCCGCGGAGCGCGTCGTCGGCGAGGTCTGCCACGCGCTCGGGCTCGACGCGACCGTCGTCAACGCCCGCCACTCGATCGAGGACGCCGCGGAGTCCGCCTCCGGCCTGCTGCGCTCCGACCCGCGCCCGACCGCCGTCTTCTGCCTGTCGGACTCCATCGCGTGCGGCGTCTACGCGGCGGCCGCCGCGCACGGCCTCGACGTCCCCGGCGACGTGTCGGTCGCCGGCTACGACGGCCACCCGATCGCCCGCGTGGTCACGCCGGCGCTGACGACCGTCGACTGGGGGATCGGCGACGTCGCGACCGCCGCGGCCGGGATGCTCGCCGAGGCCGTCGGCGGCAGCCCGCGCGTCCGCGCCCGCGTCCGGGTCTCCCCCGAGCTGGTCGCCCGCGCCTCGACCGCGCCGCCGGCCTAGATGCTCGACGCCCTCGAGCAGCGGGTCGCCGCGCACATCGCGGAGCGCGAGGACGAGCTCGCCGCGCTCCTCCAGGAGCTGGTCCGCTTCGACTCCGTCGAGTCGGGCGGGCAGCTCCCCGCGCTCCAGGCGCACCTCGCGGTGCTGCTGCGCGAGCATGGCGCCGAGATCGCGCTGGGGGAGCCCGACCCGGCGCTCGTCGCCGGCCACCCGTACGTCCCCGACGGCTTCGACTTCGCGGGCCGCCCGCAGCTCGTCGCCCGCTTCCCCGGCTCGGGCGGCGGCCGCACCCTGCTCCTGAACGGCCACGTCGACGTCGTCTCGGCCGACCCGCGCGAGGCGTGGACGACCGACCCGTTCGGCGCGGAGCGCCGCGACGGCCGGATCCTCGGCCGCGGCGCATGCGACATGAAGGGCGGCGTGGCGGCGATGGCCTTCGCGGCGATCGCGCTGGCGCGGCTCGGCGTCCGGCTCCGCGGCGACCTCGTCGTCAACGCCGTGAGCGAGGAGGAGACGACCGGCGCGGGCGGGCTCGTCAGCGCCCGCACGCTCGCCGCCGACGCGGCGATCGTGCCGGAGCCGAGCGCCCTCGCCGTCTGGATCGCCTGCCGCGGCTCGCTGCTCTGCACCATCGACGTCGAGGGCCGCGGCGGCCACGCCGGCCTCCCGCCCGGCGATCCCGACCGGGGCGGCGCGGTCAGCGCCATCGACAAGGCCGTGCTCGTGCTCGACGCGCTCGGCCGCCTCAACGAGGCGTGGGCGCTGCGGGCCCGGCACCCGCACCTGTCGCCCGCGCACGCCGTCGTCACCGCCATCCACGGCGGCGAGTGGATGGTCTCCTACCCGGCGCGCTGCCGGATCGAGGTCCACATCGAGTACCTCCCGGGCCAGGACGATGCCGGCGCGGACGTCGAGGCGTGGATCGCCCGCGCCGCGGCCGCCGACCCCTGGCTCCGCGAGCACCCGCCGGTGGTGACCTGGCTGCTCGGCGGCGTGCCGCCCGCCGAGGTCGCCGAGGACGAGCCGGTGGTGCAGGCGCTGCTCGCCGCCCAGCGCGACCTCGGGCGCCCCGCCCGCGTCGGCGGCCTCGAGAACTGGAGCGACGCCGCGACCCTCGTCAACGAGGCCGGGATCCCGGCGGTCAACTTCGGCCCGGGCGACATCGGGCTCGCCCATCGCGCCGACGAGCACGTCCCCGTCGACGAGCTCGTCGCCTGCGCACAGGGCATCGCGATCGCCGCGATGCGCTTCTGCGGCGTCGCCGGCGACTGAGGCTCAGCCGCCGACGCCGGCCGCCCGCGCGGCCTCGGCGTGTGCCGCGTCCTCGAGCGCGTCGTCCAGCGGCGGCAGCGCGTCGAGCCCCAGCGCCGTCCGCGTCAGCCAGTCCGCGAACGCCGTGTTCTTGGGCAGCAGCGGCCCGTGCATGTAGGTCCCGACGACCGTGCCGTGCGCGCCGCCGCGGACGCCCTCGGTCCCGTCGCGCCCGTTGTTGCCGTGCCCCTCGACGACGCGGCCGAGCGGCGCCGTCCCCTCGCCGAGGTAGGTCCGGCCCGCGTGGTTCTCGAAGCCGGCGAGCATCGCGGGCCCGCCGGGCAGCTCGAGCGAGATGGCGATGTTGCCGAGCAGCCGCGGCCCGTCCTCGCGCTTCGTGTCGAGGTCGACGAGGCCGACGCCCGGCAGCCGCTCGTCCTCCATCTCGTAGCCGTGGCCGAGCAGCTGGAGCCCGCCGCAGACGGCGAACACGACCGCGCCGCGGTCGGCCGCCGCGTGGAGCGCGTCGCGCTTCACCGTCGCGAGGTCCCGCGCGCACAGCGCCTGGTCGCGGTCCTGGCCGCCGCCGAGGTAGAAGAGGTCGTGCGCGTCCGGGTCGATCGCGTCGCCGATCCCCGCGCCCGCGAGCTCGAAGCCCATGCCCCGCCACGTGCAGCGGCGCTCGAACACGGTCAGGTTCCCGCGGTCGGCGTAGATGTTCATCAGGTCGGGGTACAGCGCGCAGACGCGCAGGGTGTGGTCAGGCACGGAGCAGCACCACCTCGGAGCCGACGTGCTCGGCCGTCGCGTCGATCGACCGGCCCGGCTGGGGCACGAGGCCGGCGGCGCGGCCCTCCTCCTCGATCAGCGCCACGCTGACGTGCGCGAGCTCGATGACGTCGTCCTCCTGGGCGGCGAGGCCATCGGGCCCGAACGTGCGCCGCACGCGCTCGATCCGCGTCGCGGCGGGCAGCGCGCGCACGGCGGTCGGCTGGGAGGCGAAGCGGTAGGTGCCGACGACGACGACGTCGGGCGTGGGGAGGATGCCGTCGCCGGCGTCGAAGTCCTCGATCGCCTCGGTGATGGCGATCGCGAGCAGCCCGCCCGGCGCGAGGTGCGCCGCGGCGGCCGCGAAGAAGCCGGCGCGCTCCGGCAGCAGCTGGATCGTCTGCATGGGGACGATGATGAGGGGGAAGGCGGCGCCGAGCGCGAACGACCCCGCGTCGGCGGCGACCGTGCGCACGTCCAGCCCGTCCGCGCGCTCGTCGAGCGCCGCGAGCAGCCCGGGCTCGCGGTCGAGCGCGACGACGGGGAAACCGGCCCGCGCCAGGTCGAGCGCGACCCGCCCGGTCCCGGCGCCGACGTCGAGCACGGGCGAGCCCTCGGCGGCCGCGAGCTCCCGCCACAGCGGCAGGTCCGCGTCGTAGCGCCCGCACTCCACGTCGTGCCACACGACCTGCGGCGACCAGCTCATCGCCAGTGCCCGGTGACGTGGCCGCGCTCGGAGAGCAGGTCGCGCAGCGCGAGCAGCGCGGTGTACGTCGGCAGCGCGTAGAGCGGCCCGCTCCCGTCCGCCCGCGCGGCGTCGAGTGCCGCCGGCAGCTCGGGGACCACGTGGAGCCGCTCGGGCGGCACGCCGGCGTACTTCATCCGCAGCGCCAGCTCCGCGGCGCGCGTGCCCGCGCAGGTCATCCGCCGCACGGAGCCGGCGAGCAGCTCCCAGTCCGCGTCCCAGACCCAGGAGACGTCGCGGCCGTCCGCGGTGTTGTCGTTGAGCACGCCGAGGAGGTCGAGCTCGCCGGCCTCCAGCGTGAGCGTGCGCAGCACCTCGTTCGCCCCCGCGGGGTTCTTGACCAGCAGGATCGAGAGCGGGCGGCCGCCGACGTCGACGGTCTCCGCCCGGCCGAAGGCCGGCGCGACCGCCTGGAGGCCCGCGGCGACGGCGTCGAGCTCGTGCCCCAGCTCGAGGCACAGCGCCGCGGCGCCGAGCGCGTTGTAGACGTTGTAGAGGCCGGGGAGCGGGAGCTCGACCCGGGTCGAGGCACCGCCGGCGTGGAGCGTGAAGGCGGCCGAGCGGATGCCGTGCAGCTCGACGTCGCGGGCCACGACCGCGGGCTCCGGGCGGCGCTGGCCGCAGTTCGGGCAGTGGTAGCGGCCGAGGTGCGCGAGGTAGATCGCGTCGTAGCTGTACGGATGCCCGCAGCGGCGGCAGTGCTTGGAGTCGGCGGCGTGCTGGAGCTCGGCGTACGCGAGCGCGTCGTCCTCGACGCCGAAGTAGCGCGCGCCGCGCTCCCGGCCGAGGTCGGCGACGAGCGGGTCGTCGGCATTGAGCACGAGGGCCGTCCCGCCCGCATGCCGGGCGACGACGTCCGCCCAGCGCTCGGCGATGATCTCGAGCTCGCCGTAGCGGTCGAGCTGGTCGCGGAAGAGGTTGGAGAGCAGCAGGGCGCGCGGCCGCAGCTCGCCGACCACGGCGTCGAGCCAGAACTCGTCGACCTCGAACAGCCCGAAGTCGCCGTCGAGCTCCTTCCCGCCGCGGCGGGAGGCGACCGCCAGCGCGGCCGCGACCCCGCCGGCCATGTTCGCCCCGGCGCGGTTGTGCACGAGCGTCTCGCCGGAGCGCTCGAGGATCGCGGCCACCATCGCGGCCGTCGTCGTCTTCCCGTTGGTCGCGCTGATCACCGCGCTGCCGTGCGCCAGCCGCCCGCCGAGCAGCCCGATCGCATGCGGCTCCAGACGCGTGAGGACCTTCCCCGGCAGCGAGGTGCCGCCGCCCCGGCCAGCGGCGCGCACGAGCGTGCCGACCGCCTTCGCGGCCGCGACCTTCGGCCCGAGCAGCGTCACGGCGCCAGCACCTTCAACGCGCTCGGACGCACCCGGATCGTCACGGGCAGGTCCGCGATCGGGTCGCCGTCGGCGTAGGCCGTGAACGGCCGGTCCGCGTGGAAGGAGATCTCCTTGCCGCGCAGGAACACGAGGTTCGGCTCGTCGACGTGCTCGCCCTTGAAGACCTTCGGGAGGTTGCGCAGGTAGCCCGTCTTGGGCGCGGACTGCGTGAGCAGGACGTCGAGCTCGCCGTCGTCGAGCGAGGCCTGGGGCACGAGCTGCATGCCGCCGCCGAAGACGCCGGAGTTCGCCACGGCCACCGAGTACCCGCTGAAGTCGTAGGGCGTGCCGTCGACCTCGACGTGCCACTGCGCGTCGCGCCAGCCGCGCAGCGCGGCGAGCGTCGAGTACGCGTAGACGGCCCCGCCGAGCGGCAGCCGCGTGGAGTTCGCGATGTCCTGCACGTCGGAGTCGAAGCCCGCCGAGGCGATCCCGAGGAAGGCGTGGCCGCCGGCCTCCGCGACGTCGACCGCGCGGACCTGCCAGGCCGCGAGGACGTCGCAGGCGGGCTCGGGCTCGAACGGGATCCCGAGCTTGCGCGCGAAGTCGTTGCCGCGGCCGCCGGGGAGGATGCCGAGCACGGCGTCCGTCCCGCGGACCTCGCCCGCGACCGCGCCGGTCAGCCCGTCGCCGCCCATCGCCACGGGCGCCTCGCCGGCCGCGACGGCGCCGCGCGCGAGCTCGCGCGCGTGCTCCATCGAGGTCGTCCGCTCGACGCGGAAGGCGAACCCGCGGGCGCGCAGGGCCGCCTCGGCCCGCGGCAGGCGCTTGGACGCGCGGCCGCCGCCGGCGTTCGGGTTCACGATCAGGCAGAGGGGCTGCAAACCGAAAACGCTAGAAGATCACCAGGGCGGCGAGCGAGTCGGCGACGTGCGTCGGCTTCGGCTCCGCACGTCGCGCCTCCTCGCTCCCCGTCGAGCCGCTGAGCACGAGCGCACTGTCCATCCCGGCCCGGGCGGCGCCCGCGACGTCCGTGTCGACGCGATCGCCGACGGCGAGGTAGCGGCCGGCGCCGAGCCGGTCGCGGGCAGCGTCGTACATCGCCACCTCGGGCTTGCCGACCGTGAACGTCGCCTTCGTGCCGGTCGCCTCCTCGACGGCGGCCAGGAGCGGGCCGGACGCGGGCCAGGGGCCGTCGGGCATGGGGAACGTCCGGTCGCGCGTGACGCCGACGAGCTCCGCGCCGCGCAGCACCGCCTGGGTCGCGACCTTGAGCTCGCGGTAGTCGAAGCGGTCGTGCGCGGCGACGACGACGACGTCCGCGCGCGTGGCGAACTCCGTGTTGTTGACGATCCGCAGCCCCGCCTCCGCCACGTGCTCGACGAGCGCGGTGGCGCCGACGACGTACGCGGTCGCGCCGCCGTCCGCGCCGCGCGACGCGAGCGCGAACTGGAGCGCGGCGCCGCAGGTGACGACCTCGTCGCCGGCGGCCTGGAAGCCGAGCCGCCACAGGCGCCGTACGAAGTCCTCGGGCGCGTGGCGCGCGTCGTTGGTGAGGAAGCCGATGCCCTTGCCCGTCTCGCGCAGCAGGGCCACCGCGGCGGGCGCGTCGGGCAGCGCCTCGTCGCCCAGCCAGAGGCAGCCGTCGAGATCGAGCAGCACGTGGTCGTAGCGATCGAGGGCCGGATTGAGCTTCACGGCGAGCAAGTATCCTCGCCCGCCATGTCTCGGCTGCTCTCGCTCCTGCTCGCGTGTCTCCTGCTCGGCTTCTCCCTCGCCGCCTGTGGCGGCGACGACGACGAGCCAGAGGCGGAGGCGACGGCCACCGCGACCGCGACGCCGGAGGACACGGGCGGCGAGCAGGCGTCGGGCTGCCAGCCCGTCGGCGCGGCCAAGCCGAAGCAGGTCGACGTGCCCAAGCCGAAGGAGAAGCTCGATCCGTCCAAGACGTACGTCGCGACGGTGAAGACGAACTGCGGCGAGTTCCAGATCACGCTGGACGCCAAGCGCGCGCCCAAGACGGGCGGGGCGTTCAAGGCGCTCGCCGACGCCGGCTTCTACGACGGCACCCCGTTCCACCGCATCGTCCCGGGCTTCGTGATCCAGGGCGGCGACCCGCAGGGCAACGGCACGGGCGGCCCGGACTGGAGCGTCGTCGAGGCGCCGCCGCAGGACCTCGCCTATACGAAGGGCGTCGTGGCGATGGCCAAGACCGCCACGGAGGCGCCCGGCACGTCCGGCAGCCAGTTCTTCGTCGTGACGGGCGAGGACGTCGGCCTCCCGCCCGAGTACGCCCTGCTCGGCGAGGTCACCGAGGGGATGGACGTCGTCGACCTGATCGGCGTCGCCCCCGTCGGCCCGGACGAGCAGCCGACGGAGCCGATCGTGATGGAGTCCGTCACCGTCGAGGAGCAGTAGTCGGGAGGGATCCCTCCAGGGCGAGCAGGCGGCGCTTGAGGTCGGGGCCGCCGCCGTAGTTGCCGACGCCGCCGCTGCCGGGGAGGACCCGGTGGCAGGGCACGATGATCGGGACGGGGTTGGTCGCGCACGCGGTGCCGATCGCGCGGGCCGCGCGCGGGTGGTCGATGCGCCGGGCGAGCTCGCCGTAGGTCACGACCTCGCCCGCGGGCACGTCGCGGAGCTCCGTGAGGGCGTCGCGCCGGAACGCGCTGTGGACGAGCGCGAGGTCGACGGGCAGGTCGAGCCGCTCGTCGCCGGACTCGAAGTAGGCCTCGAGCGCGTCGCGCGTCGCCGCGAGCTCGCGGTCGGAGGCGACGATGCGGGGCCCGACGCCGGCCGCGACCTCGGCGAGCAGCGCGTCGAGGGGGTCCTTCTCGAAGCCCACGCGGAGGACGCCGCGGGCGCCCTGGACGACCGTGAGCGTGCCGATCGGCGTCTTCAGGCGCGTGTAGACGGCATCGGCGAGCCCCTCGGCCACGGCCGCGGAGGCGATGCGGTCGAGCAGGTGCTGGGGGAGGGTCATGCGGCGGCTCCCTGGGAGCGGAGGGTGCGGATGGCGGTGGAGACGCGCTGGCGGGCGGCCTGGGGCGAGATGCCGAGGACGTGTGCGACGCCGGCGTAGTCGAGGTCGTCGACGAAGCGGAGCCGCAGCGCGGCCTGCGCCGTGTCGGGCAGCGACGCGATCAGCGAGTCGAACGCGTCGTCGTAGTGGTCGGGCTCGGCCGCGGCGGCCGGCGGGTCGTCGGTGAGCACCTCGCGGGCGCGGCCGCGGTGGTGGTCCATCGCGGTCGTGGTGGTGATGCGGTAGAGCCACGCGCGGAGGTGGTCGGCGTGGCGGAGGCGCGGGTAGGCGCGCAGCGCGCGCAGGAGCGCCTCCTGGAGCACGTCCTCGCCGTTGGAGTCGCCCGCGAGGCGCCGCGCGTGCACGAGCAGCTCGTCGCCGTGGGCCTCCACGAGCGACCAGAACGGGGGAAGGGCGAGCGTGCGCATCCGTGCATGCAACGTTGCACGCGGCGCGGACGTGAGGTTCCCGCCATGATGTGTGCCATGCGGATCTCCGCCAAGGTCGACTACGCGATGCGCGCGCTCGTGGAGCTCGCGGCCAATTCGGGCAACGGTCCGATCACCTCGGAGCGCCTGGCCGAGGCGCAGGGGATCCCGCAGAAGTTCCTCCAGAACATTCTCCTCGAGCTGCGACGGGCCGGCATCGTGGCCAGCCACCGCGGGCCGGAGGGCGGGCACGCGCTCGCCAAGCCGGCCGACAAGATCACCGTGGCGGACGTGATCCGCGCGGTCGACGGTCCGCTCGGCGCGGTCGCGGGCCGCGCGCCGGAGGACATGGAGTACCACGGCTCGACGATGCGCCTGCGCGACACGTGGGTCGCGGTCCGCGCCTCGGTGCGCGGGGTGCTCGAGGGGATCACCCTCGCCGACATCGCCTCGGACCACCTGCCCGACTCGATCGGGCGGCTGCTCGAGGGCACCGACGCCTGGACGCGGCGCTAGACGGTGGCGTGGGCCGGCCGCGCGGCGATCGCGCGGTCGTCCGGCTCGGGCACGGTCAGGAGCGGCACGAACATGTGCGCGAGCGGGCCGATCGCCAGCGCGTACGCGACGGTGCCGACGCCGACGGTGCCGCCGAGCAGGAAGCCCGCGGCGAGCACCGTGAGCTCGATGCCGGTCCGCACGACCCGCAGGGAGTGCCCGCGGGCCGCGAGGCCGGTCATCAGCCCGTCACGGGGGCCGGGGCCGAACCGGGCCCCGATGTAGAGCCCGGTCGCGACGCCGTTGAGGACGACCCCCGCGACGAGCAGCGCGCCGCGGGCGACGGGCTCGGACGCGGGGTCGAACGCCGCGAGCATGAGGTCGAGCACCACGCCGATGACGATCACGTTCGAGACGGTGCCGAGACCCGGCTTCTGCTTGAGCGGGATCCACAGGAGGAGCACGAGCGCGCCGACGATGCACACCCACGCGCCCGGGCCGAGGCCGATGCGGCGCGAGAGCCCCTGGTGGAAGACGTCCCAGGGATCGGCGCCGAGGCCGGCGAGGAGGATCATCGCCGCGCTGGCCCCGTACAGGACCAATCCGGCGTAGAGCTGGGTGAGCCGTCGGGCCACGGGACCATGATGCACGAAGTGGCCCTGGACTTCTCGGGCCATTCGAGCCATCATGGATCCATGGCCGCCCCGATCGCCCCCGCCGTCCTCGCCGAGCTGCTCGGGAGCGGCTGGCGCCGGCACCGCGAGACGGCGGACGCGCTGGCGGACGCCCTGCGCGCGCTGGCCGTCGACGGGCGGATCGCCGCGCGGACGCGGATCCCGAGCGAGCGGGCGCTCGCGCCGGCGCTCGGCGTCGGGCGCGGCACCGTGACCCGCGCCTACGACCGGTTGCGCGAGGACGGCTTCCTTGTCAGCGCCCGCGGCGCCGGGAGCTGGCTCACGCTCCCCGACGGCGCGGCCGGCGCCACCCAGCCGATGCTGCCGCCGCTCCACGTCTCCGGGCCGCGCGCGCTCGACCTCTCGATCGCGGCGCCGGCCGGCCCCGAGCCGCTGCTGGGCGAGGCCGCGGCGGCCGCCGCCGCGCGGCTCGCCCGCCACGCCCACGGGCACGGCTACGCGGGACCCGGGCTGCCCGAGCTGCGGGCGGCCGTGGCGGCGCGCTTCGTCGAGCGCGGCGTACCGACGACGGCGGAGCAGATCCTGATCACGTCGGGCGCCCAGCACGGGCTCCATCTCGTGCTCGCGCTCCTCGCGTCGCCCGCGGACCGCGTGCTCGTCGACGCGCCGGCCTACCCGCGGACGCTCTCCGCGATCCGCCGCGCGCGGCTGCGCGCCGTGCCGGTGCCGCTCGGGCGCGACGGCTGGGACGCGGAGGCGTGGGCCGAGACGGTCGCGGCCGCCGCGCCCCGGCTGGCGGTCACCGCGCCCGACTTCCACAACCCGACGGGGCTGAGCATGCGGGCCGGCGACCGCGAGCGGATCGCCACCGCGTGCGCGCGCGCCGGCGTGGTGCTCGTCGCGGACGAGACGACGGCGGAGCTCCGGCTCGACGGGCCGTCGTCCCCGTCGCCGCTCGCCGCCCACGACGCGGGCGTCATCACGCTCGGGTCGATGAGCAAGGCGGCGTGGGGCGGGCTGCGGCTCGGCTGGATCCGGGCGACCCCGCAGCTCGTGCGCGAGCTCGCCGCGACGCGGGCCGACCTCGACCTCGCGAGCCCGGTGCTCGAGCAGCTCGTCGCCGTCGAGCTGCTCGCCCGCTGGGACGAGGTCCTCGCCTCGCGCCGGGCGCTGCTGCGGCCGCGCCGCGACGCGCTGCTGGCCGCGCTGGACGAGCACGCGCCGACCTGGTCCGTGCGGCCGCCGCACGGCGGGCTGAGCGCCTGGGTGCGGCTCCCACTGCCGCTGGCGACGCGGCTCGCCGCCGCCGCCGGGCGGGAGAACCTCGGCGTCGTGCCCGGCCCGTCGTTCTCCACCGACGGCGCGTTCGAGCACTACCTGCGGCTGCCCTACACGCTGCCGGAGCGTGACCTCGACGAGGCGGTGCTGACGCTTTCCGGCCTCGCCGACCGGCTCGGTGCGGGGAGCGTCGAGGAGCCCGCCGGGGTCGTGTGAGCCGGCTCGCGCTGCGTGCCTTCGGCGCGGAGGACGACGCGGCGCTGATCGGCTGGATCGCGTCGGCGGAGGAGCTCGAGCGCTTCGCGGGGCCGACGCTCGCCTGGCCCTTGACCTCCGCCCAGCTCGAGGCGCTGCGGGCCGATCCGCGGGTGCACGCGTGGACGGCCTACACCGACCGGGTGGCGCGCAGCCCGGTCGGGCACGTCGAGGTGGTGCGCGTGGCCGCGGGCACGGGCCGCCTCGCCCGCGTCCTCCTCGCTCCCGCGCACCGCGGCGAGGGTCTCGGCGCGCCGCTCGCCGCCGCCGCGACGGCGTACGCGACCGCCCTCGGGATGGCGCGGCTGGAGCTCAACGTGTTCGCCGACAACGCCGCGGCGATCCGCGCCTACCGGCGGCTCGGCTTCGCCGACGCCGGGGAGCACCCGGCCGACCCGCGCGTGCGGACCTACGTGCGGGCTCAGGTCATGTAGTAGATGAGCTCGCCGTCCTCGCCGATGCGGTGCATGCCGACGCGCTCGAGCAGCCGCTGCCCGCCAACGTTCGAGCGCGTCGTGTCGGCGAGCACGCACGTGAGCCCGCTCTGCTCGCGCGCCCAGGCCAGGAGCGCGGTCAGCGCCTCGGTCGCGTAGCCCTGCCGCTGCGCGCTCTCGGCGATCCCGCAGCCGACGTGGACCGCGCCCGTGGCGTCGGGCGGCCCCATGAAGCCGGCGTCGCCGATCACCGTGTTGTCCTCCCGGCGGATCACCTGATACGTCCCGAACGCGCCGAGCGGGCGCCCGTGCGCCGCCGCCGCGGCGGTCAGCTCCGCATGCAGCAGCGTCGACCCCATCGGGTACCCGCGTGCCCACAGGTGCCCGTTGGCGTTGATGCCCGCGGCGAGGTCGCGAGCGATCTCGGGCTCGAGCAGCACGAGTTCGAGCCGGGTCGTGGTGAGCACCTGCGGCATCCTCGGGACCGACCATAACCGCGCCGGGCGGGCGGGTGCGAGATTCGATCGTCGCGGCCATCCTGGTCAGAAGTAGTGGACGCGGCGCGACCCGTCCGGTAGGAAACGCTCGACTCCTGAATGATCAGGAGGCAGAAGCATTCCAGGGAGGGAACGCCACGGAAGGCGACGCCGGCACGGAGGCCACCGGCAGCCAGGATCAGCGCCCGGACGACCGTTTCCGGGCGCTGGTCGCCGCCGCTCCGGCCTCCACCATCTGCGCGATCCGCGCGGCGTCGGACCCTGGCCGAACGTCGATGGTGCCTGGACGCCGCGTCACCGCTGCGGTAGACACGCAGTGCTTCCGATCGCTCAGCACTGCGACGCACCACGGATGGGGAGGGGAATGGAAGGGAGGGAGCGAAAGGCGGCCACCGCACTGGTGCTCGCCGCGGCGATCATGCTCACGGTGCCGGCCGCCTCGCCCGCGGCCGACAAGGCCGCGTGGCTCTTCCGGCCCGGCCACGTCACGAGGATCGACCTCGGGCTCTCTCCCGCTTCCCGGAAGGCACTGGCACAGGAGCCCGGCGAGTACGTCCCGGCCACCTTCAAGCTGCGGCGGCGTGGCGGAGCCGTCCACGGACCGCTGCGGGTCGGCGTGCGGCTCAAGGGCTTCAGCTCGTTCCGCCCGCTCTCCGAGAAGGCGGCGTTCCGGATCGGGTTCGGGGAGTACGTCGCGGGTCAGCGGTTCCAGGGCCTCGAGACGATGGTGCTCAACAACATGGTCCAGGACCCGACCATGCTGCGGGAGCTCCTCGCCTACAAGGCGTTCCGCGCCGCGGGCCTCCCGGCCTGGCGCACCGGCTACTCCTTCGTGCGCGTCGACGGTCGCGCCTACGGCCTGTACCTGAACCTCGAGTCGCCCGACGCGATCTCGGTCGCGCGCTGGTATCCGACCACGGGGCACCTGTACGAGGCGTCGTCGGTCGACGTCCAGCCGGGCGCCGCGCCGAAGTTCGACGTCGATGCGGGCGACGAGGACGATCTCCAGGACCTCGAGCGGCTGATCGGCGCCGTCGCGACCTGGACGGGCGTCGACGCCGTCGCCGACCTCGGGCAGCTCACCCGCTTCTGGGCCGTCGAGAAGTACATCGGGCACTGGGACAGCTACTCCGGCCGGCCGTACCCGAACAACTACTACCTGCACAGCGACGCCCGGGGCGTGTTCACGATGCTGCCCTGGGGCGCGGACCAGACGTGGATCACGGCGTCGGGCTACGGCGACCCGGGCGGGCGGATGTTCACCCTGTGCCTGGCGGATCCCGTCTGCGGGCCGCGGTACCGCGCGGCCGTCGACGACGTCCGCGCGACGCTGGGCCGGGCGGATCTCGACGGCCTGGCCACGCGCACCGAGGCGGTGCTCGCGCGGTGGCGGCGGATCGACCCGCGGCAGGAGTTCTCGCGACGCCAGATCCGGCGCTGGACGGCCGGCCTCCATGCCTTCCTGCTCGCCCGCCGCACCGACACGACCTGGCTGACGTCCTGATGGATCTCCACGAGCTGCTGCCCCGACTCCTCATCGATCTGGTCGCCGCGGGCGTCCTGATCTACGGGCTGTTCCACCGCCGTCACCGGCGCAGCGACCTGTGCGTCGTGTACGCGATGTTCAACCTCGGCCTCTTCATGGCCGTCGCCGTGATCGCGGCCGAGAACGTGAGCGTCGGGGTCGGGTTCGGGCTGTTCGCCGTGCTGTCGATCGTCCGGTTGCGCAGCGAGCCGTACTCCAACCACGAGCTGGCCTACTTCTTCATCGCCATCGTGCTGGCCCTCGTGACCGCCCTGGACGCCGGTGGGCTCGAGGTGACCGTGGCGATGTCCGCGATCGCCGTCGGCGGGGCAGCCGTGATCGACCATCCGCGGCTCGGCCACCGGACCGTGCGCCGCACCGACGTCACGCTCGAGCGCGCCTTCGGAGATCAGGAGTCGCTGCGCCGCCATCTCGAGGAGCGCTTGAACGCGACGATCCTCGATGTCCGCGTGGTCGAGATCGACTACGTGCGCGAGACCACGCGCGCCGCCGTCCGCTTCGTGCCCAGATCCCCCGTCCCGGCCGACCCGGCCGTGCTCGATGCCGCTGTCGCCCGTAGCGGTCGCTGAGCGCTTCGCGCCGATGGCGCTCGACGCGGTCCGCGAGCGGAGCGACCTGCAGGATCGCCGGGAGAGCAAGTACGTCGTGCCGTTGGCGATGTTCGCCGCGCTCGCGGAGCATCTCGTCGGGACGCACGCCGTGCTCGAGATCGACGGCGCCCGCGGGTTCGCGTACCGGACGACCTACCTCGACACGCCGGACCTCATGACGTACCGCGAGCATCGGCAGGGCCGGCGGCAGCGCTTCAAGTGCCGCGCCCGGGAGTACTCCGACAGCGGGCAGCTCGTGTTCGAGGTCAAGCTCAAGGGTTTGCGCGGCCGGACCGTCAAGCGCCGCCTCGAGGACGTGCCCGACGCGTTCGATCCGCTCGCGGGCGCGCCCGCCGACTTCCTCGCGTCGTGCCTGCTCGAGTCGTACGGCCGCGCGCTCACGTCGCCGCTGCGGCCGGTGCTCGTGGTCACGTACACCCGCGTGACGCTCGCCTCGCCCGATCTGGCCGAGCGGCTCACCTGCGACTCCTTCGTGCAGTTCGCCGCGCCCGCCGGGGCGACGGCGGCGATGACGGCGGGGGTCGTGATCCTCGAGAGCAAGTCGGCGCACGGCGACGCGCGGGCCGACCGCGCGTTGCGCACGCTCGGCGCGCGGCCCGTCGCCGACTGCAGCAAGTACTGCCTCGGGGTGACGCTGACCCATCCCGGGATGCCGGCCAACGCGCTCCGCCCACTGCTGCGCCGCTACTTCGCCTCTCCGGAGGCCGACGAACAAGGAGAGCCATGAGCATCCGACATCGGGCACTGCCGTCCGTCCTCGCCGCCGCACTGATCGGAGTCGTCGCGGTGACGCCCGCCGTCGCCGGGGTGATCCGGGGCACGAACGGGAACGACGTGCTGCGCGGCACGGACGGGCGCGACCGCATCGACGGGCGCGGCGGGGCGGACCGGATCGCCGCCGGTGACAAGGACGATCGGGTGCGGGGCGGACGGGGCGGCGACCGGATCAGCGGCGGGTCCGGCGAGGACGAGATCGCGGCCGGCGCGGGTGACGACCGGGTCAGCGGCGTGAGCGGCAAGGACGTGCTCGAGGGCGGGTCGGGCGACGACCGCATCCGGGGAGGGACCGGCGGCGACCGGATCACCGGCGGCGGCGGCGCCGACGTGATCGACGGCGGCAAGGACGACGACGTGATCCTCGCCCGCGACGGGCGACGCGACACGATCTCGTGCGGCACCGGCAAGCCGGATCGGGTCGTGGCCGATCGCGCCGACCGCGTGGCGGGCGACTGCGAGAGCGTCTCCCGAGGCTGACCGGCCGCGCGTCAGCGCTGCTTGAACTGCGCCGCGCGCGCCTCGGCGGCCTTCGCGCGTGCGTTCTTCTGGCGCCTGCGTCCGAAGAAGATCAGGACGCCGATGACGACCGCGACGAGCAGGAAGCCCCAGAACCACGCGACGACGCCGACCCCGCCGAACGGGAGGGCGATGAGCTTGACGATGCCGTAGCCGATCACGAGCGCGAGGACGATCGCCGCGATGACGATCAGGACGCCGAGGATGCGGCGCAGGATGCCCGCGCTCGCCGGCGGCGCCACGACGCCCATGACGCGCAGGGCCAGCAGCTGGCGGTTGGTCGGCGGGGTCTGGCCGAGCTTCTCGGCCGCCGCCTTGAGGTCGGCCGGCCGGCGCTCCGCGAGCGCCAGCGAGGCCTCGGCCATGCGCCGCAGCTGCAGCCGCTCCTGCGGGCGGGAGGCCGCGATCGCGGCGCGGTAGTGCTCCCGCGCGCGGTTGGCGTCCATCCGCTCCGCGGCCCGCGCGCCGAGGATGGCCTGGGCGGCCGCGCGGAAGCGGGTCTCCGCCTCCAGCTCCTCGTCCGAGCGGTTCTCGAGCTGCTGCATGGCAGCGAGTGCTCCCCGCTGCTCCATCTTGATCTGACGCGGCTTGGCCATGGTTGACCTCGAAGTCTACGAGCGCCGGCGGAACCCGGTCGACTCCAGCTCGGGCGGGAGCGGGCTCGGCGGCAGGCCGGTCTCAGGGAAGTCCGGCCAGTCGTAGCCCGACGGCGCGATGTCGTTCGGTGAGGAGGCGTGGAAGATGGACGCCAGGTACTGGATCTGGCCGCGGCCGACGCCGAGCTCGGACTGGCCGCCGCCGTAGCAGGTGATGTCGCGCTCGTCGCACCACTCGTAGGTCCGCAGCAGCTCCCGCCAGGTGCCGATCCGCGACGGCTTGACGTTGATCGTCCGCGGGAGGAAGGCGAGCTTCTCGATGTCGGCGACGCCGTGGATCGGCGCGTCCCACGTGATCCGGTCGCGATGGGGCTCGAGCGCCGCGGCGGCCTCGGGCACGGTGAGGTCCGGGTCCTCGAGGAACGCCTCGGGCAGCTTCTCGGCCACGCGCCGGTAGAGCGCGGGGTCGGTGGGCGTGTCGACGACCGTCCCCTTGTAGGCCCCCTTGAAGTCGACGGACTCGACCGCGCCGGTCCCGGCCAGCGCGTCGACGAACGCGTCGTCCCACGTCGGCGACGAGTCGAGCTTGAACTGCACGAACGGGTACGCCGCGACCCGCCTCGTCACCGGCTCGAGGCTCGGCGGCTCGCCCAGCCGCAGCGACACGACGAACCGGATCGGCTCCGGCGTCCGCCCGAGCGCCTCGGCGAGCGACGTGCCCGCCTGGCGCAGCGCGAGGTCGGCCGCCGCCGACTCGACCGCCCAGCGCCGGTACTCCCGGTAGGCGGGCATCGTCGGCTCGACGCCGTGGAAGAGGTCGATCCCGTCGAGGTGGCGGGAGAACGAGTCGAGCGTCCACTCGCCCGCGAACGGCAGCACCGGGCCGGCCTCCTGCTGCGCCGCCTGGTGCTCGGGGTCGTAGGTGACGTCCTCGCCCAGGCCCTCGTGCCCGCCCCCCTGGAGATGGAACGTCGTCGTGCGCCGGTCGAACTCGCCGGTCTGCCGCTGCCGACCCTCCAGCGCGTAGGCGTCGATGGTCAGCGGGAGGTCGGCGAGAGCGTCATATGCGGCCATGGCGCGCCGGAATCTACCGATGCCGTCCCGCCGACCCGCGAAGATGCCTTCCCGTGACCGAGGCGCTGCGCTTCTGGGCGCTCATCGAGCTGATCGGCCTCGGCGCGGCGCCCCTGGCGGGGGTCGTGCTCGCGCGCTTGCCCGGCGCGGGCCTCGGCATGGGCAAGGTGCTCGGCCTCGCCTTCGTCACGTGGCTCATCTGGATGGGCGGCGCCACCACGCTGATCCCGTACGGGCGGCTGAGCGCGGCGCTGTGGATCGCGCTCGTCTGCGCGCTCGGCCTCCTCGCCTTCGTCCGCGGCTGGGAGGGCCGCCGCGCCCTCGCGCGCGGCGAGCCGAAGGGCTGGCTGGCCCGCCGCCGCTGGCGCCGGCTCGCCGCCCGCGTGCCCGAGCCCGATCCGCTCCGCACCCGCCTCTTCTGGGCCGCAGAGGCCGTCTTCACGGTGACCTTCGCGGCCGCCGTCCTGCTCGTCGCCTACTCGCCCGACGTCTGGCTCACCGAGAAGCCGATGGACATGGCGTTCCTGAACGCCTCCAACCGCGCGGACACGTTCCCGCCCGAGGACCCCTGGTTCGCCGGCGGCGACCTCAACTACTACTACCTCGGCCATCTCGCCATGGGCGTGCTCGTGAAGCTGGGCGACCTGCGTCCCGACGAGGGCTACAACGTCGCCGTCGCGGCGCTGCTGGCGCTCACCGCCACCGCGGTCTTCACCCTCGCCGCCTCGCTCTGGGCCGCCGCCCGCGGGCCGGACAAGGCCGTCCGCGCCGGTCTCGGCGCCGTCGCGCTGATCCTCGTCCTGGGCAACCTCGAGGGCGCCCGCATCCTGCTCGCCGACGGCGGCCCGCTCCGCGACTACGACTGGTTCGCGGCCTCGCGCGTGATCGACGACACGATCACGGAGTTCCCGTGGTTCTCGTTCCTGCTCGGCGACCTGCACGCGCACGTGCTCGCGGTGCCCTTCACGCTGCTCGCGCTCGCCTTCGCGGTGCAGGTCGTGCTGGACGGCCCGCGCCTGGCACCGCGCGGGCGCGCGTTCGCGGAGCTGTTCGCGGCCGCGCTGGCGCTCGGCCTCCTCTACGGCATCAACTCCTGGTCCTATCCCGTGACCGCGGGGGTGCTGGCGCTCGCCGTGGTCGGCTGGCTGTGCGACGGCCGGAGCCACGCGACCCGCCCCGCCGTGATCCGCTGGCTGCTGGCCGCGATCGCGCTGAGCGCGCTGCTCATGCTCCCGTTCCACCTCTCGTTCGACCCGGCCGCCCGCGGGATCGGCCTGGTGGGGGAGGGCCGCGGCTTCGCGGGCTGGGTGCGCGACCAGCTGCTGCTCTTCGGCTCGCTCGCGGTGTTCGTCGCGTTCGCCTACCTCGGCCGCCTCGCCGCCACCGGGCGGCCGGGGCGCAACGCGATCTGGATCGTGGTCGGCGCCGTCTTCGCCGGCTCGCTCCTCGCCGCCGTCGACTACGCCCACGTGGCGCTGCTGGGCGTGCTCCTCGTCGTGGCCATCGCGGCGGTCCTCGCGAGCGACATCCCGCCGGCGCTCCGCGCGGTCTGGGTGCTGATCGCCGGCGGCGTCGCCTGCGTGCTCGGCCCGGAGCTCCTCTACGTGCGCGACGAGTTCGACGGCGGCG
This sequence comes from Solirubrobacteraceae bacterium, assembly GCA_040510855.1. Classification (GTDB taxonomy): domain Bacteria; phylum Actinomycetota; class Thermoleophilia; order Solirubrobacterales; family Solirubrobacteraceae; genus DASQMT01. The sequence goes on from JBEVIG010000171.1 coordinate 43,933, forward strand.
CGCTGTTCCGGATGAACACGGTCTTCAAGCTCGACTACCAGGCGTGGGCGCTGTTCGGGATCGCCGGGATCGGCGCGCTCGCGTGGTGGCGGACCTGGCTGCCGCGCCGCTCCGCGCGGCTGCTGGCCGGCGCGATCGCCGGCGTCGCGCTGCTCGGCGCGCTCGTCTACCCGATCGCGGGCACGTACGCGCGCAAGGGCGGCTTCGACCGCGCGCCGACGCTCGACGGCCTCGGCTGGCTGCGCGACCGCGCGCCCGGGGACGTCGAGGCGATCGCATGGCTGAACGACAACGCGCCGGACGGCGCGGTCGTGCTCGAGTCCGTCGGCGAGGACTACTCGGCCTTCGGCCACGGCCGGATCTCGACGTTCACCGGCCTGCCGACCGTGCTCGGCTGGCCGGGCCACGAGCTCCAGTGGGGCCACGACGCCGGCTCGCGCCGGGAGGACGTCGCGACGCTCTACGAGACCACGAGCACGACCGAGGCGCGGGAGCTCCTCGACCGCTACGACATCCGCTACGTCGTCGTCGGCCCGCTCGAGCGCACCGACCACGGCGACGCCGGCGTGGAGAAGTGGGACGAGCTCGGCGAGCGCGTCCTCGAGAGCGGCGACACGATCGTGTGGGAGATCGATCCGGCCTAGGCGCCCTGGCGGACGTAGAGCCACTCGGGCATGCCGCCCGTCGGGTTCCACGGCTCGCGCTTCGTGAACCAGTCCCACCAGGCGCCCGGCGACATCTCGTCGTAGTCGCGGACCCACCAGACGCGGAACGGGAACTCGCGGCCGTCGTAGCCGGCGAGCTGCTGGGCGACGGCGTCGCGGCCGCCCTGGGTGGCGATCACGACGTCGGCCTCCGACGGGAGCGGCTCGCGCGTGAGGTCGGGGTAGGTCGCGTCGAGGTGGCGGAAGTACCACGCCCACGGGAAGGTCGCGCCCTCGGCGCTGTCGACGACGACGTTGAGGTCGCGGCCCTCGCGGTCGGCGCGCGCCTTCGCGGCGAAGACCTCGTCGCGGACGCCGACCACCTCGTCCGAGGACTGCGTGGTCACGAGGAACTCGCGCGGGTCGGCGCCGTCCTGGGCGTTGACGCGGAACGACGCGTAGCCCGTGTGCAGCACGGCCAGCACGATGAGCGCCAGCCCGAGCTTCCCGCCCCAGGCGTGCCGGGACTCCCAGATCACCTGGACGCCGAAGCCCGCGAGGAGCGTGAGCGGCAGCAGCGGGTGCATGACGAGCCAGCTGAAGCGCTCGTTCGCGAGGGAGTAGACGACCAGCGAGAGGATGAAGTCCCAGATCAGGAACGCGCGCAGGATCGACGGCCGCCAGTAGGTCGCCACCGCGCCCGTGATCCCGAGCAGCACGATCGGCCACTCCACGGCCGCCAGGACCACGGAGTAGAAGTACTCCTCGCTCTCGCCGCGGCCCGGGCCGTGCTGGGAGAGCCAGTAGTCGATGCCGTCGTAGATGCCCGACCACAGCCCCCCGGGGTCGGTGAGGAAGACGGTGAAGAGCAGCGTGAAGACCGCGAGGAAGGAGGCGAGCGCCCACGCCCACGCCTCCCAGCCGACAGCCGTGACGGCCCGGATCACCTGCCCGTTGCGGAAGCCGTGGAGCCGCGTCTGCTCCGCGATCGCGACGAGGAAGAACGTGCCCGCCACGAAGGCGGTGATGAACGTCGTCTCCTTCGTCGCGAAGCTCAGCGCGAGCAGCGCGCCGAGCAGCGCGGGCTGGTGGGCGCGCGGTCTGTCGAGGAACCGCGCCGCGACGGCGATCAGCGCCAGCGTGATCGCGGCGAAGTAGATGTCCTCGCGGGCGAACCGGCTGTAGTAGAGGAACGTCGGGCCGAAGGTCAGCGCGATCGCCGCGGAGAACGCGCCCAGCCGGCCGAGCTGGCCGCGCAGCAGCGCGCACATCGGGACCATCGCGGTGCCCATCAGCGCCGGCGCGAGCCGGGCGGTGAAGTCCGAGTCGCCGAACAGCAGGTACATCGCGGCGGTCAGGTAGAAGCGCAGCGGGCCGTGCAGGATCGGCTGGTACGTGTAGTCGCCGTCCGTGTAGAAGAGCCAGGAGAAGTAGGCGTCCTGGCTCTCGTCGTGGTGGAAGGGCCGCGCGTCGAGGTCGATCAGGCGCAGCGCGAGCGCCACGCCCGTGAGCGCGAGGTAGCCGAGGACTTCGAGGGCCTTGCGCTTCATCGGGCGCCGCGCAGCCTGCCGATCCCGCCGTAGCGCGCCGCGAGCAGCCCGAGGCCGGCGAGGGTGATCGGCACCGCGATGACGAAGCGGACGAGGATCAGGTACGTCACGGCCTGCGACTCCGTGCCGCCGAGGGCGAGGATGCCGGTGATCGCGGCCGCGTCCTGCGTGCCGGCGTAGCCCGGGCCGGACGGGATGAGGGCGAAGACGCTGGCGAGGGCGACGATGTAGCAGCCCTCGATCGGGTCCATGGGGAAGCCGGCCGCGGCCCCGGCGCTCATCCACACGCCGGCCTCGAGCGCCCAGATGATCAGCGTGAGCAGCAGCAGGCGGCCGCCGTGGTGGCCGCGCAGGCGGAGCGTCGAGGCGAGGATCGGCGCGGCGATCGCGTGCAGGCGCTCGTTGCGGCGGACGAGGACGACGCCGACGACGGCGATGACGAGCCCGATGCCGGTGGCGAGCGCGATCCACTCGAGCTCGCCCGCGCCCGCCTCGCCGAGCAGGCCGTAGCCCACGACGACGAACAGCGTGAGGATCACGGCGATGTCGAGCAGCCGCTCTGCGAGCAGCGTGCCGAGGACGGTCTTCTTCGACGCGTCGGCGCGCGGCGCCATCAGGAAGACGCGGACGGCGTCGCCCGCGCGCGCGGGCAGGACGTTGTTCGCCGCGTAGCCGACGACGTTGAGCCCGTGGGAGTCCTCGCGCGGCGGCGCGGCCTCCTCGGCGCGCAGCAGGGCGTGCCAGCGCTCGCCGCGGACGAGCGTCGCGATCGCGTAGAGCCCGATCGCGGCGGCGAGCGCGCCCCACTCGCCCGGCGTGTCGGGGAACTTCGGCGGCTCCTGGCCCAGCGCCCACCAGACGACGCCGCCGACCGCGAGGACCGAGACGAGGACGCCGACGAGCGCGAGGCGGGAACGCCGCGGGTCGCGCGCGGGCGCGCGCGTGACGGGCGCTTCCTCGTCGGGCTCGGGCGGGCGGGTCGGCGTGATGATGGGTCCGGCCATCGGCGTCGGGTCGCGGGAAGGGTGGCAGACTCATCGGCAATGACCGCCGCGTCCGAGATGGTCGTGGCCGACGATCCGGCCGCGTGGGAGCGGCTCGGGTTCGCGCCCGACGACGCGGGCCGCGTGGCGCTGGGTCCGCTGGCGGTGCGGCTCGCGGGCCGCGCGGCGGGGGAGGGGATCGTCGCCCTCGTGCTCGACGGCGAGGTCGCGGGCGACGCCGACGGGCTGCCGCTCGTCGCCGCCACGGCCCGCTCGCTGACCGCCGCGGCCGGCCCCGCGGCCTCGGCCGGCGGGATGACGCCGTTCCACCCCAACGGCGCGGTGGCGGTCGATCACACGGTGGTCCTGACCGACTCGCGCGATCGCACGGCGGCCGCGCTCGTCGCGGCCGGCGGCGACGAGCGGCGGCGGGGTGGCCCGCCCGGGCTGCCGGCGCCGATGGCCTTCGTCCGCTTCGGCCCGCTCGTCGTCGAGGTCGCGGAGGCGCCCGGCGGTGCGCCGCGCTTCTGGGGCCGGACGATCACGGTCGAGGACATCGACGCGGGGGGGCCCCGCCCGGGGCGGGGGCCGCGC
>JBEVIG010000172.1:0-25295 GCA_040510855.1 Solirubrobacteraceae bacterium
CGACGTCGGCGCCGGCGCTGAAGACCTTCGCGCCGCCCGTGATCACCACGCAGCGCGCGCCCCGCACGTCCGGGTGGTCGAGCGCGGCGTCCAGCTCGCGCTCCACCGCGGTGGAGATCGCGTTGAGCTTGGCCTCCCGGCGGAACGTCAGCACCGCCGTCGCGCCCGCGCGCTCCAGCTCGACCAGCGGACCGCTCATCGCACCCCCTCCTCGACGGCCGGCGGTAGCGTCCCGACGCCCCAGGCATCGGCGCCGCCGTCGACGACGATCGTCGTCCCCGTGATGTACGCGCCTCCGGGGGTGGCGAGGAACGCGATCAGCGTCCCGACCTCCTCCGGGGTCCCGAGCCGCCCGAGCGGGATGCTCCGCTCCCAGTCGGCGACGTCGCCGGGGTCGTAGTTGTCGAGCCCCTCGGTGCGGATCGACCCGGGCGCGATGCAGACGCTGCGGATCCCGTACCGGCTCCACTCGAGCGCGAGGCTCGTGGCCAGGCTGCCGGCCGCGGCGCGCGCCGCGATCGCGTGCGCGAAGCCGGGCATCCCGCGCAGCGGGCTGAGGCCCACGAAGACGACGAGCCCGCGGCGCCCCGGGATCATGGCCCGCGTCGCCGCGGTGCGCGTGAGCCGCCACACGGCGTCGACGTTGAGCCGCGCCACCGCCCGCCAGCCCTTGTCGGAGATGGTCTCGGCGGACGCGGCGAACTGGCCGCCGGCGTTGTTGACGAGCACGTCGAGCGCGCCGAAGCGCGCGAGCGCGGCGTCGACGATCCGGTCGGCCGCGTCGTCCTCGCGCACGTCGGCCGCGAGCGTCGCGCACGCGCCGCCGGCCGCCTCGATCTCGCCCGCGACGCGCGCCAGGGGCTCGGGCCGGCGGCCGCAGATCAGCACCGACGCGCCGCTGCCGGCAAGGGCGTGGGCGGTCGCGCGCCCGATCCCGGTGCCGCCGCCGGTGACGACGGCGACGCGCCCGGCGGTGGCGCCGGGCGCCAGGGGAGAGGGAGCCATGGCGGGAGCCTACGCGGGGGGCGACCCCTCCAGCACCTCCTTGAGCGTCGCGACCTGCTCCGTGAACTGCCGCCGGAGCATCCGGCCGACGAGCGGCTCGATGAGCCGGGTCGGTCCCGTGAGGCTGCCGTGCGCGCGGAATCGCATCCGGGTGCCGTCGCCGGCCGGGTCGAACGTCATGTGCGCGTGCACGGGCGTGCCCTCCCTGACCTCGAGGGCGAACACGCGACCGGGCTCGAACTCGACGACCTCGACGATGGACTCGAGCTCCTTGCCGCCCGGCGCGCGGTGCACCTCGCGCAGCCGGCTGCCGACGCCGTAGGGGCCTTCGTCCTCGCGCCGGGCCGACACGGTGTTGGTCTGCCAGCTCGCCAGCTTGTCCGGATCGACGGCGTAGGCGAACACCTCGCCGACGGGGCGGTCGATCTGCGTCTCGACGGTGAAATCGATCATGGAGATCCTCTCGGTGGTTGGTGGATCTCCAGTCTCCGCTCCCACACACGCCGCGACATCGGGCGCCCGCCCTGATCCGTCACCCCTGCAGGGAGACGTCGAGCATCGGCGCCGACCGCAGGAACACGGCGACCAGCTCGTCGCGGAAGCCGCCGACCGCGGCCTCCATGACGCGGCGCGACTCCGCGCCGTCGCCCGCGGCGAGCGCGGTCAGCAGGGCCCGATGCTCCTCGTGGACCCGCCGGCCGTGGTGGGCGGCGCCGGCGCGGATCGCGAGCAGGATCACCCGCTCGCTGTCGTCGACGAGCTGGGAGACGATGCGCAGCAGCCGGCCGCTCCCGGCCGCGGCCGCCACGCCCACGTGCAGCTCCCGGTTCGCGGTGAGGAAGCGGTCGACCGAGGCCGCCCGCCCGAGGTCGGGCGGGTCCGCCGTGAGCGCCCGCAGGCGCCGCAGCGTCGCCGCCGGGAGGTGTCCCGCGGCGCGCTCGGCCCCCATCGGCTCGATCGCGACGCGCAGGTCGTAGACCTCGCGGACATCACGGAGCGTGACCTGCGTGACGACGTGCCCGCGCCGGGGCGCCGACGCGACGAGCCCGTCGCTGCGCAGCCGTGCGAGCGCGGAGCGCACGGAGGCCTTGGTGAGGCCGTAGGCGTCCACGAGCTGCTGCTCCGAGATCGCCGCACCCGGCGGCAGCTCGAGCCGCACGATCGCCCGCCGGATCCGCGTGTGCGCCGCGTCGCCCAGGTTCGGGGCCTCGGTCAGGGCCATGGCGGGAGTGTATTGACATGTCAGGCGGCCGGTGCTGACATGTGAACATGGCCGACGACCGAGACCTCCTCGTGCGCTTCGGCGGCGAGTTCACGGACATCCTCATCGAACGCGCCCGGGGGAGCTGGCTCGAGACGGCGGACGGCCGCCGGATCCTCGACTTCACGTCGGGCCAGATGTGCGCCACGCTCGGCCACAGCCATCCCGCGATCCTCGAGGCGATGCGCGAGGCGGGCGACCGCGTCGTCCACCTCTACAGCGGCTTCATCAGCAGCGACGTGATCGGGCTCGCGCGCGACCTCATGACGGTCCTGCCCCCCGCCCTCTCGCGGTCGCTCTTCCTCTCCACGGGCGGCGAGGTCAACGAGGCGGCGCTGCGGCTCGCGAAGCTCCACACGGGCGGGCACGAGGTGCTCGCGTTCACCGGCTCCTGGCACGGCATGACGGCGGGCGCCGCGTCGAGCACGTACAGCGCCGGCCACCGCGGCTACGGCCCCGCGATGCCCGGCAGCATGGTCCTGCCGACGCCCAACGCCTACCGCTGCCCGGTCCGGCACTGCCGCGACCGCTGCGACTTCACCTGCCTCGACGTCGGCATGGAGCTCGCGGACGCCCAGTCGACCGGCGCCCAGGCGGCGGTCATCGCCGAGCCGATCCTCAGCGTCGGCGGCATCGTCCCGCTGCCGGACGGCTACCTGGCCTCGCTGCGGCAGCGGTGCGACGAGCGCGGCATGCTGCTCATCCTCGACGAGGCCCAGACGGGCCTTGGCCGCACCGGGCGCATGTTCGCCTTCGAGCGCGACGGCGTCGAGCCGGACATCCTGACGCTCTCCAAGACGCTGGGCGGGGGCCTGCCGCTGTCCGCGACGATCACCACCGCGGGGATCGAGCAGGACGCCTTCGAGAAGGGCTTCCTCCACTTCACGTCGCACGTGGCCGACCCGCTGCCGGCGGCGGTCGGGCGGGCGGTGCTCGACCGCGTTGTCACCGAGGGCCTCGCCGGGCGCGCCGAGCGCGTGGGGCGCCGGCTGCGTGCCGGGCTCGACGAGCTCCAGGCCCGGCACGAGCAGATCGGCGACGTGCGCGGCGCGGGGCTGATGCTCGGCGTCGACCTCGTGCGCGACCGCGAGAGCCGGGCGCCGGACGCCGACTACGGCACCGCGGTCACGCAGCGGTGCCTGGAGCTCGGCCTCAACGTCAACATCGTCAAGTTCCCGGCGCTCGGCAGCATCCTGCGCATCGCGCCGCCGCTGACGATCTCAGAGGACGACGTCGACCTCGGCCTCGAGATCCTCGACCGGGCGCTCACCGACGCGGGTGCGACGGTGCCGGCCGCCGGCGGCCGGCACGCCGTCACGCGCTAGGCCCAGGCGACACTGGTGGGAGCCGGCCGGAGGCGGCGGACGAAGCGGCGGAAGAGGCGGAGCGTGCGGGTCATGGGAGTCACCGTCCTGGGGAGCGAGGGGGAGGGTCACTCCAGGCTGCCGTCCGCGGCGCGTTCGCGGAAGCGGGGAAGCCCCGCATGCCGGCGTACGGAAACCCGTACCGCGCGTCAGCCGTAGCGGCTTCCGGCGTGGCGCGGGAGGCCGTCGTCCGGGATCGGCTCCCAGGCCGCCGCGGAGCCGACCCACGAGCGCACGGACGGCCGGACGCCCGGGTCCTCGTCGAAGGTGCCCATGCGCACGCCGATCCACTCCGGGTGCCGGTCGTTGCGCGCGAAGACGGACGAGCCGCAGGCGCCGCAGAACCACTTCTCGCCGCCGTCCTCGGGCTTCCAGCACCGGAGCGCCTCCTGCCCCGAGACGATCCGGAACGCCGCGACCGCGGCGTGGGCGCTCGGTGAAGCCGCCGCGCCCGACCGCCGCTGGCAGCGCCGGCAGTGGCAGTAGCTCGCGCCGAGCAGCTCGGCCGTCACCTCGTAGCGCACCGCGCCGCAGTTGCAGCCTCCCGTGAGCGGAAGGGCGGGCATCGGCCCATTGTCGCGGATCGGCGCCGGCGCCCGTAGTCGGCCGCAGTCCGTCCGCGGCTCCGCCCCGATGGCAGCGGGCCGCGCGACCGGCAGCATCGGGGCATGGGAGTCGACCTGTACTGGATCCCGCTGGGCGCCGGCGGCCACTCCGTCCGCTTCAACGGCCGCGTGTACGAGGCGCTGGTCGCCGCGGCGCAGCGGAGGCCGCGGCGCGACCTCTACCACGCGGCGCTCGTCGTCGGCGTGGGCGGCGAGCGGTACGCGATCGAGGTCGCGCCGTCGCCCGACGCGCGGGGGGCGGAGCGCGGCGTCGTCGCCACGGGCGCGGTCGGGAGCCGGTGGCTGGCGCCGCTGCGGCTCTTCCGCTACGAGATCCGCTGCCGGGGCGACGGCCTGATCCCCGACCTGGCGTTCGCGCGGGAGCGGCGGCGGCTCGCCGGCGATCCCGCGACCGCGCAGCTGGTCCTCGACGCGGTCGCGCACGCGCCGGCGCCGGTGTGGGGGAGGGACGAGCTCGGCACGGGCGAGATGTGGAACTCGAACTCGCTCGTCGCGTGGGTGCTCGAGGTGGCCGGCGTGTCCACGGCCGCCATCCGGCCGCCGCCGGGCGGCCGCGCACCGGGCTGGGACGCGGGGCTCGCCGTCGCGCACCGCGCGACGCTCGCTGCGAGATGATGCGTCCCATGTTCACCGGCTTCAGCGAGACCGAGATCGCCACGCCGCGAGGACCCGTCCACGCCCGGGTCAGGGGAGACGGGCCGCCGCTGCTCCTCCTCCACGGCTTCCCGCAGTCGCACCTGATGTGGCACCCGGTCGCGCCCGGGCTCGCCGAGCGCTTCACCGTCGTCGCCGCCGACCTCCCGGGCTACGGCGACTCGTTCCGGCCGCCCGTGACCGACGACCACGCCGGCCACGCCAAGCGGGCGCTCGCGGCCGACCTCGTCGCGGCGATGCGCGAGCTGGGGCACGAGCGCTTCGCGGTCGCGGGCCACGACCGCGGCGGCCGCGTGGCGTACCGGATGGCGCTCGACCACCCCGAGGTCGTCACGCGGCTCGCGGTGCTCGACATCGTGCCGACCGGCGAGGTGTGGCGGCGCGGGAACTGGCTGCTGGCGCTCGGCTACTGGCACTGGGGCTTCCTCGCGCAGCCCGCGCCGCTGCCCGAGCGGCTGATCCTCGGCGACCCCGACGGCTTCTGGATCGCGGGCGGGCGGATGGGGCTCAAGCCAGGCGACCCGCGCTACCCCGACGACGTCATCGACGCCTACCGCCGGCAGCTCGACGACCCGGCGTTCGTGACGGCCATGTGCGAGGACTACCGCGCGGGCGCCACCGTCGACCGCGAGCACGACGACGCCGACCGCGGCACCCGCACGATCGCGTGCCAGGTCCGCTCGCTCTGGGGCGGGGCGGGGGCGCTGCCCGTCTTCTATCCCGACCCGCTGGAGCCCTGGCGCGAGTACGCGCCCGGCCTCACCGGACGCGCCGTCGAGGGCGCCTCGCACTTCCTCGTCGAGGACGCGCCGGAGGAGGTCGGGGCCGACCTCGCGGCCTTCTTCACCCGTCAGGAATGAAGAAGCGACAGGCCGGGGGCCGCATCTAGAGTGGCCGCCATGGCCACGACGACGGACCCGCAGTCCCAGGCGCTCCACGCTGCCGACAGCCACGACCTCATCCGCGTGCACGGGGCGCGCGTGAACAACCTGAAGGACGTCAGCATCGAGATCCCGAAGCGGCGGCTGACGGTCTTCACCGGCATCTCGGGCTCGGGCAAGAGCTCGCTGGTCTTCGGGACGATCGCGGCGGAGTCGCAGCGGCTCATCAACGAGACCTACAGCGCCTTCGTGCAGGGCTTCATGCCGACGCTCGCGCGGCCCGACGTCGACGTCCTCGACGGGCTCACGACGGCGATCATCGTCGACCAGGAGCGGATGGGCGCGGACCCGCGCTCGACCGTCGGCACGGCCACCGACGCGAACGCGATGCTGCGGATCCTGTTCAGCCGGCTCGGCGAGCCGCACATCGGCCCGCCGAGCGCGTTCGCCTTCAACGTCCCCTCCGTCAAGGCCAGCGGCGGCATCACGGTCGAGCGCGGCGACAAGACGAAGACCGTCAAGGCGACCTTCAGCCGCACGGGCGGCATGTGCCCGCGCTGCGAGGGCCGCGGCGCGGTGACCGACTTCGACCTGTCCGCGCTCTACGACGACAGCAAGTCGCTCAACGAGGGCGCGCTGACGATCCCGGGCTACAGCATGGAGGGCTGGTACGGGCGCATCTTCCGCGGCGCCGGCTTCTTCGACCCGGACAAGCCGATCAGGAAGTACAACAAGCGCGAGCTCCACGACCTGCTCCACAAGGAGCCGACGAAGGTCAAGGTCGAGGGCATCAACCTCACGTACTCGGGGCTGATCCCGCAGATCCAGAAGTCGTTCCTGTCCAAGGACGTCGACGCGATGCAGCCGCACATCCGCGCATTCGTGGAGCGGGCGGTCGTCTTCACCACCTGCCCGGAGTGCGACGGCACGCGGCTCGCGGAGGGCGCACGCGCGTCGAAGATCGGCGGGATCAACATCGCCGACGCCTGCGCGATGCAGATCAGCGACCTGGCCGGGTGGGTCGGCGAGCTGGACGAGCCGTCCGTCGCGCCGCTGCTCGCCTCGCTCCGCCACACGCTCGACTCGTTCGTCGAGATCGGGCTCGGCTACCTCAGCCTGGACCGGCCGTCGGGCACGCTCTCGGGCGGCGAGGCGCAGCGGACGAAGATGATCCGGCACCTCGGCTCGTCGCTCACCGACGTCACCTACGTCTTCGACGAGCCGACGATCGGGCTGCACCCGCACGACATCCAACGGATGAACGACCTGCTGCTGCAGCTGCGCGACAAGGGCAACACCGTGCTCGTCGTCGAGCACAAGCCCGAGACGATCGCCATCGCCGACCACGTCGTCGACCTCGGGCCCCGCGCGGGCACCGAGGGCGGCGAGGTGATGTTCGAGGGCACGTTCGACGGGCTGCGGGCCACGGACACGATCACCGGGCGCCACCTCGACGACCGGACCTCGCTCAAGCCGTCGGTGCGCGAGGCGGCGGGCGCGCTCGAGGTGCGCGGCGCCGGCACGCACAACCTCCGGGACGTCGACGTCGACATCCCACTCGGCGTGCTCGTGGTCGTCACCGGCGTCGCGGGCTCGGGCAAGAGCTCGCTGATCCACGGATCCGTCGCCGGCCGCGACGGCGTGGTGGAGATCGACCAGTCCGCGATCCGCGGCTCGCGGCGGAGCAACCCCGCGACCTACACCGGGCTGCTCGACCCGATCCGCAAGGCGTTCGCGAAGGCCAACGGCGTCAAGCCCGGCCTGTTCAGCGCGAACTCCGATGGTGCCTGCCCGACCTGCAACGGCGCCGGCGTGATCTACACCGACCTCGCGATGATGGCCGGCGTCAGCAGCCCGTGCGAGGAGTGCGAGGGCAAGCGCTTCCAGGCCGAGGTGCTCGAGTACACGTTCGGCGGCAAGGACATCAGCGAGGTGCTCGCGATGCCGGTCGCCGAGGCGACGGCGTTCTTCGCGGACGGCGAGGGCGCGCTTCCCGCCGCCCACCGGATCCTCGAGCGGCTCGCGGACGTCGGGCTCGGCTACGTGAGCCTCGGCCAGCCGCTCACGACCCTCTCCGGCGGCGAGCGCCAGCGGCTCAAGCTCGCGACCCACCTGGGGGAGAACGGCGGCGTCTACATCCTCGACGAGCCGACGACTGGCCTGCACCTCGCGGACGTCGAGCAGCTGCTCGGCCTGCTCGACCGCCTCGTCGAGTCGGGCAAGTCGGTGATCGTGATCGAGCACCACCAGGCGGTCATGGCGCACGCGGACTGGATCATCGACCTCGGCCCGGGCGCCGGCCACGACGGCGGGCGGATCGTCTTCGAGGGCACGCCCGCCGACCTGGTCGCCGCCCGCTCCACCCTCACGGGCGAGCACCTGGCGGACTACGTGGCCTGAGAGGCGGCTCGGCCACGGGCGCGCGTTCCAGCCGGCGCCCCGGCATGGAGCATCCGGGGCCCGGACCAGGGACCCGACCCGCGAGGTCCCGGGTGCGAGCGGGCGGGTGACGCGGCATGGTTGGGCGCATGAGCGTCTTCAGTCGCGTGCACCTGCCGCCGCTCGACGGGGCGACGGCGTGGATCAACTCCGAGCCGCTGAGCGCGGAGGCGCTCCGCGGCCGCGTCCTCGTCGTGAACTTCTGGACGCTGACGTGCATCAACTGGCTGCGCCAGGAGCCGTACGTCCGCGCCTGGGCCGATGCGTACCGGGAGGACGGGCTCGTCGTGCTCGGCGTCCACACGCCGGAGTTCTCGTTCGAGCACGAGGCCGACCGCGTCCGGCGCGCCGTCGGCGACCGGGCGATCGGCTACCCGGTCGCCGTCGACAGCGACTACGCGATCTGGCGCGCGTTCGCCAACCGCTACTGGCCCGCCCTCTACTTCGCCGACGCGACCGGGATCATCCGCCACGAGCACTTCGGCGAGGGCCGTTACGAGGAGTGCGAGCGCGTCATCCAGCAGCTCCTCGGCGTCGAGCGCGCGCTCGTCTCCGTCGCGGGGGAGGGCGTCGAGGCGGCCGCCGACTGGGACCACCTGCGCACGCCCGAGACGTACCTCGGCCACCTGCGCGGGCACGGCTTCGCGTCGCCGGGCGGCTCCGTCTTCGACGAGCCCCGGGACTACGCGCTCCCCGACCGGCTGCCGGGCAACCAGTGGGCGCTGGCCGGCGCGTGGGAGATCGGGCCCGAGCGCGTCGCGCTCGCCGCCGCCGGCGGCCGCATCGCGTTCCGCTTCCACGCCCGGGACGCGCACGTCGTGCTCGCGAACGCCACCGGGGAGCCGATCCCGTTCCGCGTCCTGCTCGACGGCGAGGCGCCCGGCGACTCGCACGGCGTCGACGTCGCCGCGGACGGCGGCGGCGCGCTGGACGACGGCCGGCTCTACCAGGTCGTGCGCCAGGCCGGCCCGGTGCGGGAGCGGACCCTCGAGATCGCGTTCGATGCGGCCGGCGCGGAGGTGTACGCGTTCACGTTCGGCTAGGCGCGGGCTCGAAGCGCGCGGCGAGCACCTCGGTCGTGATGTAGGCGACGGTCACCGCCACGATGATCAGCGGGCCGACCGCGAGTCCGGCGGACGAGGTCAGCAACAGCGCGATCACGACCGAGGAGAGCGGCAGCCGCAGCATGGAGACGCACGCGGCGCCCATGAGCACCGCGACCGCGGGCGTCTCGGACAGCCCGGGCAGATCCGCCGCGAGCAGGCCGCCGACCGTCCCGAGGAAGAGCGCCGGGAAGGTCGGGCCGCCGCGGAAGCTGCCGAGCGAGATGCTCCACGCGACGCCCTTGAAGAGGAGCAGCCAGGCGAACACGGACAGCGAAAGGTCCGGCGCCTCCTTGAGCAGATCGCCGAACGCGTCCTGGCCGGAGAAGAGCACGACGTTCGTGGGCTGGTCGGTCACCTGGTTGAAGCCGATGGCGAGCCCGCCGACGACGACGCCGGCGATCATCGTGAAGAGCACCGGGTGGGGCGCGACGACACCCATGACGACCCGCGCGAGCGCGACGATCGCGTACACGACGACCGCCGCGGCGACGGCGAGCGCGATCGCCCAGAGGAAATGGACGGCGGTCGGCGACGAGAACGGCTCGAGGTCGAACGGCGTCAGCGTCCACGCGCTCGTGCTCAACCCCGACCACGCGCCCATGCCGATGAACACGAGCGAGCCGAGGCCGGCGGCGATCAGGCCGGGGAGCAGGACGACGGGCAGCTTCGTCCCGCCCAGGCCCGTCGCCTCGATCAGGATCACGGCCCCGATCACCGGCGAGCCGAACACGGTCGAGATCGCCGCGAAGCTCCCGGCGGCGGCCATGACCATGACGAGCTGATCGGGCGCGTCCGGCTTGGCGCGCCGCACGGCGAGCACGCCGATGCCCATGCCGAGCGCGATCAGCGGCGCCTCCGGGCCGAGCACGAGGCCGAGCCCCAGCGTCGCCAGCGCGGCGATCAGCACGCCCGGCAGCTCGATCGGCTGCGTCGGCCCGCCGCCCGTGCTGAGGCCGTTCGCCGGCACGTGGCCGCCCGTCCCGGGGAAGCGCGTGATCGCGAGCGCGGTGAGCAGGCCGGCGAGCGCGAGCCACGGCAGCGGCCACCACCACGGCGCGGAATCGAAGCCGAGCTCGCCCGGCAGGTCCTCGTAGACGCCCTCCTGGATGCCGTGGACGAGCTCGAGGAAGGCCCACGAGGCGAGCGAGACGATCACGCCGACGATCGCCGCGAAGACCAGGATCACGCGGTACTGACGGCTGCGGATCAGCGCACCGGGATCGACCGGGGCGCCGTCGGCAGGCATCTCGGGGTCCGCCATGGCCGCACAGCTTCGCCGACGCGGCGGCGGCGGCCTCCCACCGATGGGGTGAACTTCTCCGCGGGGCAATCCCTCCGGGCCCCAGCGCCGGTAGTACCGGGCATGAAACGACTGCTCACTCCCGCCGCGGTCGTCGCCGTCGCCCTTGGCGTGGCCGCCTGCGGCTCCTCAGGCTCGAACGACTCGGCGACGCCGGGCTCCACCGCGAGCGGCAGCGACACCGTCGCCGTGAAGACCGTCGACGGCGTCGGCAAGGTGCTCGTCGACCCGAACGGGATGGCGCTGTACAGCTCCGACCTCGACGCGAGCGGCAAGCCCGCCTGTGACGGGGCCTGCGCGACGATCTGGAAGCCGCTGACGATCGCCTCGGGGCAGCCGACCGCGGCGAGCGGCGTCGGCAAGGTCGGCGTCGTCGCCCGCGCGGACGGCATGCGGCAGGTCGAGGTGGACGGCAAGCCCGTCTACACGTTCGCCGAGGACTCGCCCGGCAACGTCACCGGCAACGGCGTCTCGGACGCGTTCGCCGGCAAGCACTTCACCTGGACCGCCGCGATGGCGAACGGCTCGAGCGGCTCGGGCTCGGCGAGCACCGCGTCCGATGAGGACTCCGGCGGCTACGCCAACGGGGGCGCGTACTGAGAAGGAGCATCCTGAAGGCATGGACACGCTCTCCGACGAGGCGCTCCTGGCGGGGCTGGCGTCGGGCGACGCGGACGACGCCGCCGCGTTCGTCCGCCGGTTCCAGCGCCGGGTCTACGGCCTGGCGTGGACGATCCTGCGCGACGCCGACCTCGCCGACGAGGTGGCCCAGGAGACGTTCGTCCGCGCGTGGCGCTACGCCGCGGGCTACGACGCGCGGCGTGGCCGCGTCGCGGCGTGGGTGCTCACGATCGCCCGCAACCTGGCGATCGACCGCGCCCGGATGCGGCGGATCGCGCCTGCGGATCCCGACGTCATCGCCTCCCGGCTCGACCTCGCCCGCCAGGACGAGCTGCCCGACGTGGGGGAGCGGGAGCGCGTCCGCCGCGCGCTGGCCGCGCTCCCGGAGGGGCAGCGGCGCGCGCTCGTCCTCGCCGTCTACGCCGGCCGGACCGCGCGCGAGATCGCGGAGCTCGACGACGTGCCGCTCGGGACCGTGAAGACGCGCATCCGCACCGCCATGCACACCCTGCGAGGCAGTCTGGGGCCGGTCAATGAGCTGTGAGCAGACCCGCGGCCTCGCGGCCGAGCTGGCGCTCGGCATCGCCGACGGCGCCGAGCGCGCGCAGGTGCTCGACCACCTCGCGGCCTGCGCGGAGTGCCGGCGCGCCGTCGCGGAGCTCTCCGAGGTCACCGACGAGCTGCTCCTCGACGCCCCGGAGCACGAGCCGCCCGTCGGCTTCGAGTCGCGCGTGCTCGCCCGGCTCGCGCCCGTGCCCGCACCGCAGCCCCGCCGGCGGCGGCTCCGCCGGGCGCTCTACACGCTCGCGCCCGCCGCGGTGACGGCCGCGATCGCGACGGTCGTCGTGCTCGGCGCGACCGGCGACGACCGCCGGCTGGCCGACGAGTACCGGGCGGCCCTCGGCGCCGCCCACGGCAGCGAGTTCGAGGCCGCGCGCCTCCACGCCCCCGGCAACGTCTCCGCCGGCGTCGTCTACGCCTACCGCGGCCACCCCTCATGGATCTTCGTCTACCTCGACGGCGCCCACCGGTCGGACGACTACCGCGTGGAGCTGGCCATGACGTCCGGCCGGCGCATGCCGCTGCCCGGGCTCCGGATCGACCCGTCGACGGGCAGCGGCGGGCAGGTCGTGCGCATCGACCCGCGCGACGTGGCGAGCGTCCGGCTCGTCGGCGCGGAGCCCGGCGACGTCCTCGAGGCGGACCTGCCGCAGAGCGAGGGCTGGGAGGACTGAGCCGCGGGCGTGCGCACGCCGCCTGATGCGGGTGCGCACATCATTGCCGCGCCGTCCTGCTCATTGGACGATCCTCCCGACGTTTTCGACGCCGCAACAAGGAGGGTTCCCACACATGGTGTTCGCAGCGGACTATCCATTCCTGGACGTCTTCTGGACGATGATCATCTTCTTCTGCTGGGTGATCTGGATCTGGATGCTCGTCGTGATCCTGAGCGATCTGTTCCGCCGCCACGACAAGTCCGGATGGGGGAAGGCGCTCTGGGTCGTGTTCCTGATCGTGCTGCCCTTCCTCGGCGTGTTGGTCTACCTGATCGGGAACAGCTCGGGGATGGCCGAGCGCAACGCGAAGCAGGCGAAGGCGGCACAGAGCGAGTTCGACGACTACGTGCGCTCGGTCGGCGGCGGCGGTGGCGCGGCCGCGGAGATCGAGAAGGCCAAGGGCCTGCTCGACAGCGGCGCGATCACACAGCAGGAGTTCGACTCGATCAAGGCGAAGGCGCTGTCCTGACCGCGACGCGCGGGCTCGCGGGCATCTCCGCGCGGACGACAGTGCCGCGCGAAGGGCCTGACCGGACCTCCAGCCGGCCGCCGAGCGCGGCGACGCGGTCGGCGAGGCCGGTGAGCCCGCTTCCGGCGGAGGGGTCGGCGCCGCCGACCCCGTCGTCGGAGACCTCGACGACGACGCGGTCCTCGTCGCGCCGGACGAGCACCTCCGCCGACGACGCGCCGGCGTACTTGGCGACGTTCGTCAGCGCCTCGGTGACCACGAAGTAGGCGGCCGCCTCGACGGCGGGCGGCAGCGGCTCGCCGAGCTCGGCGGAGATCGCGACGGGGAACGGGGCCCGCGCGGCCAGGGCGTCGAGCCCGGCGGCGAGTCCGCGCTGCGTGAGCACAGCGGGATGGATGCCGCGGGCGAGCTCGCGCAGCTCGGACAGCCCCGCGGTGAGCTCGACCAGCGCGTCGTCGAGCAGCGCCGCGGTGCGCGACTCGGGATCGGCGGTCTTGCGCGCGAGGTTGAGCATGATCGAGAGGGAGACGAAGCGCTGCTGCGCGCCGTCGTGCAGGTCGCGCTCGATCCGCCGGCGGGCGGCGTCGCTCGCCGCGACGAGCCGTGCGCTCGTCGCCTGCAGGTCGTCGTAGCGCGCGCGCAGCTCGGCGGCGAGCCGCTCGTTCGCCAGCGCCAGCGCCGCGGCCGAGCCGGCGGTGCGCACCAGTTCGGGGTCGTCGTCGAGCGCCGGGTCGTGGACGATCGCCGCGACCGGCTCGCCCTCACGCGCGATCTCCGTGACCGACCGGCCCGTGCCTGCGGGCGGCAGCTCCACGGCGCGGCCTTGGGCGTCGACGTAGCGGCCGGCGTCGGGCAGCCAGTACGCGAGCGTGAGCGTCTCGTCGCCCAGCGCCTCCGCCAGCGCGTCGCGAGCGGTCACGCCGCCGACCCGTTCGAACATCGCGTTCACCGCGCCCGCGCGCGAGAGGCTCGAGCGCAGGAGCCCGGCGAGGAACGCGAACGGCAGGGCGGCGACGAGGACGATGAGGACCGAGTCGACCGCGTCCGTCACCTCGTCGGCGCCGAGCAGGACGGGGACGGCGATGATCAGGCCGAACGCGCCGATGGCCGCGCCGATCCACAGCACGGGGGAGAGCGCACGGCGCTGCACCTTCCCCCAGCTGCGCCAGCGGCGGTAGAGCACGACCACGAGCGCCCCGAGCAGCACGATCGTCACGACGAAGCCGGTCACGTCGACCGCGTCCGCGGCCGCGTTCGAGTCGGTCACGAGGAGCAGGTTCTCCGGGCAGTCGCCGCAGCCGGGTGGCTCGGCCTGCACCAGCGCGGTCGCGAACGGGAGCGCGGTCGCCGCGAGCCAGCCGACGATCACCAGTCGCCGCTCGAGCCCCGCCGCGACCCGCCCGGTCGGGAAGGCGACGAGCATGTGGATGAGCGCGCCGACCCACAGGTTGTCGAAGACCGTGCCGATCGTGAACGGCACGGCCGCGTTCGCGTACGTCAGCGAGCCGAGGAACCAGACGAACCCGACGAGCGTCATCAGCGGGCCGACCCGGTTGTCCGGCCGGCGCCACCAGGCGTAGATGCCCGCGCCCTCGAACCCCCAGCCGAGCGTGAGGGCGAGCACCACCCACGTGACCGGTGTGTCGCGGTCGCTCGTCGTCACGAGCGTGAGCGCGACGAGTCCGAGGGCGAAGCCGGCGATCGCGAGGCCGATCAGGGCTCGGCGCAGGCCGGTCATGAGCGCACGCTAACGCCTGCACAGGCGCCGCGCGAGGGTGCGGCAGGCCGCACCGCGGGGCGGACCCGGTCCGCACCGCCGCCGGGATCCGGTCCGCACCAGCGGCCGCCGTTCTCCGAACCCACGGACACCAGCGAGCCCTCATGGGCGGGGGCCCGGTCCGCTGGGACATTGGGTCCAGCTTCCATCCCCACCATTTCTGGAGCCCTCCCCACCATGTCATCCCCCACCTTCGCCGCACGTGCCGGCCGCTGGAGCGCCAGGCACCGCAAGACGGCGATCCTCGGCTGGATCCTCTTCGTCGTCCTCGCCACCGTCATCGGCGGGAGCGTCGGGCAGAAGACGCTCGACGACGCCGCCAGCGGCAACGGCGACTCCAAGCGCGGCTCGATGCTGATCGAGGCCGCCGACTTCCCCGAGCAGTCGGGCGAGCAGGTCCTCATCCAGGCGAAGGGCGACGCCCGCGCCGACGGTCCTGAGGTCCGCGCCGCCGTCCAGGACACCGTCCAGCGCCTCGGGCGCATCGACGGCGTCACCGACATCGAGAGCCCGTTGAAGGCCGAGAACCGCGCGAACACGGTCTCCGCCGACGGCCGCTCCGTCGTCGTCAACTTCACGCTCCCCGGCGACGAGAAGGCGACCGAGCAGGCCGTCGCCGCGCCGCTCGCCGCGGTCGACGCCGTCCAGGCCGCCCATCCCGACGTGCGCGTCGAGCAGTTCGGCGACGCCTCGGCGAACAAGATCATCAACGAGAAGTCCGAGGCGGAGGAGAGCCGCGGGCACATGATCTCGCTCGGCCTGACCCTCCTCATCCTGCTCGTCGCCTTCGGCGCGGCGGTCGCGGCCGGCGTGCCGCTGCTGCTCGCCATCACGGCGGTCGTCGCCACCACCGGCCTGCTCGGCCCCGTCTCACAGCTCACGGAGCTGCACCCCGCCGTCCAGCAGGTGATCATCCTCGTCGGCCTCGCGGTCGGCGTGGACTACGCGATGTTCTATGTCCGCCGTGAGATGGAGGAGCGCGACAAGGGCCGCTCCGCCGACGAGGCCATCGAGATCGCCGCGGCGACCTCCGGCCGCGCCGTGCTCATCTCCGGCTTCACCGTCATGGCCGCGATGGCGGGCATGTTCTTCGCCGGCAACCCGGTGTTCGTCTCCTTCGGCGTGGGCAGCATCCTCGTCGTCGGCGTCGCGATGCTCGGCTCCGTGACCGTCCTCCCGGCGATGCTCTCCTACCTGAGCAAGAAGGGCTGGACGGAGAAGGGCCGCGTGCCGTGGGTCGCCAAGCGGCGTCACGCCGCCAACGGCGAGTCCCGCATCTGGGGCGCGATCCTCGACCGCGTCCTGAAGCGCCCGCTGGTCTCGGCGATCGTCGCCGGCGGCATCCTGGTCGCCCTCGCGCTCCCCGCCCTGGGCATGCAGTTCAAGGACGCCGGCTACGACGGCTACTCCCGCGAGAGCCTGCCGGTGATGAAGACCTACGACCGCATCCAGGCCGCGTTCCCCGGCGGCGCCGTGCCGGCCCAGATCGTCATCAAGGCCGACGACGTCACCACCCCCGAGGTCCGGGCCGGCCTGCAGGAGCTGCACGACGAGGCGATCGCCACGGGCAAGCTCTCCGAGCCGTCCTCGATCGAGATCAGCCCCGACAAGTCGGTCGCGGTCATGTCGCTCGCCGTCGACGGCAACGGCACGGACGACGCGTCGAACCGCTCCGTCGAGGTGCTGCGCGACGAGGTCGTCCCCGCGACGGTCGGCAAGCTCGACGGCCCCGACGTGGCGGTGACGGGCCTGACCGCCGGCTCGAAGGACTTCCTCGACACGATGAAGTCGCACCTGCCGATCGTGTTCGGCTTCGTGCTGGCGCTGGCCTTCATCCTCCTGCTGGTCACGTTCCGCTCGATCGTCATCCCGATCAAGGCGATCGTGCTCAACCTGCTGTCGGTCGGCGCGGCCTACGGCGTGCTCACCCTGGTCTTCCAGGACGGGCACGGCGAGAAGCTGCTCGACTTCCAGTCCGCCGGCGGCATCACGCCCTGGCTGCCGCTGTTCCTCTTCGTGATCCTGTTCGGCCTGTCGATGGACTACCACGTGTTCATCCTCAGCCGGGTCCGCGAGGCGGTCGACCGCGGCATGAGCACCGACCAGGCGGTCGCGCACGGCATCAAGTCCACGGCCGGCGTCGTCACCAGCGCCGCCGCGGTCATGGTCGCCGTGTTCTCGACCTTCGCGCTCGGCAGCTCGCAGGACATGAAGCAGATGGGCGTCGGCCTCGCCGTCGCGATCCTGATCGACGCGACGCTGGTCCGCGCGGTGCTCCTGCCCGCGACGATGAAGCTCCTCGGCAAGCGCAACTGGTACCTGCCGAAGCGCCTCAGCTGGCTGCCGAAGTTCGACCACGAGGCGGAGGTCGCGCCCGCCGCCGCCTGATCCGCGGCCACGACCCCGAAGCAGTGCCACGGCGCCCGCCCTCCGGCGGGCGCCGTCGTGCGTGGAGGGCGCTAGCGCCCGTCGAGCCGTCCCTCGGCGGCGAGCGTCGCCAGATCGACGCGGGAGTGGATGTCGAGCTGCGGGTCGACGTCCTCTGCGCGAGGCCGTGACGTCGCGCCCGCAGCGTCCGCCCACTCGTCGATGCTGCTCGGGATGGCTTCCAGCGGCATCGGCGAGCTGCGCGAGGGTCCGCTCCACGCCGCGCTCAAGGCGCTGCTCGCCGAGCCGGGCGACCGCTTCGAGGTGTCCGTCGGGCGCTACGTCATCGACCTCGTGCGCGCGGACGGCGAGCTGGTCGAGGTCCAGACGGGTGGCTTCGGCGCGCTCGGCGGCAAGCTCGACGCGCTCCTCGACGAGCACCGTATGCGGATCGTCCATCCCGTCGCGGCCGAGCGCCGCATCGTCCGGGTCGACGAGCAGGGCCAGGTGCTGGCCGCCCGCCGTTCGCCGAAGCGCGCGACGGCACTCGAGCTGTTCGACAAGCTCGTCGCGTTCCCGTCGCTGCTCACGCACCCGAACCTGACGATCGAGGTCCTGCTCCTGCGCGAGGACCACGTCCGCCGGCCGCAGCCGGTGACGCGCCGGCGCCGCACCCGCGACCCCGGCGAGCGCCGGCTCGCCGAGGTCCTGGAGCGCGTCGAGCTGCGCACGGCGGACGACGTCCTCGCGCTCCTCCCGCCGCTGCCGCCGCACGCGTTCAGCACCCGCGAGTTCGCCGAGGCGGCGGGCTGCGACACGGTGCTCGCGCAGCGCACGCTCTACTGCCTGCGGGCGATCGGGCTGGTCGAGGGGATGGGCAAGCGCGGCCGGACGCCGCTGCATCGCCTGGCGTGACGGTCGACGAACGTCGGGCGGCGGCGGGCGACTCGTCCGATCTCGACGTTGATGTCGCGGGGGCGTATCAACGTCGAGTGCGCCCGATCGACGCGTCGGTGCCCGACGTTGGTGGCAGACTCGTGGCGTGACTGTCGTGCGCCCGTCCGCGGTTGCCGTCTGGCACGACCTCGAGTGCGGCGGGTACGTCGAGGACCTCCCGCTGTGGCGGGAGCTCGCGGGCGAGGCGGGCGGGCCGGTGCTCGACGTCGGTGCCGGCACGGGCCGCGTCACGCTCGAACTCGCGGCCCGCGGCGCCGTGGTCACCGCGCTCGACGTCGACGCCGACCTGCTCGACGAGCTCGCGCGGCGCGCCGCCGGGCTCCCGGTCCGCACCGTGGCGGCCGACGCGCGCGAGCTCGCCGTCGACGAGCGGTTCGCGCTCGTGCTCGTGCCGATGCAGACGCTGCAGCTGCTCGACGGACCGGAGGGCCGCGCCGCGTTCCTCCGCGCGGCGCACGCGCACCTCGTCCCCGGAGGCCTGCTCGCCGCCGCCCTCGCGGACGCGATGGCGTGCTTCGACGACGAGCATCCGCTCCTGCCGCCGCCCGACACCTGCGAGCAGGATGGCGTCGAGTACATCAGCCAGCTCGTCGACGTGGTCGACGAGGGCGGCCTCGCGGCGCTCCACCGCATCCGCGAGACGGTCGTGGACGGCCGCCACGACTTCGCGGCCTCCGTCGTCCGCGTCGATCGCGTGACCCCGCGGGAGGTCGAGGCGGAGGCGGGCGCGCTCGGCTTCGCCGTCGAGCCCGCCCGGGCGATCCCCGAGACGGAGGCGTACCTCGGCTCGACCGTCGTGATGCTCCGCCGCGGGGCCTGAGGCGCTGTGCCCGTCCGCGCGGTGCTGCTCGACCTCGACGGCGTCCTCTACGTCGAGGAGGAGCCGGTCGACGGTGCCACCGCCGCGGTCGAGGCGCTCCGCGCGGCCGGGCTCGCGCTCCGCTTCGTGACGAACACGACGTCGCGGCCCCGCGCCTCCATCCTCGAGCGCCTCCACCGCCTGGGCTTCGACGTGGCCGACGAGGAGCTCCTCACGCCCGCCGTGCTCGCCGTCCAGCTCTGCCGATCGCGCGGGCACCGCCGCGTGGCGCTCCTCGTCCGCGACGACGTCCGCGCGGACTTCGCGGGGCTCGAGCCGCCGGACGAGGACGGCGGGGCGGACGCCGTGATCCTCGGCGACATGGGCGACGCGTTCGACTACGCGCTGCTCAACGGCGCGTTCCGGCAGGTCATGGACGGCGCCGAGCTGATCGCGCTCCAGCGCAACCGCTACTGGATGACGCCGGACGGCCTCGCGCTCGACGTCGGCCCGTTCGTCGCCGCGCTCGAGTACGCGACGCGCACCGAGGCCGTCGTCGTCGGCAAGCCGGCGCCCGCGTTCTTCGCCACCGCGCTCGCCGACCTCGGCACGGACCCCGCCGACGCGCTGATGGTCGGCGACGACGTCGAGAGCGACGTCGGCGGCGCGCTCGCGGCCGGCCTCGCCGCCGTGCTCGTCCGCACGGGCAAGTTCCGCGAGGAGGCGCTGCGCGACTCGGGCGTCGAGCCCACGGCGATCGCCGACTCCGTCGCGGACGTGCCCGAGCTGGTCGCCCGCCGCCGCTGACCGACCGCGGCGCGCACGCGGCCGAGGCACAGCAGCCCGCCCGCGGCGAGCCCGGGGACGAGCTCCTCCACGGGCAGGCCGGCGACGTGCGCGAACGGGGGCATCAGCCCTTCGACCGCCGGCCGAGCAGGAAGGCGACCAGGGCGACGAGGGCGACGACGGCGCCGAGCACCTGCGGATCGCGCAGGCGCTCGAGCACGACCGCACCCCCGAGCGAGCCGAGGTCGAGCGCATCGTCGGGCTCTGCCGCCGGCGGGGGCGGCGGCGGGGGAGGCGGCGGCGCGGCCGCGGCCGCAGGCTCCGGCGCGGCCGGCTCCTCGGCCGCCCCGCCTTCGAGCATCGCTGCGAGGTTGCCCGCGAAGGTCTCGACCAGCCGCCGGCTGACGTCCTGCAGGACGCCCTGGCCCATCGTCGCGACCTTGCCGCTGAGCTGGACGTCGGTCGTCACCGTCGCCGACGTCGTCCCGGCGCCGTCGGCGAGCACCATCACGACGTCGGCGTCCGCCGTCCCCTGGCCGCGCGACTCCTTCGCGCGCGCCTTCATCACCGCGCGGTGGCCGGCCTCGTCGCGCTCCGTGATCTCGACCTCGCCGCGGTACGTCATCGACATCGGCCCGACCTTGACCTTGATCGCCACCTTGTAGGCGTCGTCGGAGACCTGCTCGAGCACCTGCGCCCCGGGCACGGTCGGGGCGACGCGCTCCACGTCGAGCACGGTCTCCCACACCTGCTCGATCGGGGCGTCGACGGTGAACTGGTTCTCGAAGCGCATCAGGGCCTCCTCGGGTTCATCGGTGCCGTGCCACCGCCTCGACGACCGCGTCGAGCGCCGCGAGGCTGTGGCCGCTCACCAGCTCGTCGACGTGCGGCAGCGCCGCGGCCATGCCGCCGGTCACCGGGGCGAACCCCGGCGCGGCGACGCGCGGGTTGACCCAGACGATCCGGTACGCGAGCCGGGCGAGCCGCTCCATCTCGCGGCCGAGCAGCGCCGGGTCGCCGCGCTCCCAGCCGTCGGAGAAGATCACGACCACGGCGTCGCGGGCCATCCCGCGCCGGCCGTGGCGGTCGTTGAACGCCCGCACCGCCTCGCCGAGCCGCGTGCCGCCGGCCCAGTCGGGCGCGGCGGCCGACGCCCGCTCCACCGCGGCGCGCGCCCGCCCCTCGCGCAGCGCGCGCGTCACACGCGTGAGCCGCGTTGCGAACACGAACGTCTCCGCGCCCGCTCCGCGCGCAGCGCCCTCGAGCGCCAGCAGGTACACGCGGGCGTACGGCGCCATCGAACCGGACACGTCGAGGAGCGCCACCAGCGGCCGCGGCCGCTCGCGCCGCCGCCGGTGCAGCCGCATGACCGGGTCGCCGGCGGTCCGGTGGCTCCGCCGCAGCGTCGCCCGCACGTCGAGGTGCTCCCCGCGCCGCGACCGGCGCGAGCGCCGCGCCCGCCGCGGCGGCGTCGCGATCGCCAGCGCGCGGAGCAGCCGCCCGACGAGCTCGAGCTCGGCGTCGTCGAGCTCCTCCAGCCGGATGTCGGCGAGGCGCTCGGCATCGCTCGCCGCGCCGCCGGCCGGCAGCTCGCGCGTCTCGGACCGCCCCGGGCCCGTGCCCGCCGCGGTCCCGCCGCCCCCGCCGCCGGACGCCCGCTGCGGGCTCGGCGCGCGCGCGTGCGGGCGGCGGCCCGGAGGCGGCGGCGCGGCGTTCGGGTCGCCGCGCCCGCCGCCCGCGGGGTCCGCGATCCCCTCGACCAGCTCGGCGAAGACCGCGTCGAACACGGGGAGCTCGTCCCGCGCGCTCACGAAGGCCAGCCGCGCCGCCCAGTAGAGCGCGTCGCGGTCCGTGGCGCCCAGCAGCGCCGCCGCGGTCGCGAAGCGCGCGCTGCGGTCGGGCGCGACGGGCAGCCCGGCGGCCTGCAGCGCGCGTCCGAGCGCCACGGCCGTGAAGGCCGGGTCGCGCTGCAGCGCCCGCGCGAACGTGCTCACGCCGACCGCCCCACGAGCGCCTCGAGCCCAGCCGCCCGCACCGCCTGCTGGTCCTCGCGGTACTTGAGCACCGCGCCGAGCGTGCGGTCGGCGGCCTCCGGCTCGAGCCGCTCCGCCCCGAGCAGCTCGAGCGCCGCGACCCAGTCGATGCCCTCGGCGATCCCCGGCGGCTTCTGGACGTCGGCGCTCCGCAGCCGCGCGAGCGCGGCGACCACGTCGCGGGCGAGCTCGGGCGACGTCCCCGGCACGCGCCGCCGCACGATCTCCACCTCGCGGTCGGCCGACGGATGGTCGATCCAGTGGTAGAGGCAGCGGCGCTTGAGCGCGTCGTGGAGATCGCGCGTGCGGTTGGAGGTGAGGATCACCGCCGGCGGCACCGTCGCCGTGATCGTCCCGAGCTCGGGGATCGTCACCGCCGCATCGGCCAGCACCTCGAGCAGGAACGCCTCGAAGTCCGGGTCGGCGCGGTCGAGCTCGTCGACGAGCAGCACGGCCGGGAGCGGACCCGGGTGCTCGATCGCCTCGAGCACGGGCCGGCTGAGCAGGTACTCGCGGGCGAACAGGTCCTCCTCGGCGAGCGCCGCGCCGCTCGCCTCCGCGAGCCGGATGCGGAGGAGCTGGCGCGAGTAGTTCCACTCGTAGAGCGCCTCGGCGCTGTCCATGCCCTCGTAGCACTGCAGCCGGATCAGCCGCGTGCCGAGCGCGGTGGCCAGCGCCCGCGCGGCCTCCGTCTTGCCGACGCCGGCCTCGCCCTCCAGCAGGAGCGGCTGCGGGAGCCGGAGCGACAGGAAGATCGCCGTGGCCAGCCCCGGGTCGGCGAGGTAGTCGACGTGCTCGAGCGCAGCGGCGACCGCCCCGGCGTCGGGCAGCCGCTCCGCGAGCGCGGTGCCGCTCACGACGGCGCAGCGGCCAGGACCGCCTCGTAGTCGTCCCAGGTGTCCACGTCGAGCGGCACCCGCCCGGGCACCGCCACCTCGGCGACGTCGCCCGGCCGCCGGTCGAGCAGCTTCCACACCGCCTTGTCGCCGTGCAGCGCCGCGAGCTCGCCGAAGACGTGGCGCTCGAACGCGAACGGGTGGCCGCGGCCGTCCTCGTACGCACAGACGGCGAGCGGCGCGCCGCCGCGCCCGGCCAGCAGCGCGTCGACCGTGCACGCGGTGACGCCCGGCTGATCGCCGAGGAGCAGCACGAGCACGTCGCAGCGCGGGTCGAGCGCGTCGAGCGCCGCCGCGATCGAGGACGAGCAGCCGCTCCCGTACGCGTCGTTGACGACCACACCCGCGCCGCGCAGGTCGACGCCCGCGCGGACGGCGTCGGCCGCCCCGCCGATCGCGACGAGCAGCTGGTCGAACCGGCACGCGCGCGCCGTCCCGAGCACGGCGTCGAGCAGCGTCGCGCCCCGGTAGGGCAGCAGCTGCTTCGGCCGCCCGAGGCGCGAGGAGCCGCCCGCGGCCAGCACCAGGCCGGTGACGAACGGCTCAGCCGACACGCGCCAGCCAGCGGTCGCGGCAGCCCTCGCAGCAGAACGCGTGCCCGCCCGCCGTCGGGGTGTCCGGTCCCACCGCCACGGTCATCCCGCACACGGGGTCGACGGCCTCCGCAGGCACGACCGGCGCCACCGCCCGCGCCCGCCGCACCGCGACCAGCTCGGCGAGGATCGAGAGCGCGATCTCGGCGTGCGAGCGCGCACCGATCTCCACGCCCGCGGGCGTGCGCACGCGCGCGACGTCGACGCCCTCGCCCCGCAGCACGTCCAGCACCGCCGCCCCGCGGGTGCGCGAGGCGACGAGCCCGACGTACTCGCAGCCGGCCGCGAGCCCGGCCCGCACCGCTTCCTCGTCGCCGTGCCCGAGGGAAGCGACGACGGCCGCGAAGTCGCCCTCGCGCGCGGTCGCGCCCACCCGGGCGGCGAAGCCGAGCGGCGCCGCGAGCCCGGCGAGCGCCAGTGCCACCGGGGACTCGCCGGCGATCGCGATGCGCTCGGCGGGCAGGTGGGGCTCGAGGAACAGCTCGAGCGCCCCGCCGCTGAGACATGGGTTGGCCACCACGACCGTGCCGTCCTCCTCGCCCGGGCCGTCCTGCTCGCCCGGGAGGATCCGCAGCAGCACCGGCTCGCCCGTCTCGAGCGCCCGCAGCGCCTGCAGCCGCACCGTCGTGTCGGCGCACGAGCCGCCGACGAACCCCTGGATCGTGCCGTCGCCCAGCACGATCGCGCGGTCGCCGGGCCGCGCGCTCGTCGGGGCGGCGCAGCGCACGACCGTGGCCTCGACGAACGCCGTGCCGGACTCGAGCAGCTCGGCCGCGGTCGGGCTCACGAACCGCCGTCCCGCATCGCGGCCCACACGCGCGCGGGCGTGACGGGCATGTCGAGGTGGCGCACGCCGAACGGCTCGAGCGCGTCGACGACGGCGTTGACGACCGCCGGCGGGGAGCCCACGTTCGCCGACTCGCCGATGCCCTTCGCGCCGATCGGGTGATGCGGGGAGGGCGTGACCGTCGCGCCGAGCTCCCAGTCCGGGCACTCCATCGAGCTCGGGACGAGGTAGTCCATCAGCGAGCCGCTCAGGCAGTTGCCCTGCTCGTCGAACGCGATGTGCTGCATCAGCGCGATCCCGACGCCCTCGGCCAGGCCGCCCATGATCTGGCCGTCGACGACCATCGGGTTGATCCGCACGCCGCAGTCGTCGACCGCGATGAAGCGGCGGAGCTTGATCTCGCCCGTCCCCGGGTCGACGTCGACCACGCAGATGTAGGCGCCGTACGGGTAGGTGAGGTTCGGCGGGTCGTAGACGGCGACCGCGTCGAGGTGCCCCTCCACGCCGTCGGGCAGCTCGAGCGACCCGAACGAGGCGAAGGCGAGCTCCTGGATCGTCTTGCCCTTCTCCGGGTCGCCTTTCACGAACCAGCGCCCCTTCTCCCACTCGAGGTCGTCGGGGGACACCTCGAGCGCCGCGCCGGCGATCAGCCGCGCCTTGTCGCGGATCTTGCGCGACACCATCGCGGTCGCCGCGCCAGACACCGGCGTCGAGCGGCTGCCGTACGTGCCGAGCCCGAACGGCGTCTGGTCCGTGTCGCCGTGGACGACCTCGACGTCCTCGGGCGGGATGCCGAGCTCCTCGGCGACGATCTGCGCGAAGGTCGTCTCGTGGCCCTGGCCCTGGGTCTTGACCGAGATCCGCAGGACGGCCTTCCCCGTCGGGTGGACGCGGAGCTCGGCGCCGTCGGCCATGCCGAGGCCCGCGATGTCCATGTCCTTGCGCGGGCCGGCGCCGACCGTCTCCGTGAAGAACGAGACGCCGATGCCCATCAGCTCGCCGCGGCTGCGCTTCTCGGCCTGCTCGGCCCGCAGCTCGTCGTAGCCCGCGATCCGCAGCGCCTCGCGCATGGTCGCCGCGTAGTCGCCCGAGTCGTAGGTCCAGCCGGTCTTCGTCGTGTACGGGAACTGCTCGGGGCGGATGAAGTTCTTCATCCGCAGCTCGACCGGGTCCATCCCGAGCTCGTCGGCCATCAGGTCGACCATCCGCTCGACGAGGTACGCGGCCTCGGTCACGCGGAACGAGCACCGGTAGGCCACGCCGCCCGGCGCCTTGTTCGTGTAGACGCCCTTCACCG
>JBEVIG010000173.1:0-10635 GCA_040510855.1 Solirubrobacteraceae bacterium
ACGCGGTCGGGCATCTGCTCGGCGAAGCGGCGCGCCTTCTCGACCCAGCCGACCGGGATGTCCTCGAAGACGCCGCCGACCTGGAAGTAGCGCGTGTGCATGCGCTGGCCCGACGACATCTCGAACAGGTCGACGATCTGCTCGCGGTCGCGGAAGCAGTACCAGAACATCGAGATCGCGCCGAGGTCCAGCGCGGTGGTCCCGAGCCACACGAGGTGCGACTGGATCCGGTTGAGCTCCATGTGGAGCACGCGCAGGTACTGGGCGCGCTTGGGCACCTCGAGCTCGAGGATCGACTCGACGGAGCCGATGAACGCCATCGCGTTGAAGTAGTACGCGAGGTAGTCCATCCGCTCGACGACGGGGATGGCCTTCCAGTACGCCTTGTCCTCGGCCGTCTTCTCGATGCCGGTGTGGACGTAGCCCATGATCGGCTTCGAGTCGCGGACGATCTCGCCCTCGAGCGTCACGAGCAGGCGCAGCACGCCGTGGGTGGCCGGGTGGTGCGGCCCGAAGTTGATCGTCAGCAGCTCGTCGGACTCGGGGTGCTGGATGTGGGAGAGCTCGTAGCTCTCCTCCATCTCGCGGTAGCCGATGTCGGGCGTCAGCCGGGTGTCGAGGTCGCTCATCAGGACCACCAGTCGGGGGTCGTGCGCTCGTTGTGGGTGAAGAGCACGGGCTCCCCACCGATCGGGAAGTCGCGCCGCTGCGGATGGCCCTCGTAATCCTCCGGCATCAGGATGCGGCGGAGGTCGTGGTGGCCGTCGAAGATCACCCCGAACATGTCGTAGACCTCGCGCTCCTGATGGTCGGCGGTCGGCCAGTCGGGCGTCACGCTCGGCACGTGCGGGTCGTCCAGCAGCACGCGCGTGCGCACGGAGATCCGGTCGACCTCGACCATGTCGAGCATCTCGTAGTGCACGCCGAGTCGCGGCTCCTCGGGGAAGTAGTCGACGCCGTGCACGGAGGCGAGGAAGGCGAAGCCCTTGCCCTTGAGGTGCTGGAGCGTGGCCGGCACGGCGGCCGGGGCGACGAGCAGCGCGGCGTGCTCGCGGAAGAACACAGTGCCCTGGATCGCGTCGGCGTCCGCGTCGCGCAGCTCCTGGGCGATCAGCTCCAGACCGGTCGCGTCGGGCATCAGGGCTTGGCCCCGATGTTGCCGCCGCTCACGTTGATCGCGTGGACGGCGCCCGGGTCGTCGCGCTCGAGGTCCGCGACCACCTCCTCGGTGCCGACGCCGCCGTAGCGGCTGCGCCAGCCCTCGTCGGGCTGGGAGAGGATCGCGGCGCGCAGCTTCAGCACGCCGTGCACGAGCGACTCGGGGCGCGGCGGGCAGCCGGGCACGTGGATGTCGACCGGGAGGAACTTGTCGCCGGGGACGAGCGCGTAGTTGTTGAACACGCCCATCGAGGACGAGCAGGCGCCCATCGCGATCACGTAGCGCGGCTCGAGCATCTGCTCGTAGATGCGCCGGATGATCGGCGCCATCTTGATCGAGATCCGGCCCGACAGGAAGATCGTGTCGGCCTGGCGCGGGGTGGCGCGCGCGGCCTCGAAGCCGAAGCGCGCGATGTCGATGCGCGGGCCCATGTGCGACATCCACTCCATCGCGCAGCAGGCGAGGCCGAACGAGAGCGGGAAGTTGGCGTTGCCGACCGCCCAGCGGCCGGCCTTCTCCAGCGTGGTGGTCAGCACGCCCTGCTCGACGTGCTTCTCGAGCTCCTCCCCCTCGAGCGCGCCCCGCAGCATGTCGCGCGCACGCAGCTGGCGCGCGCGGAACTCCGCGTTGGGGCCGGACCCGAGCTGGCTGCGGGTCACCTCCATTCGAGGGCTCCTCTCCGCCATACGTACACGTAGGCGATCAGCAACAGGAAGATGAAGACGATCGTCTCCACCAGGGCGAACACCCCGAGCGTGTCGAGCTGGAGCGCGACGGGGTAGAGCAGGATCGTCTCGATGTCGAACAGGATGAACAGCATCGCGACGAGGTAGAAGGAGATCCCGAACCGGAAGTTCTGCTTGACCTCGGACGGGAGCCCGCACTCGTACGGGTCCGTCTGCGACCGGCGGGCCTGGTCGCGGCGCAGGACGTTCCCGAGCAGCGCGTTGACGAAGGTGAAGACGAGCCCGAGCGTGGCTCCGAGCCCCAGGAAGACGAGCGCCGGAAGATAGGAACGGATCATCCGAGGCGCATTCTTAGCACTGTTTGTGCGGAGGTGTTACTTAGTGGCATTCGCATCTTCCTGAACGCAGCCTCAAAACCATCCCGAGGCGCGTACCCCCAAACCCGCGACCACGAGCGCGGAAGCCGCCATGACACCGATTTCCCGGCGCACGATCGATTCCACCAGCAGCCGCTGGTCGATGTCTGACAGGCGCGCCACGTCGTCGCGGCCCGCGAGCCCGCGCTTGTCGAGCTCGGTCTGGGCCGAGACGGCGCGGAGCTGCTCGGCGAAGAAGGCGACGGCGAGCGGCGTCAGGCCGTAGACGAGGTGCAGGCGCGGCAGGTCGTCGCCGAGCAGCACGAGCACCACGCCGACGAGCGCCTGCACGACGACGAGCGCCTGCGCGGTGCGCAGGAGCGGCCAGAAGCCCGGCGGGAGGAACCAGCGCCACCAGGCGACCGCGCCGTAGACGCCGGCCGCGAGGTTGGCCGCGACGACGGCCACGCCGAGGACGATGTGCACCGTGGTCATCTCCCGCGCAGCATGGCGCGCCTGCGGGCATGACGTCGGCCCGGGTCACGTATGCTGTCCGGCCGCATGCCCCGTTCCGGCCGTTCCCGTCTCGCCGCCCTCGGTCTGGGCGTTCTCGCCGCCGTCGCGATCGGCGCGTGCGGCGAGCAGGGCATCCAACTGGCGGAGGACGACCCGAACTACGAGGGCGCGGAGCTGTTCCAGCAGAACTGCGCGGGCTGCCACACGCTGAGCGTGGCCGGCACCGAGGGCTCCGCGACGGACCCGAACGGCCGCGAGTACGTCGACGGTCCGAACTTCGACCAGCGCAAGGTCGACCGCGACCAGGTGCTCTACGCGATCGCCAACGGCGGCTTCTCCTCGGGCCCGATGCC
The DNA here is from genome assembly GCA_040510855.1 of Solirubrobacteraceae bacterium. GTDB lineage: Bacteria > Actinomycetota > Thermoleophilia > Solirubrobacterales > Solirubrobacteraceae > DASQMT01. Next base: position 3,071 of record JBEVIG010000173.1, read on the forward strand.
GCAGGACATCCTCGTGGGCGAGGACGCGGAGAAGGTCGCAGACTTCCTCGCCGCGAACTCGGGCGGCAAGGTGCCGCCGTCGTTCGCGCCCGAGTCGACGCCCGAGCCGAGCGACTCCCCCTGAGCCCCGCGGGGCGGGGCGCGGCCAGGTAGCTCCGCCGGTCATCCGGACGGCGTTCTGACGGAAACGCTGGACGTCCGTGTCCAGGCGAGACCGGGCTTCGCCCTCTAGTCTCCCGCCCGTGCTCGACCTGAAGGCGATCCGGGACGATCCCGCGCCCGTGCGCGAGGCGCTCGCGCGGCGGCGCGACGGTTCGGCCGAGCGGCTGGAGCGCGTGCTCGCGCTCGACGTGCGCCGGCGCGAGCTGCTGCCGGAGGTCGAGGGCATAAAGGCGCAGCAGAACCAGGCGTCACAGGCCATCGCGGCGGCGAAGAAGGCCGGCGAGGACGCCGCGGGGGCGATCGCCGCGATGCAGACCGTGGCCGCACGCGGCAAGGCGCTGCGCGAGGAGCTCGACGGCGTGCAGGCGGAGCTCGACGCGGAGCTCAGGGCGCTGCCCAACCCGCCCGACCCGACCGCCGCCGACGAGGACGAGGTCCTCTACGTGCGCGGGGAGCGACGGACTCTCACCCACCCGCCCAAGGACCACCTCGAGCTGGGCGCGGCCTGGATCGACATGGAGGCGGGCGCGCGCGTGTCCGGCTCCCGCTTCGCGTACCTCAAGGGCGATCTCGTGCTGCTCGAGCTGGCGCTCGTGCGCTGGGCGATGGAGGTGCTGCGCGGCCACGGCTTCGAGCCGGTGATCCCGCCGGTGCTCGTGCGGGAGGAGGCGCTGTACGGGACGGGCTTCCTGCCCGACACCGAGCAGCAGATCTACCGGCTCGCCGACGACGCGCTCTACCTCACGGGGACGAGCGAGGTCGCGCTCGCGTCGCTGCACGCGGGCGAGATCCTCGAGGGGGATCGGCTGCCGCTCCGCTACGCGGGCTTCTCGCCCTGCTTCCGCCGCGAGGCGGGTGCCGCCGGGCGCGACACGCGGGGCATCTTCCGCGTGCACCAGTTCGACAAGGTCGAGATGTTCAGCTTCCTGGCGCCCGAGGAGGCGCGCGACGAGCACGAGCGGCTGCTCGCGCACGAGGAGGAGATCCTCACGGCGCTGCAGATCCCGTACCGCGTCGTGAACATCGCGGTGGACGAGCTCGGCTCGTCGGCGGTGAAGAAGTACGACTGCGAGGCCTGGCTGCCGGGGCAGCAGCGCTTCCGCGAGGTGACCTCGACGTCGAACACGACCGACTTCCAGGCGCGCCGGCTCAACATCCGCTTCCGGCCGCCCGAGGGCGGGCCGCGCCACGTGGCGACGCTCAACGGCACCGCGGTCGCGGTGCAGCGGACGCTGATCGCCCTGCTCGAGAACGGCCAGCGCGAGGACGGGACCGTCGAGATCCCGGCCGTCCTGCATCCGTGGGGTGCGCCCGCGGAACTGCGGGTATCCGGCTGAGCAGTGGACGAGAACCCGATCACCCCGGACGACCCGGAGATCCCCGAGACGACGCCCGAGCCCGGCGGCGGCGAGCCGGAGATCCACGACCAGCCGCTCGGCGTTCCCGCCGAGCTCGATCCCGACGACGCCCCGCTCCCCGGCCTGCCGCGGACGGAGCCGCCGTCAAGCGAGTGAGCGGATCGCCTCGGCGGCGACGACGACCGCCGTGGTGAGGGCCGCGACCGCCGCGATCCGCGGCCCGGCGCGCGAGGACCGGCGGCGCCGGCGGCGGTCGCGCCGGTGCTGCGTGCTCGCGTAGATCTGGCGCGGCTGCGGCATCCTCTCTCACCGCGGGATGCAAGCCGCGGCCCGAGGTGCCGTCAACCTCCTTCCCCGCTCTCTCCGCAGAACTTCGTGCGGAGCGGTGCAAGCGGGCCGATTTGCAACGGGAGTCGCGAACGCGCGGGCCCGAGTGTGCGAGTGTGGAGGCGTGACGCCGGGCAGACGCTCCGGCCGGCGGCGCGGGGTCTTCGCCGCCCTGCGCCATGTCGGCGACATGGCCATCGACCTGGGGACCGCGAACACGGTCGTCTACGTGCGCGGCCGCGGCATCGTCCTGTCCGAGCCGTCGGTCGTCGCGATCGACGAGCGCACGGGCGAGGTGCACGCCGTCGGCTCCGAGGCGCAGCTGATGATCGGCCGCACCCCGGCCAACATCTCCGCCGACCGGCCGCTCCGCCACGGCGTGATCGCCGACTTCGAGGTGACCGAGGCGATGCTCCGGCGCTTCATGGAGAAGGTCCTCTCCTCGCGCTTCAGCCGGCCGCGGCTCGTGATGTGCGCGCCGTCGGGCGTGACGGAGGTCGAGCGGCGGGCGGTCGAGGAGGCGTCGCTCTCGGCGGGCGCGCGCGAGGTGCATCTGATCGAGGAGTCGCTCGCGGCCGCGATCGGCGCCGGGCTGGAGATCGCCGAGCCGGTCGGCCGGATGGTGGTCGACATCGGCGGCGGCACCTCCGAGGTGGCGGTCATCTCGCTCGGCGGGCTCGTCGTCTCGCGCTCGCTGCGCGTCGGCGGCTACGACCTCGACGAGGCGATCACGAACCACATCCGCAACGAGCACCGGATGGCGATCGGCTCGCAGAGCGCGGAGGGGATCAAGCTCGCGGTCGCGGCCGCCACCCCAGGCTGGGACCTGCGGACGATGGTGCGCGGGCGGGACCTGACGTCGGGCCTGCCGCGCGAGGTGGAGCTCTCGGGCGACGAGGTCCGCACCGCGATCGCCTCGCCGCTCTCCGACATCCTCGCCGCCGTCCACGCGACGCTCGAGGAGACGCCGCCGGAGCTGGCGGCCGACATCACGAAGGAGGGCATCCTGCTCGCCGGCGGCGGCGCGCTGCTGCGCGGGCTGGAGGACCGGCTCGAGGCCGAGACGGGGATGCCGACCCGGGTGGCCGACGCGCCGCTCGAGTGCGTCGCGCTCGGCGCGGGGCAGTCACTCGAGGAGCTCGACCGGATGGGCCGCGGACGGCGCTAGGGCGGGCTCGGGGTCGCCGCCGCGGCGGTGCTCCAGCCAGTCCTGGAGGAGGATCTGCAGGGTGCCCGCGACGGGGATCGCGCCCAGCGCGCCGAGGATGCCCGCGACCTCCGAGCCGATCAGGATCGAGATCAGCACCACGAGCGGCGAGAGCTGCACGGTGCGGCCGTAGACCAGCGGCTGCAGCACGTGGTTCTCGAGCTGCTGGTAGAGGATGAAGAAGACGAGCAGCACGATGCCGGCCGTCAGCGAGGTGAGCAGGCCGACGGTCGTGAGCAGGAGGCCGGCGAGCGTCGCGCCCGCGAGCGGGATGAGGTCGAGGACGGCGACGACGAGGCCGAGCGCGAGGGCGAACGGGACGCCCATGATCAGCAGCGCGATCGTCGAGGTGACGCCGGCGATGACGGAGAGCAGCAGGTTGCCGGTGACGTAGCCCGAGACGGTCTGCGCGATCCGGTGGCCGACGTCGCGCCAGCGCGGGCGCGACTCCTCGGGCATGAGGGCCAGGCCGCGCTCCACCCAGGTCGGGCCCTCGAGGATCATGAACAGCGTCAGGAAGACGATCGTGATGAAGCCGAAGACGCCGGTGATGACGCCGCGGCCGATGTCGACCACCGTGCCCGCGCCGCCCCCGAGCAGCGAGGCGCCGCCCGACTCTGTCGCCGACCGGACGCGGTCGACGACGTGGTAGTCCGTCTGCAGGAAGCCGAGCGGCCCGCGGCCGGCCGTGATGTCCTCGACGTAGCCGGGCGCCGCGTCGGCCAGGCCGTCGACCTCGTCGACGAGCGGCGGCACGAGCAGCGCGGCCAGCAGGGCGAGGAAGCCGAACGCGCTCAGGTAGATCACCGCGACGGCGGCCCCGCGGCGCTGCATCCCGTGCTGCTGGAGGAAGCGGACGCCGGGCTCGAGCGCGAGGGCGAGGAAGAGGGCGACGAAGACCCACGTCAGCACGCGGATCGAGACCCAGACGATCCACAGCGCCAGCGCGATGCCGAGGAGGACGCCGGCGACCTGGAGCACCGTGCGGGGACGGAAGAGGACGACGCGCTGCGGGGCGTGCATCGGCGAGAGACGTGCCCGTCGGGGGCGGGAGCGCAAACGTCGGTACCGTTCGCGGCCGCTCCGACCGATGCGCGAGCCGCCCGGCCACATCTTCCTGCGGTTCCTGCGCTTCGGCGCGCTCGCCTGGGGCGGGCCGGCCGCGCAGATCGCGATGATCCGGAAGGAGTGCGTGGACGAGCTCGGCTGGGTCGACGACGAGGAGTTCGCGAGGACGCTCGCCGTCTACCAGGTGCTGCCGGGGCCGGAGGCGCACGAGCTCTGCGTGCATCTCGGCGTGCTGCGCGGCGGGCGGCTGGGCGGGTTGCTCGCGGGGCTCGGCTTCATGCTGCCCGGGTTCGTGCTCATGGTCGCCGCGTCGGCGGTCTACGTCGAGGCCGGCATCGACCAGGACCTGCTCTACGGGCTGCAGGCCGCGGTCGCCGCCCTCGTGGCGATGGCGGTCGTGCGGCTTGCGCGCGCGTTCGTCACGGATGTGCCCCTCGCCCTGCTCGCGGTGGCGGCCTTCGCGGCGACGCTCTTCCTGGGGGCGCCGTTCCTCGTCGTGCTCGCCGCCGGCGGTCTCCTGCACTGGGCCTGGCGGCGGCTCCCGCGCGGCGGCGCGCTGTCGGTCTCCCCGGGCGTGCTCGCCGTCGTGATCGTGCTCGCGGCGTCGCTGCCGCTCGGCCTCCAGCTCTTCCTCGAGGGGCTCAAGACGGGGCTGCTGACGTTCGGCGGCGCATACTCGGCCGTGCCGCTGCTGCAGGAGAGCGCGGTCGAGGGGCACGGCTGGCTCACGCAGGACCAGCTCGTCGACGGGCTGGCGATCAGCGGCATCCTGCCGGCGCCGCTGATCATCTTCGCGACGTTCATCGGCTATCTCGCCGGGGGTGTCGGCGGCGCGGTGCTGATCACGCTGGGCGTGTTCCTGCCGGCCTTCGTCTTCCCGCTGTACCTGCACCGGCAGCTCGTCGCGGCGTCGGGCGACGAGCGGCTGCGGCCGTTCCTGCTGGGCGTGACGGCGGCGGTCGTGGGGCTGATCGCCGCGGTCACCGTCGACCTGCTCGACGCGAGCGTCCCCGACTGGCCGAGCGCGCTGCTGGCGCTCGGCGCGTTCGCGGCGCTCTACCGCTGGTCGGGGAAGCTCACGGTGCTGTGGGTGGTGCTGGGCTGCGGCGTGATCGGCGCGCTGCTCCAGCTCACCGTGCTGTGACGCCGCGGTCCGCCCGCGGGTCGGGGAGCGGGGTCAGCCGCGCCTCGATCTCCGCGCGCCGGTGCTCGAGGAAGGGCGGCAGGATCAGCGTCTTGCCGAGGTCCTCCTCCGGGCCGTCGACGGTGAAGCCCGGCTCGGCGGTGGCGAGCTCGTAGAGGATCCCGCCCGGCTCGCGGAAGTAGAGCGAGTGGAAGTAGTGGCGGTCGACGTAGCCGCTGTTCGGGATCTTCACCTCGTTCAGGAGGTCGATCCAGGCGGGCAGCTCGTCGTCCGTCGTGCCCCAGGCGATGTGGTGGACCGTGCCGGCGCTCGGCCGCCCGCGCTCCTCGGGGGCGGGATCGAAGCGGATCCAGCCGCCGCGGCGGTCGCCGCGCAGCTCGAACGTGTCGTCGGCCGTGCGGGTCGCGTGCATCAGCTTCTCGAGGATCAGCGCGGAGCCCTGCGCGTGCGCGGTGTACGCGCGGACGCCCTCGAAGCCCTGCAGCGCGTGCTCCGCCGGCACCTCGGGGTGCTCGGCGATCAGCGCCGGGTCGTCCGTCGTGGCGACCAGGAGCTCGTGGCCGAGGCCCTCGGGGTCGGCGAAGCGGAGCGTCTCGCCGCGATCGGTCGCGATCCCCTCGGCGGCCAGCCGCTGCTCCCAGAAGTCGAGCGCCGCGGCGGAGCCGACGCGCCAGACGACCGTGTGGACCATCCCGGCGCCGGCCCGTCCGGGCTTCGCCCCGGGGTACTCGAAGAACGTGAGGTCGGCGCCGGGGCGGGCGTGCTCGTCGCCGTAGAAGAGGTGGTAGACGGACGGGTCGTCCTGGTTGACCGTCTTGGCGATCATCCGGAGCCCCATGACGCGCGTGTAGAAGTCGACGTTCCCGCGGGCGTCGCCCGTGATGGCGGAGATGTGATGGATGCCGTCGAGTCGCATGGTGCAACCCATTGTAGACGCAACTAGTTGCGCGCGCAAGTACCTCGCGGCGCGACGGTCAGCGGAGGGGGCGGGATTCGAACCCGCGGTCCGCGTGAACGGACTCTGGTTTTCAAGACCAGCGCATTCGACCGCTCTGCCACCCCTCCTGGAGCTCCCTCAGCTTCGCATGGCGAGCCGAGGGAGCGCAGCGCTCAGGAGGTCGGGACACCGACCGGGCAGGAGACGCCCGTGCCGCCCAGGCCGCAGTAGCCGTTCGGGTGCTTCGCCAGGTACTGCTGGTGGTAGGCCTCGGCGTAGTAGAACGGGCCGGCGGGGGCGATCTCGGTGGTGATCTCGCCGCGGCCGGCGTCCGAGAGCGCGGCCTGGAAGCGCTCGCGGGAGGCCTCGACGGCCGCGCGCTGCTCCTCCGAGCCGTAGTAGATCGCCGAGCGGTACTGGGTGCCGGCGTCGTTGCCCTGGCGCATGCCCTGGGTCGGGTCGTGGCCCTCCCAGAACGTCCGCAGGATGCGGTCGAGCGAGACCTTCGCCGGGTCCCAGACGACGAGCACGGCCTCCGTGTGCCCGGTCGAGCCGGAGCAGGCCTCCTCGTAGGTGGGGTTCGGCGTGTAGCCGCCGGCGTAGCCAACGGCGGTCGTGTGGACGCCCGGGAGCTGCCAGAACAGGCGCTCGGCGCCCCAGAAGCAGCCCATCCCGACGACGAGCTGCTGGAAGCCCTCGGGGAACGGGCCCTTGAGCGGCGTGCCGAGCACGTCGTGGCTCGCGGGCACGGGCATCTCGGCGTCCCGGCCGGGCAGCGCCCGCTCGGGGTCGATCATCTTCATCTTCTCGCGGAACAAGAACACGCGGTTTTCCTCTCTGAAGTCAGTACTTCCGAGAGTAGTCAGGCGTACAACCCCTGCGTTACACGGGCGCGAGGACGCCCAGGAGCGCGTCGACCACGGCCGGGTCGAACTGCGTGCCGGCGTGCCGGCGGAGCTCGGCGATCGCGTCGGCGAGCGGCAGCGCGCGGCGGTACGGGCGGTCCGACGTCATCGCGTGCAGCGCGTCGCACGCGAGGATGATCCGCGACCCGAGCGGGATGGTGTCGCCGGCGAGCCCGTCGGGGTAGCCCGCGCCGTCCCAGCGCTCGTGCTCATGGCGGACGAGCGGGCGCACGCCCGCGAGGAACTCGACCGGCGCGAGGATCTGCTCGCCGACGATCGTGTGGCGCTCCATGACCGCGCGCTCCTCGGGGGTGAGCGGCCCCGGCTTGTTGAGGATCGACTCCGGCACCGCGATCTTCCCGATGTCGTGGAACACGGCGGCCAGGCGCAGGTCGTGCAGCTCCACCTCGTCCATCCCCAGCGCGCGGCCGACGGCCTCGGCCTGGTCGGCGATCGA
>JBEVIG010000174.1:0-15451 GCA_040510855.1 Solirubrobacteraceae bacterium
TCGCGACTTCCCAGACGACTCGGAGCGACCGAATGAGCACCTCGACGGAGAGCGCCGCCCGCGTCCGCGCCCTGCACGAGCAGGCGGTGATCGTCAACGGCCTCGGCGGCGGCAAGGTCTGCATGCCGACGAGCCGCACCGCCGAGTTCAAGCTCCCGGAGATCATGCGCGAGGGCGGTGTCGCAGCCGTCAACCTGACCGTCTCGTACAAGGACGGCTTCGCGGACACGATGCGGAACCTCTCCTACCTGCTGCAGGCGATGGACGGACGCGACGACATCCGCATCGCCCACGCGGCCAACGACATCCGCGCCGCCAAGGCCGACGGCGGCTCCGCCGTGATCCTCGGCTTCCAGAACTCCGACCCAATCGAGGGCAAGCTCGAATACCTCGACCTCCTGCACCGGCTGGGGCTCCGGATCGTGCAGCTCACCTACCAGCGCCGCAACCTCGTCGCCGACGGCTGCGGGGAGAGCGCCGACGCCGGCCTGAGCGTCTTCGGTCGCGAGCTCGTCGGTGAGCTGAACCGCCTCGGGGTCCTCATCGACCTCTCCCACACGGGCGTGCGCAGCACGCTCGAGACGATCGAGCTGTCGCGCGTGCCCGTGTCGTTCACGCACGCGTGCGTCTACGCCAGGAACCCCATGAAGCGGAACAAGACCGACGAGGAGATCCGGGCGCTCGCCGCCCGTGGCGGGGTGATGGGCATCAACGCGGTCGCCCGGCTGATGTCGCCCGAGGCGCTGAAGCGCGGGTCGACGATGGGGGACTTCGTCGACCAGGTCGACTACGTCGTCAACCTCGTGGGCGTCGACCACGTCGGGATCGGCCTGGACATCAGCGAGGGGATGACCCCCGAGGACTTCGAGCAGCGCAAGGTGACCTTCCTCGCCCAGTTCCCCGAGCTCGGCGGCGAGTTCGCCTACGAGCACTACTACACGACGGGTCTCGACTCGATGGCGAAGGCCGAGCTGATCACGGACGGCCTCGTCGCGCGGGGGTACTCGGACGAGGACGTCCTCAAGATCCTCGGCGGGAACTTCATGCGCCTCTTCGAGCAGGTCTGGCCCGGAGCCTGACCGCCGGCGCCCGGGCCGGTCAGCGCGACCGTGTCTCCGGCCGCGGCTCGATCGCCACGAGGACGAGCACGACGACGAGCACGACGGGCAGGAGCCGGAACGCCGTGTCGTAGCCGAGACCGGCGGCGACCAGGCCGAAGACGACACCCCCGAGTCCGACCCCGAAGTCGATCGAGACGTTCCAGATCGCGGTCGGCACCGCGAAGCTCGCCCTGGTCGAGCGGGCGAGCATGTCGAGCTGCGACAGGGTCATCAGCGCTCCGGTCCCCAATCCGTACAGCGCGGCCGACGCGAGCACGTAGCCGGTCTCGAGCCCCGCCGCGAGGAGCACGAGCCCCGCCAGGACGCACACCGCGGCGGGAACGGCGAGCGCCCGGGCCGGGACGCGGTCGGCGAGCCAGCCCGCCCCCCACCGCGCTGCGTAGCCGAAGAGGCCGAAGACGAGGAAGAAGCTCGCCGCGCTCGCGAGGCCCTCCGCGACGAGGCGGATCGGGACGAAGCTCACCACGGCCCCCCGGGTGAGGCTGACGAGGAGGAACCAGGCGAACGGCCAGAGCAGCGGCCCGGTCAGCGCCTCGCGCAGCCGCAGCGCGGCCGCGGGCGGGAGCGCGGGTCGCGCGACGCGCGTCAGGCCGAGCGCTCCGACCGCCGCCACGGCGGCCGCTGCCACGAACGCGACGTCCTCGTCGCCCCGCGCGAGCAGGTACGTGCCCAGCGCCGGGCAGACGACGAGGGGGAGACCGGAGGCCAGCCCCGCGGTGCCGATCACCATGCCCCGGCGATCCGCCGGCGCCACCTGCGCCACGACCGTCAGGAGCGCGACGGTGGCCACCCCGAAGCCGACGCCGCGGACGGCGGTCGCCGCGAGCACGGCGGAGAGGCGCTCGGCCAGGACGATGTAGAGCAGGCTCGGGAGCCCGGCGAGCAGCAGCCCCGTGACGAGCAGCGGCGCCGTCGGCACGCGGCGAAGGAGCGAGGGCATCGCGAGCTGGACGCAGACCGCCGGGAAGTAGAACGCCGCCGTCGCGATCCCTGCGCCGCTGCTGCCCGCGGTGCGCTCCGCCAGCACCGGGACGACGGGCACGAGCAGCGTGGTGCTGACGAAGAGGCAGCCGACGCCGGTCACCAGCAGGGTGACCTGCCTCACCCACGGCGCGGCAACCGTCGCCGGCGCGCTCGCCACGGCTACCCGGGGACGACGAGCGGGGCGACCAGCCGGCGCAGCGCCGCGACGACGCTCTGCGCGGTGATCGCCGACGTCCGCGGGTTCGCCGTGGCGACGTTGTCGAGCCGGAGGGCGAGCTCGCCGAACGAGCCGCGCGCCGTGAGCAGCGCCTGGTTGGCGCGGAGCGACGGATCGGCGACCACGCGTGCGCGCGTCGCGTCGAAGCCGAGCCCGGCCAGGGCGACCGCAGCGGCGACGTTCGTCGTCTTCGGGTAGAGCGAGACGACCTCGGTGACGGTTCCGTCGAAGACGACGCGGGGCTCGGTGAGCGCGTCGGCCTCGTCGGCCGGCAGCAGCGTGCGGGGAGGCTTGCGCTGCTCGATCACCACCTCGTCGAGGCCGTCCTCCGCCGCCGCACCGAGGACGTCCAGAGCGCCGACGGCGCCGCTCGGCACGACGAGCCTGGCACCGCTCGCGACCCCAGCCGCCCAGAGGCGCGACCGGAGGCCGGGGTCGGCGAGCGCTCCGACCGACGTGCAGACGAGGTCGGCGCCCGCGGCGAGCGCCGGCTCGCCGCACTCCCGGAGAGCGTCGTGGCTCGCCGCCTCGACGACGATCTGCGCACCGGCGTCGAGGAGGTCGCCGACCGAGGCGAACTCGCGCGCGTCCAGGTCGCCCTTCGGCGCGCGGACGACGTAGCCGAGCAGCTTGAGGCCGGGCAGTCCTTCCTGGAGCCGCGCGCCGACGGCGCGGCCGATCGTGCCGGCGCCGACGATGCCGACTGCTCGAACGTCAGACATCGTGCGCCACGGGCCCGAGTTTATCCCGGCACGCACCGACGCGCGGCCGCCACGGGCGCGCCTCGGCGCAGTGCCGCCGGCGTCAACACGTCCCGGCGAACGCCGCCACGAGCCGCTCGAACGCGCGCGGCTGCTCGCGGAAGCAGTAGTGCCCCGCACGGCCGATGACGTGGAGCTCGGCGTCCGCGGTCCGCACGGCGATGCGGTCGTAGAGCTGCAGCGCGAGCGGGAGGGGCGCGGAGACGTCGTCGCGGCCCCAGACCACGAGCGTCGGGACGGGGAGCCCTCGGTCGTCGATCTCCTCCAGCGTCCGCGCGCGGAGCGGCAGGAGCGAGGGCAGCCAGACGGTGTCCCGCAGCTCCCCAACCCGCCCCTTCGCCTCCTGCAGCTTCGACAGTTCGGCGATCTCGAGCAGGCGAACGACCCAGTCGTCCGTCACGTGCTCGCGCGAGAACGACTGCGCGTCCGGCTCGATCCGCACGGTCTCGGGTGTCGGCGGCCCGAGCGGGATGCGTCGCTCGAGGTCGCGGTAGAAGGCGGTCCACGGGAAGCGCTCGTCGTCCGGGGCGAGCGTGTTGCTGTCGACGAGCACGAGCGAGCGGACGAGCTCCGGGCACTCCAGCGCGAGCCGGGCCGCCAGGAACGCGCCCATCGAGTGCCCCACGACGTGCGCCGGCCCGAGCGCCAGCGAGCGCACGAGCGAGACGGTGTGCGAGAAGAGCGCCCGGAACGTGTACGCGTCGCCCGGCGGGTTCCCGGTATGCCCCTGACCGAGCTTGTCGAACGCAACGACGCGGAACCGGGTCGCGAGCGGCGCGAGGTTGAGGCTCCAGGCGTCGAGCGAGTACAGCGACCCGAACCCGCCGCCGTGCACGAGCAGGAGCGGCTCGCCGTCGCCGTCGTCGTAGACCCGCGTGGCGACGCCGTCGACGTCGACGGTGCGCAGCCGCTGCCGGTCGAGGCGGTCCTCCACGACGGCCCGGATCATACGAAGGTCAGACATCGGGCGATATACTCGGTCGGCCCGCGCCCGGAAGGAGCGAGAGCGCTGACGCTCGAGACGTCCACCAGCAGAGCCGTCGCAAACCGGCCCGCCGAGGCGGGCGGCGAGCGGAGCCGCCCGTCGCTCCGCGACTTCTGGCACCCCGTCGCGACGAGCGAGGCGGTCGGGACGGCACCGCTCGGCGTGCGCCTGCTCGAGCAGGACGTCGTCGTCTTCCGCGACGAGGGAGGCGCCGTGCACGCGTGGCGCGACATCTGCGTCCATCGCGGCACGAAGCTCTCGCTCGGCCGCGTCGCCAACGGGCGGCTCGTGTGCGCCTACCACGGCTGGGAGTACGCCTGCGAGACGGGGAGCTGCGTCCACATCCCGTCGCTCGCCGAGGGAGCGCCGATTCCGGCGCGCGCCCGCGCCGAGACGTACCGGGCGATGGAGGTCGACGGCCTCGTGTGGGTCGCGCTCGGAGATCCCGTCGTCGGCGTCGAGTCGGTCGTCCCCGACGACGGCGCGGAGTGGCGGCTGCTCGTGATCGCAGGCGGGACGCCGTGGGGCGCGTCGGCCGGACGGGCGGCCGAGAACTCGTTCGACATGACGCACACGCCCTTCGTCCACCCCGGCCTCCTCTTCGACGACTACCGCCCTCCCGAGATCGAGCTGACCGAGCTCCCGTTCGGCTTCCGCGCCGACTACGCCGGGGCGATGAACATCGGGCCGGAAAAGCTCTTCGTCCGCAAGCACCTCACGGTGCAGCTGCCCTTCATGAACGACATCTGGGCGCGCCACGACGAGAGCGGCGCGGGCTACGCCGCCCGGATCGCGGCGTCTCCCGTCTCTCCGATGGAGTGCCGGATGTTCGTCGTCAACATCCGGAACTACGAGCTCGAGCCCGAGCGCGACCCGGCGTTCCACGCGTTCTCCGAGACCGTCCTGCTCCAGGACCAGGAGATGGTGGAGAGCCAGCGCCCGGAGGAGCTGCCCCTCCAGCTGCGCGACGAGCTCCACCTGAAGGTGCCCGACCGCCTGGCGGTTCTCTACCGCCGCCGCCTCGCGCAGCTCGACGACCACGACCTCGCGCGCTACAAGCTCAGCGACTGACGCGGCGTCAGTCGGCGATCACGGCGACCCCGTCCACCTCGATCAGCCACTCGGGCCGGGCCAGGGCGAGGACCGCGAAGCCGCTCCCCGGCGGGTAGGGCGGGTCGGGGAAGTACTTCTCCTTGACCGGGTCGATCTCGCGCAGGTACTTCGGGTCGGTGACGTAGATGTTCAGCATCACGAAGTCGGCCATCGAGCCGCCGGCGGTCTCGACGAGCGCCTTCAGCTTCCCGAAGCACGCCTCCGCCTGCTCGATGATCCCGCCCTCGACGGTCGAGCCCGTCTCGTCGTTCGGCGCCTGACCCGCGAACCAGATGTGCCGGCCGCCCTTCGGCGCCTCGAGGGCGCGCGAGAACCTCGGCCCGCTGCCCATCGTTGGGTGCTGCCACTCACGTCCTGGCACGTCTCGCTCCTCTCTCCTAGGCCGGCGGCTCGTCGCGCGCCGGATGGGGTGTCCACTCGTAGGTCTCGGGTGCGTACAGCTCCTCGATCGCGATCCTCCGGTCCGAGAGGCCCTGCTCGTGCGAGTAGTCCATGAGCGCGTCGAGCACGTGCCGGTTTGGGCCGATCCCGTAGGCGAACGGGTCGCCGCCGTACCGCTCGAATGGCTCCTTCAGCTCGTCGAGCTCCGCGGTGATCCAGGGGTGCATCACGGCGAGGGTGTCGAGGTCGCGGATCCTGTGGCGGGCGTGGTGCTTCGCCTCCTCGAAGCCGTTGAGCAGCGAGAGCGCGACCCACGGATTGGCCTCGTAGACGTCGCGGCGCACCACCGCCGTGTGCATGATCGGGTAGATCCCGGTGCGGCGCAGGTAGTCCTCCTCGACGGCCCGGTAGTCGGGAAAGAGGCGGCGGACGCGGCCCGTGTCGGCCGTGAAGACCTCCGGCTGGCCCGCCGTGACGAGCGCCTCCAGCTCGCCCGTGTCGAGCATCTCGAGGAGCGTCCGGCCCTCGGGGATGCGCTCGATCGAGACGTCCGGCGGGGGCTCGTGGTGCATCCGCTCGACGTAGACCGGCGTCCGGTAGCCGCCGGTGAACCACTGCACCTGCGAAGGATGGACGCCGTAGTCGTGCTGGAGGAAGGCGCGGATCCAGACAGCGGCGGTCATCTGGTACTCGGGGATCCCGACCTTGCGGCCGGCGAGGTCCTCCGAGCGCTCGATGCCGCTCTCCGCGTGCACGTAGACCTGGCTGTGACGGAACGCCTTGGACGGGAAGACCGGGAACCCCACGAGCCGGTCGTCGCCGCGGCTGATCATCATCGTCAGGGTGGACAGCGACATCTCCGCCGCGTCGAACGTCTCGGGCTCCTGCGCCATGATCCGGAAGAGGTCTCCGACCCGGTCGAACTGGACGTACTCCAGCTCGACGCCCTCGGGCTGCAGCTCGCCGCGCTCGAGGGGGCGCGTCTTGTCGAAGTAGCTCACACCCGCGTAGCGCAGCCGGAGATTCGCCATCTGTCCGCCTCCTTGGATGTAGGACATCGGGACTCTATGCGAGACGCGTCCGCCGTTGGGCGCGAGCAACGGCCATGCGATAGTAAGACATTCGAGTTCACGGTACGACGCGAGAAGAGGGCACGATGCGACTGCAGGCCTTGACCCCCGCCGATCTCACGCCGGACCAGCGGGCGCTCTACGACCTCATCAACGACGGCCCCCGCGGGCCCGTCCACGTGCTCGAGGACGGCAGCCTGCAAGGCCCGTTCAACGCGATGCTGCACCAGCCCACGATCGGGATCCCCCTGCAGCTCGTCGGCGCCGCCCTGCGCTACGACGGCGTCCTCCCCCCGCGCGCCCGCGAGCTCGCGATCCTCACCGTGGCGCGCGCCTACCGCGCCGAGTTCGAGTGGTACGCCCACACGCCGATCGCGATCGACCTCGGCGTCCCCGAGACGGTGGTCGAGGCGATCCGGCGGGGCGGCGAGCCCGAGCTCGAGGACGAGGTCGAGCGCGCCGTCGTCGACGTCGCGCGCCTCGTGCTCGACCGTGGCGATCTCGACGACCCTGCCTGGAACGGCGTGACGGAGGTGCTCACCGCGGGCCAGCTCGTCGAGCTGACGACGCTCGTGGGCTACTACGCCACCCTCGCCATGCAGATGCGGCTCTTCCGGGTCCCGCTGCCCGAGGGAGTGCAGCCCGCCCTTCCCCCGGACTGATTGTCCGACATATCATCGCGTCGTGCGGTTCGGTCTGCTCCAGGAAGGCCTGTGCGACGCGGGAACCGACGGCCATCGCCGGTACCACGAGATGGTCGAGGAGGCCGTGATCGCCGAGGAGTCGGGCTTCGACTTCTACGCGAACTCCGAGCAGCACTTCATCGTCACGGAGCACCTGGTCAGCACGTCCTCGCCCGAGGTGGTGCTGGCGTTCGTCGCCGCGCGCACGTCGCGGATCAGGCTGCGCACCGCATCGACCGTGCTGCTCGCCTTCAACCACCCCGTGCGGGTGGCCGAGCGGCTGGCGACGCTGGACGTGCTCTCGAGAGGGCGCGCCGAGCTCGGCACCGCGCGCTCGAACAACATCGGCACGCTCGAGGCGTTCGGCGTCGATCCGACGACCACGCGGGCGCAGTGGACCGAGTCGCTCCAGGTCGTCCTGGCATGCCTCACGGAGGACCCGTTCTCGCACGACGGCGAGCTGTGGCAGGTCGCGCCGCGGACGCTCTCGCCGCCCACCGTCCAGAAGCCGCACCCGCCGATCTACGTCTCCGCGTCGGGCCCGGAGACCCACGCGATCGCCGGGCGGCTCGGGATCGGGGCGATGACGGGGGCCAGCATCATCGGCTGGCAGCACGTCGAGGACTGCGCCCGCGCCTACAAGGAGGCGATCGCCGAGCCCGAGCCGATCGGCCCGCTGGTCAACGACGCCCTGTGCTTCGCCGCCCTCGGGGCGCACTGCGCCGAGACGACGGAGCGCGCGTTCGAGGAGGCCCGGGCGCCGACGACGGCGTTCATGCGGCGCATGCTCGGACCAGGCGGCATGTACGAGTCGCTCGTCAAGGCGTCCCCCGACTACGCGTATCTCGCAGGCGTGGCCGAGGAGGCCCGGCAGCGCATGGACGACCTCGAGTACATCGTCTCGATCGCGCCGTACATGTCGATCGGGACCCCGGAGTTCCTGATCGACCGGTTCCGCCGGCTCGAGGCGCTGGGGTACGACGAGGTGCTGCTGCGGATCGACGGCATGGGGCACGCGGCGAACAGCCGCTCGATCCAGGCCTTCGGCGAGCACGTCATCCCGGAGTTCAAGAGAGAGGAGACGTCATGACCGGAGCGGAGCGACTCGCGGAGTTCGCGACCGCCCTGTCCCTGGACGACATCCCGGAGGACGTCGTCGAGGACGCAAAGCTGCACCTGCTCGACGTGCTCGGCTGCGGGCTCGCGGCCGAGGGATACGGCCTCGGCACCGAGGGGCGGGTGACGATGGCCGAGCTCGGAGGCGAGCCGCAGGCGTCCGTGATCGGCCACCGGGAGGGCATGCCGGCCGCGAACGCCGCGTTCGCGAACGCCGTCGCCTGCCACGCGCTCGACTTCGACGACACGCACGCCGGCTGCACCTGCCACATCAGCGTGGTCGTCTGCCCGGCCGCCGTCGCGGCCGCCGAAGCGTGCGGGGCGAGCGGCCCCGAGCTGCTCACCGCGATCGTCGCGGGCAACGAGATCGTCGCCCGGATCGGCATGGCCGCCCCGAGCGCCTTCCACGAGCGAGGGCTGCACCCGACCGCGGTCGTCGGCATCTTCGGCGCGACGGCGGCGGTGTGCCGACTCCGCGGGCTCGACGCCCCCCGCACCACGCGCGCGCTCGGGATCGCGGGGAGCATGGGCTCCGGCCTCTTCGCGTACCTCTCCGACGGATCCGCGACGAAGCCGATCCACGCTGGGTGGGCCGCGCACGGCGCGGTGCTCGCGGCCGCGCTCGCCGCCCACGGCGCGACAGGCCCGGCGGCCGTCCTCGAGGACCGCTTCGGCACCTACGCCGTGCACGCGGGCAGCGAGGACGTCGACCTCGAGCCGCAGCTGGCCGATCTCGGCGAGCGCTGGGAGACGTCGAACATCGCCTACAAGCCGTATCCCGCCTGCCACTTCATCCACGCGAGCCTGGGGGCGGTCGCGAGCATCGTCGAGCGCGAGGCGCTCGCCCCCGGCGACATCGCGGAGATCGTCGCCGTCGTGCCTCACCCGAACTACGTGCAGACGGTGCTCGAGCCGGTCGAGGACAAGGTCGCCCCGCGAACGAGCTACGAGGCGAAGTTCAGCCTGCAGTACTCGGCGGCGGCGATGGTCGTCCATGGGCGGGTCGGGCTCGAGTCGTACGAGGAAGCCGCGATCCGCGACCGGGAGGTCCTCGACGTCGCGCAGCGCGTCACCCACGAGCTCGCCCACTTCGCGACGTACCCGCAGGCGCTGCCCGGCGGGGCCCGCGTGCGGACGACGGACGGCCGGGAGCTCGTAGAGCTCGTCCCGTACCAGCTCGGCTGCGCCGAGAACCCGATGTCCGCCGACGACGTCCGCGCGAAGTTCCGCGGCAACGCGTCGCGCGCACTCGGCGACGACGCGGTCGGCGCGCTCGAGGGCGCGGTGCTCGGGCTCGACGACCTGCCGGGCGTCGAGGGCGCCTTCGCGGTGCTCGGGGAGGCATCCGCGCGCCAGCCGGCGGCTGCCTAGGCGTGACCGCGGACACGTCGACAGAGGAGCACGGCCGCTACCGGTGGGCCGTGCTCGCGGTTGGCACCGGGACGCAGACGGTGACGTGGCTCGGCGTCTTCGCGCCGGTCGTCCTGGCGCCCGTCCTCGAGGAGCGGTACGGGCTCGGCCTGACCGCAGTGGGCCTCGCGATCGGGAGCACGAGCGTCGGGATGACGTTGACCCTGCTCGCGTGGGGGCTCCTCGCCGACCGCGTGGGCGAGCGCCTCGTCCTCGTCGTCGGCCTCGCCGCCGCGGCGGGCGCGATGGTCGCCGCCGCCTGGGCCGACGACTTCGCGTGGTTCCTGGTCTGGATGGTCGTGTTCGGGATGGCCGGTGCAAGCACGACGAGTGCGAGCACGCGCGCGGTCGTCGGCTGGTTCCCACCCGGCGGGCGCGGCCTCGCGTTCTCGGTCCGGCAGGCCTCGCTCCCAGTCGGCGCGCTCCTCGCGGCGCTCGCGCTGCCAGCCCTCGAGGATGCGTTCGGGCTGCGGGGCACGCTCCTCGTGCTGGCGGCGGCCTGCGGCGCGGCCGCACTCGCCGCCGGCGTCAGCCTCGGGGTCGCGCCGCCGTACGCCGATACGGCGCCGCGGATCGAGCCGACCCAGCTCGGTTTCGCCGCCGACCCGACGCTCTGGCGGCTCACCGCCGCCGCGACGCTCCTCGTCAGCCCGCAGATGGCGCTCGCCAGCTTCGCGGTCGTCTTCTTCCACGAGGAGCGCGGTCTCTCGCTCGGCGAGGCCGCCGCGGTGCTCGCGGGCATCCGCCTCATGGGCCTCGTCGGCCAGCTCGTCGCCGGCGCGTGGGCGGACCGGCGCCGCGACCTCGTCGTGCCGCTCCGGATGCTGAGCCTGCTCTTCGCCGCCACGATCGTCGTCGCGGTGGTCACCCTCGACGCGGCCGTGTCGGTCACGGCCGCCGCCTGGATCGTGGCCGGCGGGGCCGCGCTCGGGTGGAACGGCCTCTCGTACGCCGCCGTCGCCGAGGTCGCCGGGTACGCACGGAGCGGCGCGGCGCTCGGGCTGCAGCAGACCGTGCTCGGCGTCGCGTGCTTCGTGACGCCGATCGCCTTCGCGGCCGCCGTCGAGGCGACGTCCTGGCAGGCGGCGCTCGCCGTCTTCGCGGCGTTCCCCCTCGCCGCGTACGTCCTCTACCGCTCGCTCGACCACGGCCTCGCCGTGCCCGCCCCCCGCGTGGCGGACGGCGCCTGACGGCGCGCCGCGGCGTCAGCCGAGTGGGACGTGCTCGGTGATGCGGAGGTTGAACCCCTCGAGGCCGGCGATCTCCCGCGGCGTGTCGCTCAGCACGCGGATCGTCGTCAGCTCGAGGTCGGCGAGGATCTGCGCCCCGATGCCGTGCTCCCCGCGTGCGGGCTCGCCGTCGTGGTGCGTCGTGAGCCGGCTGTCGGACGGGTCGCCGCTCATCAGGTAGACGAGGACGCCGCGCTCCTCGCCGCCGAGCCGCTCGAGCGTGCGCTCGAGGGCCGCCGAGCAGGAGCACGTCGAGGCGTGGAACACGTCGCCCGCGATGCACCGGCTCTGCACGCGGACGAGCACCTCCTCGGCGCCGGCGACCTCGCCGCGCACGAGCGCGACGTGGTACGCCCCCGTGTGCTCCTCGCGATACGCGACGGCCCGAAAGTCCCCGTACCGGGTCGGCATGCGGGCGGTCGAGACGCGCTCGACGAGCTTTTCCCGCTCCCGCCGGTAGGCGATCACGTCGGCGACCGTGACCAGCGGCGCGCCGTGTCGCTCGGCGTACGCGGCCAGCGTGTCGCCCGTCGCGACCGCGCCGTGCTCGTCGAGGACGAGCGTGATCGCGGCGGCCGGGAGCTTGCCGGCGAGGCGCACGAGGTCGACGGCCGCCTCCGTCCGTCCGGCGCGGCGGAGCACGCCGCCCGGGCGTGCCCGGAGCGGGAACACGTGGCCGGGCTGGACGAGCGTCTCGGGGCCGTTGGCGGGATCCGCGGCTGTCCGGATCGTGACCGCACGGTCGGCGGCGGACGCGCCGGTCGCGCCGACGTCCCTCGCGGAGATCGAGACCGTCGGCCGCCACTCCCCCTCGCCGGTCTCGGCGGAGTGGAGCCGGAGCTCGTCGCAGCGCTCGTCCGTCAGCGCGAGCCGGATCAGCCCATAGGCGTTGTGCGACATGAAGTTGACGACGTCAGGCGTGACGACGTCGGCCGCGACCACGAGGCTCGCGTCGGCATCCGGCGCGCGCCGATCGGCGAGGAGGACGTACCTGCCCTCGCGCAGCGCCTCGACGGCACGTGCGGCGGCGTGCGGATCGGCTTCGGCCGGCGTCGTGGGTGTCAGCTGCACGGGTTCCGCTCGCGATCGGCAGAGGGGACGGCACGGGCCGGTGCATCGTCTGCGCCGCGCCCGCGAGGCAGGATAGCGCCCGGGCCGTCCATGGATGACAGACATTCGGGTGACGACCGTCCCCACCCGCTGGACGGGCCGGATGTCAGACCTTTAGGATGGCGAAGGATGCCGCCCGAAGGAGTGCACGAGGGCCCCGGACGCCAGATCGGCGCGACGATCGAGAACGTCGGCAAGGTCTACGAGACCCGCGGCGAGCCGATCGTCGCCCTCGAGAACTGCTCGCTCGACCTTGCGCCGAGCGAGTTCGTCTCCGTCGTCGGGCCGTCGGGCTGCGGCAAGAGCACCCTCATGCTGATGCTCGCCGGCCTCATCCCCGCCTCGTCGGGCCGGATCGAGATCGGCGGCCGCGCCGTCGACGGCCCCTACACCGACCTCGGGATCGTCTTCCAGGAGCCCGTCCTCCTCGACTGGCGCAAGGTGATGGGGAACGTCCTCCTCCAGGTCGAGCTCCGGCGCGGGATGAGCAAGAAGCAGTACCGCCAGCGCGCCCGCGAGCTCCTCGCGCTCGTCGGCCTCGAGGGCTTCGAGGACCGGTATCCGTTCGAGCTCTCGGGCGGCATGCGGCAGCGCGTCTCGATCTGCCGGGCCCTGCTCCACGACCCGCCGCTGCTCCTGATGGACGAGCCATTCGGTGCACTCGACGCCCTTACCCGCGACCAGCTCAACCTCGACCTCCAGAGCATCTGGCTGCAGTCGCGCAAGACGGTGATGTTCGTCACCCACTCGATCTCGGAGGCCGTGTTCCTCGGCGACCGCGTCGCGGTGTTCTCTGGCCGGCCGGGCCACGTCGTCGAGATCCTCGACATCGACCTGCCGCGCCCACGTGCGCTCTCGATCCGCGAGACGCCCGAGTTCGGCCGGTACGCGAGCGAGATCCGCCGGGTCTTCGCGTCGCTCGGCGTCCTCCGCGACGACCTCGCCGAGGCCGACGCGACGGCATTGACCTAGCTCGTGGGCCAGCGACGCGGCGCCCTCAGGGGCAACCGGGCATGAGCTCCGCCGGCGAGGAGCTCGGCGGCACCCGCGGGACGCTAGTCGTCCTGCGCGACCGGAACCTCGCGCCGTACCTCCTCGGCAACCTCGTCTCGACGACGGGCACGTGGTTCCACACGCTCGCGCAGGCGATCCTCGTCTACCGGCTGACGGAGTCGACCGTCGCCCTTGGTGTCGTCTTCTTCGCGCAGTTCTCGTCGGTGCTGCTCCTCGCGCCGTGGACGGGGACCGTCGCCGACCGATTCGACCGGCGGCACGTGATCGTCACGAGCCAGCTCGCGGCCGTGCTCCTCAGCGCGGGCCTCACGGTCGCGGCGGCCACGGGGCATGCGACGACACCGGTCGTGATCGCCTTCGCGGTCGGGCTCGGGATCACGAGCGCGTTCGCGACGCCGGCCATGATGGCGTTCGTCACGTCGCTCGTCGTCCGGCGCCAGCTCGCCACCGCGCTCGCGCTCCAGTCGGTGACGTTCAACCTCGGACGGGTGCTCGGCCCGCTCGGCGCCGCGCTGGTGATCGACTCGGCCGGCACGACGGCGGCGTTCGGCGTCAACACGCTCTCGTACCTCGGGCTCGTGATCGGGACGCTGCTCGTCCACCCCCTCGTCCCGCAGGAGCGGCCGCGCGAGCGAGCGCGGTTCCGGGAGAGCGTCGAGCTCGTCGCGCGCGACCGCAAGCTCGCCGCGTTGCTCTGCATCATCGCCGCGGTCAACCTGGCCACCGACCCGGCGACGACGCTCGGGCCGGCGTTCGTGACGGAGGTTCTCGGACGGGAGGACTCGCTCGCAGGCGTGCTGGTCGCGGCCTTCGGCGTCGGCGCCGTGATCGCCGCCTTCGCCGTAGCCCATCGCCTGCGCGGCACCTGGGTGCAGCTCGCGACGACCCTCGGCCTGGCCGGCCTCGGTGCCACGGCGTTCGCATTCGCGCCCAACGTCCCCGTCGCCCTCGCCGCGCTCGTGGTGCTGGGCTTCGGCTACCTCGCGACGAACACCGGCGCGACGGCGCGCCTCCAGGTGAGCGTTGCCGACGCGCAGCGCGGCCGCGTCATGGCGCTGTGGAGCATCGCGTTCCTCGGCGTCCGTCCGATCGGCAGCCTGCTCGACGGCATCCTCGCCTCGTGGGCGGGGCTGCGCATCGCAGCCTTCGCGATCGCGATCCCGGCGATCCTCGCCGCGGTCGCGCTCGTGGTCGCGGGCGTCCGGAGCGGGCGCAGGCGGACGAGCGCCGCCGGCGCTGCAGCGACGTCGCGGATGTCTGATGTTCGGCGCGGCCTCGAGTAGGATGCGCTCGTTGGACGTCACCGACTTCAGACGGCTGATGGGCCACTGGGCGACGGGCGTCAGTGTCATCACGGCCGAGGGCGAGAACGGCCCAGCAGGTGCGACCGCCAACGCGCTCACGTCGCTCTCGCTGACCCCACCGCTCGTTCTCGTCTGCTTCGACCTCAGCTCGCGCACGCTCAGCGCGGTTCGGGAGTCCGAGCGGTTCTGCATCAACATGCTCTCCGCGGAGCAGGAGTCCGTCTCGCGGCTCTTCGCGACGAAGCGCAGCCAGGAGGAGAAGTTCGGCGAGATCGACCACCGGCTCCTGCAGGGCGCGCCCGTGATCGAGGGCAGCCTCGCCTGGATCGTCTGCACCCTCGACTCCGAGTTGCGGCGCGGTGACCATGTGGTCGCGATCGGGCAGGTCGTCGAGGGCGGCTTCGACCCGGCCGCGCAGCCGCTGCTCTTCTACCGCGCCTCGTACCTGACGACGCCGGACACCCAGGTGGTCGCCGATGTCGGCTGACCATCCCTACAGCCTCGCGTACGAGCGCGACGGGGTCGTCTACGTCTCCGGCGCAGCCGCGATCGACGCCGACCACAACCCGATCCTCGGCGACGCTGAATGCCTCGCCGCCGCGCTCGACGCCGTGCGGCAGCGGCTCGCGTCGGTGGGGCTCGGTCTCGAGCATGTCGTGAAGACGACCTACTTCGTCACGGACGTGTCGCTCCGCGACGAGGCGAACCGGCAGTACGTCGAGGCGTTCCCCGCGCCGCGCCCGGCCCGGACGTTCGTCGAGGTGTCGGCGATCCCGTACGGCGCACGGGTCGCGCTCGAGGCGATCGCCCACCGGTAGGAAGCGGACCCGCGCCGGTCAGGCGGCGGTGCCCGAACCGCCGGGCGACCACGGCCCGAGGTCCGCGAACGTGACCTCGTAGCCGGAGACGTCCAGGACCTCGACGTTGACCGCGGACGTGATCCGGTCGCGGAA
>JBEVIG010000175.1:0-45313 GCA_040510855.1 Solirubrobacteraceae bacterium
ATCACCGGCAAGGACGTGCTCGCCGAGCAGCCCGAGCGGGCGGTCTACGAGCTGCTCGACCTGCGCCTGGGCCCCTGCGTCATGGTCGTGGCCTCCGTGGCGGGGGACGATCGCGCGAGCGAGGCCCTGCGCCGCCTGGGCGTGATGCGGATCGCGACCAAGTACCCGGGGATCGCCACGCGCCACTTCGAGCGCACCGGCCGCCAGGTCGAGATCGTGGAGGTCAAGGGCTCCGTGGAGCTCGCCCCGCTCACGGGCCTGGCGGAGGGCATCGTCGATCTCACCGCGACCGGCACGACCCTGCGCGAGAACGGCCTCGTCGTGCGCGAGGAGATCCTCGCCTCGACGGCGCGCCTGATCGCGAACCCGGTCGCCCACAAGCTGCGCGCCGCCGAGATCGACGACGTCGTCGCCCGCCTCAGGGAGGTCCTCGATGGTTGACCGGCTCGCCGTCGTCGCCGAGGACGTCGCCGACGTCGCGGGCCAGGTGCGCGGGATGGTGCAGGCGCCCGCATCGGTCCACGAGGTCGTGGCGGGGATCATCGCCTCGGTCGAGGAGGGCGGCGACGACGCGCTGCTCATGCACGAGCGCCGGTTCGGCGGCGGCGACCGGGCGCTCCGCGTGCCGGAGCGCGAGCTCGACGCCGCGCTCGCGGCGCTCGACGCCGATGTCCGGAGCGGGCTCGAGCTCGCGCTGGCGAACGTCCGCGCCGTCGCCGAGGAGGGCCTCGGGCAGGACCGCGACGTGCTGCTCCCGCAGGGCCAGCTCGTGCGCCTGCGCGAGATCCCGGTCGCCCGCGCCGCGGTGTACGCGCCCGGCGGCCGCAAGCCGTACCCGAGCTCCGTCGTGATGGGCGTGGCCACGGCGCGCGCCGCCGGCGTGGCGGAGGTCGTGGTGGCGGCGCCGGCGCATCCCGTGATCCTCGCCGCCTGCGCGCTGTGCGGCGCCGACGAGGTCTACGCCATGGGCGGCGCCCAGGCGATCGCCGCGCTCGCGCTCGGGACGGAGTCGATCCGGCCGGTGGACGTCATCGTCGGGCCGGGGAACCTCTACGTGCAGGAGGCCAAGCGCCAGCTCTCGGGCCGCGTCGGGATCGACGGCTTCGCCGGCCCGTCCGACCTGCTCGTGCTCGGCTCGACGGGCGCCGACGCCCGCCTGGCGGCGCTCGACCTGCTCGCGCAGGCCGAGCACGGCGACGACTCGCTCGTCGTGGCGGTCTCCGACGACACGGCATGGCTCGACGCACTCTCGCGCGAGCTCCAGGCGCTCTACCGCGACCGGCCGACCGTGGCGCGCGGCCCGAAGGTGCTCGTCGCCGCCCCCGACCTCGAGACGGCGCTCGCGTTCGCCGAGGCGCTCGCGCCCGAGCACCTCGAGCTCGTGGGGGAGGCCGCGGAGGCGCTCGCCCCGCGCGTCACCCGCGCCGGCTGCCTCTTCGTCGGCGCCGCGTCCGCGACGGCGTTCGGCGACTACGTGGCCGGTTCGAACCACACGCTGCCCACGGACGGCGCGGCCCGCTTCGCCTCCGGCCTCACCGTGGCGCACTTCCGGCGCCGGATGAGCGAGGTCCGCGTCGGCGATGCCGCCGCCGCGCTCGCGGACGCGGGCGTGCCGATCGCGGACGCCGAGGGCTTCGCGGTCCATGCCGAATCGATGGCGGCCCGTCAGAATGGCTGAGATGAGCCGCAGCGCCGACCTGGCCCGCAAGACCGGCGAGACCGACGTGCGCGTCTCGGTCGCGCTCGACGACCCCGCGCCGCGGGAGATCTCCACCGGCGTCGGCTTCTTCGACCACATGCTCGAGCTCCTCGCCCGGCACGGGCGGCTGGGGCTGGCGGTCACGGTCTCCGGCGACCTCGCCACGGGTGCGCACCACACGGTCGAGGACACGGGGATCGTGCTCGGGCTGGCGATCGACCGGGCGCTGGGCGACCGCCGCGGGATCCGCCGCTACGGCCACGCCGTCGTGCCGATGGACGAGGCCCGCGCCGCGTGCGCGCTCGACCTCTCCGGCCGGCCCTACTGCGCGCTGTCGGGGCTCGAGATCCCCGCGGGCGTGACGGGCGGGTTCGAGCACGAGCTCACCGAGGAGTTCCTGCGGGCGGTGGCGAGCGCCGCCAAGGCGACGGTCCACGTCGACGTCGAGGCGGGCGCCAACGCGCACCACATGATCGAGGCCTGCTTCAAGGCGTTCGCCCGCGCGCTGCGCATCGCGGTCTCGATCGACCCCGACGAGGCCGGTGTGCCCTCGACCAAGGGGACGCTGACGTGATCGCGATGGTCGACTACGGGATGGGCAACCGGCGGAGCGTCGAGAAGGCGCTCGAGCACGTCGGCGCCTCGGTCGCCCGCACCGCCGACCACGCGGAGATCCGCGCCGCGGACGGGATCGTCGTCCCCGGCGTGGGCGCGTTCCCGGAGGCCATGCGCCGGCTCCGCGCCGACGGGCTCGACGAGGTCATCCGCGACCAGGCCCGCGCGGGCGTGCCGGTGATCGGGCTCTGCCTCGGCATGCAGCTGCTCTTCACGCGTTCCGAGGAGCACGAGGGCGCCGAGGGGCTCGACCTCATCCCGGGCGCGGTCGTCCGTCTCGAGGCGCCCGGCCTGAACATCCCGCACATCGGCTGGCACACCGTGACGTTCGAGCGCGAGTCGCCGCTCACCGCGGGCCTGGGGGAGGCGGCGACCTTCTACCACGTGCACTCGTTCGTGCCCGAGCCCGAGGACGACGGCGACGTGGTCGGCCGCGGCGACTACGGCGGGCCGTTCGTCTCGATCGTGCAGCGCGGCAACGTGATGGGCGCGCAGTTCCACCCGGAGAAGTCGTCGCGCGAGGGGCTCGCGCTGCTGCGCAACTTCGTGAGCCTCCGGGCCGCGGTCTCATGATCCTCTACCCGGCGATCGACATCCGCGGCGGGAAGGCCGTGCGGCTGACGCACGGGCGGTTCGACGCCGAGACCGTCTACCACGACGATCCGCTGGAGGCCGCGCAGTCGTGGGTCGACGCGGGCGCGCGCTTCCTCCACGTCGTCGACCTCGACGGGGCCAAGCAGGGCGCGCCGGCCTCGATCGACCACCTGCGGCGAATCGTGGCCGGCACGGGCGTGCCGGTGCAGTACGGCGGCGGCCTGCGGACGCCCGACGCGGTGCGCGACGCGCTCCGCGCCGGCGCCGAGCGCGTGATCGTCGGTACGGCCGCGCTGCGGGACGTCGACTTCCTCGACGACATCGTCGCCGCCCACGGGCCGCGCGTGATCGTGTCCGTCGACGTCCGGGGCGGCAAGATCACCACCGCGGGCTGGACGGAGACGTCCGAGCTGGGGGCAGCCGACGCGTTCGGCCACCTCCACTCGCGCGGCGTCTCGTCGTTCGTCTACACGGACGCGGACCGCGACGGCGCGCTCGAGGGCCCGTCGCTCGACGACGTGCGGGCGGTCGCGAGCGCCGTCCGGGGCCACTTCCTCTACGCGGGCGGGATCGGCGACCTGTCGCATCTGCGCTCGCTGCGCGAGCTCCGCCAGGTCAACCTCTCCGGCGTGATCGCGGGCAAGGCGCTCTACGAGCGCAAGTTCACCGTCGCCGAGGGGCAGGCGGCGCTCGACGGGAAGGCCTGATGGCGCACGGCGGCCGGTGCGAGTGCGGCGGGGTGCGGTACGAGATCCGCGGCGAGATGCGCCCGGTGGTGGTCTGCCACTGCGGCCGCTGCCGGAGGACGCACGGGGACGCGGCGGGCTACACGTCGTGCGACTCGGCCGACCTGGTGCTGCTGGCCGACGAGACGCTGCGCTGGTACGAGGCGGACGAGCGGCGCCGCGGCTTCTGCTCGCGCTGCGGCGGGAGCCTGTTCTGGCAGGCCGACGGCGAGACGGAGATCTCCGTGACGGCGGGGACGCTCGACCAGCCGACGGGGCTCGAGACCGTCGCCCACATCTACGTCGACTCCGCCGGGGACTACGAGGTGCTCCCCGACGGCATCGAGCGCCACCCGGCGACGCTCCCGTGAGGGAGATCGAGACCCCGCACGGCCCGGCGCGGGTCGAGCTGCACCCGGTGGACTCGCCCCGCGGGACGCTGGTGCTCGGCCACGGCGCCGGGGGCGGGATCGGCGCGCCCGACCTGGTGGCGGCGCGCGACGCCGCGCTGGCGCTCGACGTCGCCGTCGCGCTCGTCGAGCAGCCCTACCGCGTGGCGGGTCGCAAGTCGCCGGCGCCCGCCGCGCAGCTCGACGTCGCCTGGCTCGCGGTGCTCGAGGCGCTCGACGCGGCGCAGCCGCTTTTCGTCGGCGGGCGCTCCTCGGGTGCGCGGGTGGCGTGCCGGACGGCGGAGGCCGCGGGCGCGGCGGGCGTGCTCTGCCTCGCGTTCCCCGTGCACCCGCCGGGACGGCCGGAGAAGACGCGGCTGGCGGAGCTCGACGGCGTGTCGGTGCCGGTGCTCGTCATCCAGGGGGAGCGGGACCCGTTCGGGATGCCGCCCGGCGCCGAGGGCCGAGAGGTCGTCGCGATCCCGGGCACGCACACGCTGCGCTCCGCGGGGCGGATCGCCGAGGCGCTCACGAGCTGGCTCGCGCCCCGGCGATCCGGCGCGCACTAGTCCTCGCGGAACACGAACGCGAGCCCGCGGCCGTCGTCGCGGCCGAGGCGCGTGCCGCGGACGGCGAGCGCGCCGGGGCCGATCCGCTCCCGGCGCATGCGGAAGCCGGCGAGCACGCGGAGCCGGAGGCCGTGTGCCGCGAGGCGGCTCCAGCGGGCGGCAAGGCGCAGCGCGCGCTCGTCGCGCAGGCGCCCGCCGGCGTGGACGCTGTAGGCGCCCGTGCCGGCCTCGACCAGGTCGCCCAGCGGGCGGAGGTCCGCGCCGATCGGGATCGGCTGCCAGTCCGGCGACTCGTCGCGGCCCCAGCCGCGCTCCGGGCTCTCGTTGAACGTGATCCTGCGGACGTGGCCGCCGCCGGCCGCGTCCATCACGTGGATGTCGCCGTTGAGGTTGTCCGGGCCGGAGGTGAACGCGAGCTGGAGGCCGTCGGGCGCCCAGGTCGGGCCCTCGTCGTGCGCATCGTCGTCCGGCTCGACGCCGGTGAGCTGGCGCAGGCCGGTGCCGTCGCGGCGGATCACGTAGACGTCCATGTCGCCGTCGACGTCGGACTCGAAGGCGACCTCGCTCCCGTCCGGCGACCAGTTGCCGGCCGAGTCGTAGACGCCCGGGGCGGTCTTCGGCCCGTCGAACAGCACGCGCCGGGGCGGGGCGAACGGCGAGTCGGCGAGCTCGACCGCGCGGTCCTCGCGGCCGCGGATGCGCGGGTACTGGGCGGCGATCAGCAGCTGCGTCCCGTCCGGGCTGAGCTGGGGGTACCAGAGCGGCTGCGCGGCCTGGAGGAGCAGCGTCTTCTCCGCGAGCGGGTCGTTCGGGATGCTGAAGATCGGGGCCACGGGGTACGGCCCGCCGCTCGCGCGGAACAGGATCCGCTCGCCATCGGGCGTCCACGCGGGCTGGCTCGAGGAGTACGGGACGGGCGCGTGGAGGCTGTCGGTCATCGGCGTCGGGTGCTTGCCGTCGGCGTCCATGCGGTAGACCTCGAAGCCGACCGTCGCGGGGCTCCATCGCCACACGAGCGCGCTCCCGTCCGGCGCCCAGTCGCTCTGCGCGTCGTAGCCGCGGTGGTCCGTGAGGCGGAGCGCGTCCGAGCCGTCGGGGTCGATCGACACGATCTCGCCGGTGCCGTCGAGCCCGTGCGTGGTGTAGGCGATCCGGCCGTTCATCGTGTCGGACGCGGCGGCCGGGGCCGCGGCCAAGGCGGCGACCATCGCCGCCGCGGCGAGGGCGCGGGCGGGGACTGCGCGCATGTCGGCACCTCCTCAGGTGCTCGAGAGTGGGGGGATGCGATCTGAAACGAACAGCGGCGCAGAGCGGTTGCGCGGATTGCGCGCAAATGCACGAACGGGCAATCGCGGGCGCGCCGCGTACGCTGTCGGACTGCGATGCACTACAAGCGCGTCATCCCCTGCATGGACGTCGACGGCGGCCGCGTGGTCAAGGGGACGCGGTTCATCGACATCCGCGACGCCGGCGACCCGGTCGAGCTCGCCGCCTTCTACGACCGCGAGGGCGCGGACGAGCTGATCTTCCTCGACATCACGGCGACGTCGGACAAGCGCGACACGGTGGTGGAGCTCGCACGGCGGGCCGCCGACGAGGTGTTCGTCCCGTTCACGATCGGCGGCGGCGTGCGGGAGGTCGGCGACGCGCAGGCGGTCCTGGACGCGGGTGCGGACAAGGTCTCGATCAACTCCGCGGCCGTCGGGCGGCCCGCGCTGATCGGCGAGCTCGCGGACGTGTTCGGCGCGCAGTGCGTCGTGCTCGCGATCGACGCGAAGCGGCGCGAGGACGGGATGTGGGAGGTCTACGTGGCCGGCGGGCGCCAGGCCACCGGGAAGGACGCGCTCGCCTGGGCGCGCGAGGGCGTCCAGCGCGGGGCGGGGGAGATCCTGCTCACGTCGATGGACCGCGACGGCACGAAGGACGGCTACGACCTGTCGCTGACGATGGCGATCTCCGGCGCGGTCGACGTGCCAGTGATCGCGTCGGGCGGCGTCGGCTCGCCGGAGCACATGGTCGAGGGGCTGGAGGCCGGTGCGGATGCGGTCCTCGCCGCCTCGATCTTCCACTACGGCGAGCACTCCGTGGCCGAGGTCAAGGACGCGATCGCCGGCGCCGGCATCCCGGTCCGGCGATGACCGGCGCGCCGCGGGAGGCGCTCACGCCCACGCCGACGCCGCTCCAGCCGGCGCCGCGGTTCGGCGCCGCGATCGGCCGCGAGGTCTGGATCAAGCGCGACGACATCGGCTCCGTCGGCTACGCGGGCAACAAGATCCGCAAGCTCGAGTTCCTCGCGCCCGCGCTCGGGGACGCCGACACGCTGCTCATCGTGGGCGCGCTGCAGTCGAACGCGGCGCGCGCGACGGCGGCGTTCGCGGCGTCGACGGGGCGGCGGTGCGTGCTGGTCATCCCGGCGGAGCGGCCCGCGGTCGCGCCGCCCCTGGAGGGCAACGCGCTGCTGGGCGCCCTGTTCGGCGCCGAGCTGCGGTACCTGGGCGCGGTCGACTGGGCGGGGGCGGAGGCGGCGAGCGCCGAGATCGCGGCGGAGCTCGAGTCGGAGGGCGCGCGCTGCGCGGTCCTGCCGGCGGGCTGCTCGTCGCCGCGGGGCACGCTCGGGTTCGTGGCCGCGCACGAGGAGCTGCTCCGGCAGCTGTCCGGCGCCGGCCTCGAGGCCGCGGCGCTCGTCCACGCCTCGAGCAGCTGCGGCACCGCGGCGGGGCTCCTCCTCGGCCGCGCGCTCCACGGCGGGCCGCCGATCGTGAGCGTCGACGTCGGCCGCCTCTTCGAGCCCGTCGAGGACCGCATCCTCGGCCTCGCGGCCGGCGCCGCCGAGCTCCTCGGCGTCGACGCCCGCGTGGGTCCGGGCGACCTGGGCGTGACCTACGACTTCATCGGCGAGGGCTACGCGAAGCCGACCCCGGAGTGCCTCGATGCGATCCGCCTCCTCGCGGCCACCGAGGGCATCGTCTGCGACCCGGTCTACTCGGGCAAGGCCCTGGCCGCCGTGGCGTCGGCGCCGGGCTCCGGCCCGGTCGTCTTCTGGCACACGGGAGGCGCCCAGTCCGTCTTCACGTCCGCTGCCGCGGAGGCCCTGGTAGCGAGTTGACCACCGTATGGGTGGTCAAGTCGACCCGAGTGCGGCCCCGAGCGTCCGGACGACGTAGCCGGACCGGTTGACGATCTGCTCGTAGGAGAACCGCAGGTACGGGATCCCGGCGAGGGTCAGCGACGCGTCGCGCTCCCGATCCTCGCTCAACCGCCCCGGAGACCGTTGACCGCGGGCCGCGGCAATCCGCCCCGGGAGCAGAGCTCGAGGAATCGCACCTCCAACCCGCTCCGCACATCCACCGACCCCGGCGAATAGCTCCGGATCACCTCCCTCAATGCCGCAGTTCCGGCCTGCCGCGACGCCAGTAGCCGCTCAAGATCACCGAAATCGAGCCGCTCGTGGACCGCGACATCGACCACGGCCTCGAGCCTCGCGCCACGCAGCCCGGCTGCAGCGAGATCGAGCACCGTCCGTGCCGGCGTCGTGATCGGCAGACCATCGAGCTCCGTCACGTCGTCGATGCCCAGGAAACGGCGGCGATGAAGACGGATACCCGGGTGTTCGAGGCGCCCGCTCCGGCCCACGCTGACGTCGACGACCGCGGCCGCCGACGGTCGGAGCTGCCAGGCATGCGCCGCGCTGAAGTGGCCTGAGAACGGCACCGTGGCCGCAGGCGAGCACGGCAGCCCACCAGCGCCCGGCGGCACCGACGACGCGATGGCCGACCGCGTAGACGCCGCGGAACAGCACATGGAGGCGGCCCGACTCGATGCGGCGGTCGATCTGGCGGTGCGACAGGCCGGCTGTGACGAGCTGGCGGCGGGCCACGACGCCGTGCTGGCGCGTGGCGATCTCGGCGATGACCCGGTCCGGGTCGACTTGACCACCCATGTGGTGGTCTAGTCGCTACCGCGCCCGGATTCGCCCCCTACTGCCCGCCGATGTTGCGCCGGTCGACGCAGCGGCGGTAGGAGCGCCAGACCTTCTTCTTGCGCTTCCCGTGCTCCTCGCGCGCCCGCTGCAGGCACTCGGCCTTCTTCTCGTGCTGCCGGCGCTCCGCCTTACGCGCCACGCAGCGGCGCGTCGAGCGGCGCTGGGCGCGGATCTGGCCGCGGTGGGCGTCCCGCGCGCGCTGGCGGCAGAAGCGCTTATCCTTCTTCGCCAGCTCCGCCTTGGCCACCCGCGCCTTCCGCCGCGCCTGCTTCTGCTCCACGGTGAGCGGCGCGAGCGCGTACAGCGCGTGGTAGCCCGCGAGGAAGATCGTCTGCCCGTCCGAGACGACCGGGTTGTAGGAACCGCGCTCGTGCGAGAAGACCTGCTTGCCCGTCCGCGCGCCGAGTCCGTAGGTCCGCTTGTTCCCGAGGTCGGCGAAGTAGACGATGTCGCCGATCACGGTCGCGCCGCCGGAGATCCGGCCGTAGCCGCCGCGCGACCACCTCACGTTGCCGCTCCGCGCGTCGAGCGCGTAGAACCGCCCGCTGTAGGAGCCGAAGTAGACCGTCGGCGGGAAGCCCGGGACCGCGGCGACGGCCGGGGAGGCGTAGACGTAGCCGCCCGTGCTCCGGCTCCAGGCGAGGTCGCCGTCGTTCGCCGAGAAGGAGTACATCCGGCCGTCGGTGTTGCCCATGTAGACGCGCCCGTAGGCGACCGCGGGCGTGGAGTAGAAGTTGCCGCCGCTCAGGCCGAGCCTGCCGCCGCTCGTGCCCTTCTTCCACACGAGGCCGCCGTCGCTCGCCCGGATCGAGTAGGCGCGCCCGCCGTAGTCGCCGAAGTAGAGCTTCCCGTCGGAGAGCGCGAGCCCGCCCTTGACCGCGCCGTCGGCCCGGAAGCGCCAGCGGACGCTCCCGTTGCGCGCGTTCATCGCGTAGACCGTCCCGTTCTCCGAGCCGAAGTAGAGCGTGTCCTGCAGGATCAGCGGCGAGGACTCGCTGCGGCTGGCCAGCTCGCGGCTCCAGCGGACCTTGCCCGTCCTGCCGTCGAGCGCGGCCACGCGCCCGCCGCCCGCGCCCGAGCCGCCCATCGAGCGCTGCAGGAGCACGACGTAGACCATCCCGTCCTCGTACGCCGGCGAGGCCGCCGCCAGCGCGCCCAGCTTCCGGCTCCACATCGTGCGCCCGGTGTGCTTGTGGATGCTGTAGAGCCGCCCGCTGTCGTTGAGCAGGTAGAGCCGCTTGCCGCCGATCACGGGCGGGAACTCGAGCAGCACCTTGCCCTGGTACTGCCAGAGCTCCTTGAACGGCGGATGCGGCGGGTTCTTCACCGGCAGGTAGCGCCGCCGGTCGCGCGAGTAGCCGTAGTGGGCCCAGATGAAGCGGTCGATCTTGGGCGTCTTCTTCTTGCCCGGCTTGGGCGTCTCCTCGGGCTCCAGCTCCTCCTCGGGCGTGGAGACGGGCTCCTCGTCGAACTCCACGTTCGGGTTGGAGACGTCTTCGGGCTGGTTGAGGACGACGAACGCCGCGGCGCCGCCCGCCAGCAACAGCAGGGCGATGGCAACGCCGAGCGCGATCAGCCGCCTCCGCCGCTTGCGTTCAGGCGGGGCCATGCGCCTCTAGGGTACCGGCGTGCCCCCGGGGATCCTCGAGCGCCTGCGCGACGCGCCGGCCCTGCGCGCGGTGGCCGGAGAGCCCGGCGTGTGGGTCGTCGGCGGGGCCGTGCGGGACGTCCTGCTGGGGCGCGAGCCGCAGGAGCTCGACCTCGTCGTGGAGGGCGACGCGCTCGCCGTCGCGCGCCGCGCCGCGGAGCGCGCCGGCGGCGATCTGACCGTCCACCAGCGCTTCGGCACGGCCACCGTCCGGGCCGGCGACGACGAGTTCGACCTCACCTCCGCCCGGCGCGAGCGCTATGCCGCGCCCGGCGCCCTGCCGGAGGTCGAGCTCGGCGCCACGATCGCCGAGGACCTCCACCGGCGCGACTTCACCGTCAACGCCATGGCGGTCGCGGTGGACGACGGGCGCCTCGAACAGGTGGCGAACGCGTGGCCGGACCTGCAGGCGGGGCTGTTGCGCGTGCTCCACGACCGGTCGTTCGCCGACGACCCCACGCGGCTCATCCGGCTCGCCCGCTACGCCGCCCGGCTCGGCTTCAGCGCGGAGCCGCACACGGCCGAGCTCGCCGCCCGCGCCGACATGGCCGGCGTGAGCGGCGACCGCATGGGCGCCGAGCTGCGGCTGCTGCTGGCGGAGCCCCGGCCCGCCGCGGCGCTCGAGGCGCTCGCCCGCTACGCGCCCCGGTTCCTGCCGGGCCTCGACCCCGCGGGCGTCGCCGCCGCGCTCGAGGCCGCGCCCGGCGACGCCCGCCGCGACCTGCTCGCGCTCGCCGCCGCGTGGAGGCCCGACGACGCGACGCTCGAGCGCCTCGCCTTCCCGGCCGCCGACCGCCGGATCCTCGCGGCCGCCGCCCGCGCGCCCGAGCTCCGGGCCGCGCTCGACCGCGCCGTGACGCCCTCGGCGGTGCGCCGCGTCCTGCACCGCGAGCCCGTCGAGGCCGCGGTGCTGGCCGGGGGAGAGCAGGCCGCGCGCTGGATCGCCGAGTGGCGCCACGCGCGGCCGGAGATCACCGGCTCCGACCTGCTTGCTGCGGGGCTGGAGGGCCCGGCCGTGGGTGCGGGGCTCGAGGCGGCGGCGGAGGCGCAGCTGGACGGGCGGGCGCCGGATCGGGAGACGCAGCTGGCCGCGGCGCTCGATGCAGCGCGACGCCTGCCACCACGAGGCTGACGCCGAGCACCTCGACCGGCGACGGCACCTGGGCCAGGACGACGACGCCGATCACGGTCGCCGTCGCGGGGAGGAGGGAGACGAGCAGCGCGTAGGTCGCCCGCGGCAGCTTCGCCATCGCCAGCTGGTCGCAGACGTACGGGATCACGGAGGAGGCGAGGCCGACGCCGATGCCGGCTGCGATCGCCACCGGGTCGTCGAGCGCGGGCACCGCGTTCCAGAACGCGAGCGGCGTCACGGCGACGAGGGCGGCGACCATCGACGCCGCGAGCCCGTCCAGCCCGCTGCCCTGCGCCACGCGGTGCCCGAGCACGATGTACAGCGCGAAGAACGCGGCGTTGGCGAAGGCGAAGGCGAGCCCGACCGCCTCGCCCTCCAGGTGGATGCCGGTGAGCGCGTAGACGCCGCCGACGGCGAGCACGAGCGCGGCGGCGTTGCGGCCCGTCCGCGCGCCGAGCGCGGCCAGGGCGATCACGGGGAGGAACTCGATGGCCGCGACGGTGGCGAGCGGCAGCCGGTCGATGGCGAGGTAGAAGCAGCAGTTCATCAGCGCCAGGACGGCGCCGAGCTTGAGCATCGTCGGGTCGCGCAGCAGCCCCCAGGGGCGCCGCCAGGCGACGAGGACGACCGCGGCGGCCGCGATCCGCAGCCAGGCCGTGCCGAGCGGGCCGACGCGCACGAACAGCAGCACCGCGAACGCGGGCCCGAGGTAGTGGAAGATCGCGCTGACGGCGAAGTAGGCGTGGGGCGGGAGGCGCCGCATGAGGTGCCACCTTGTCGCGCTTGCTGCGACCGGTACAGTGGAGATCGAAGGCAATATGCCAGCCAAGCTTTCGGATCAACGGCTCGACGCCACGAACCTCCGTCTGATCGAGGAGCTCCAGCGCGACGCGCGGCAGAGCCTCGCCGCGCTCGGCCGCGAGGTCGGGCTCTCCGCTCCCGCGGTCGGCGAGCGGCTCGCGCGGCTCGAGGAGTCCGGCGTGATCCGCGGCTACCACGCCGACGTGGATCCGGGCGCCCTCGGGCTCACGCTCTCGATCGTGCTCCGGATCCGCCCGGCGCCGCGCGAGATCCACAAGGTCGCCGAGCTCGCCCAGCGGACGCCCGAGGTGACCGAGTGCGTCCGCGTGACGGGCGACGACTGCTTCGTGATGCGCGCGCACGTCCGCGACGTGACGCACCTCGAGGAGCTCATCGACCGCTTCGTGATCTACGGGCAGACGACGACCTCCATCGTCCAGTCCGCGCCCGTGCCCGGGCGCGGGCTGCACGTCGAATAGCCTCCCGCGGGTGCTTCCGGAGCCGTTCCAGTGGGAGGGCGACCACGTCGCCGGCGAGCTGCCCGGCGGCCGGGTGCTGTTCTCCACGCGCCGCGGCGGGGTCTCGTCCGGCCCGTACGCCTCGCTGAACCTCGGCCGGCTGACCGAGGATGACGGCGCGAACGTCGACGCGAACCGGGAGCGGCTCGCGGCCGCGGTCGGGCTTCCGCGCGAGCGGTTCCTGTACGGCAAGCAGGTCCACTGCGCCCGCGTGCGCCGCGCGACCGGCCCGATGGGCCGCCATGCGGAGGAGGACGGCCAGGCGACGGCGCAGCCCGAGCTCGCCGCGCTCGTGTTCGTCGCCGACTGCCTCCCCGTGATGCTCACGGCGCCCGGCGGCGTCGCCGCCCTCCACGGCGGTTGGCGCGGTCTCGCGGCGGGGATCGTCGCCGAGGGCGTGGCCGCGCTGCGCGAGCTCGGCGTGGAGGGCGAGCTGCGCGCCGCCCTCGGTCCGAGCGCCCGCAGCTGCTGCTACGAGGTGGGCGAGGAGGTCCATGCGGCGTTCGCGGACGTCCCGGGGGCGCGGGTGGGCGAGCGCAACCTCGACCTCGCCGCGGTCGCCCGGCACGCGCTGGCGGCGGCGGGCGTCCAGGAGGTGCACGACACCGGGCTCTGCACGATGTGCGACGACCGCTTCTTCTCCCATCGGCGCGACGGTGGCGTGACGGGCCGCCAGGCGGGGGTCGTGTGGCGGGCCTAGACCCGGGCCGCGCGCGCGAGAACGTGGCCCGCGTCCGCGAGGAGATCGCAGCGGCGGCGGGGCGCGCCGGGCGCGACCCCGGCGACGTGGAGCTCCTCGCGGCGGTCAAGTACCTCGACGTCGCGGACGTCGGCGTCCTCGCGGAGGCGGGCGTGACCGTGATGGGGGAGAACCGCGCGCAGCAGCTCGAGGCCAAGGCCGCGGCCTGGCCCGACGTGCGCTGGCACTTCATCGGCCAGCTCCAGAGCCGGAAGGTGAAGGCGATCCTGCCGCTGGTCGAGCTCATCCACTCCGTGGCGTCCGACTCCGCCCTGGGGCAGCTCGAGCGCCACGGGACGGCGGAGACCGAGGTGCTGATCGAGGTCAACGTCGCGGGGGAGGACGCGAAGGCGGGAATCGCCCCGGACGCGCTCCCCGGCTTCCTGGAACGCTGCCCGGTGCGCGTCGTGGGCCTGATGGGGATGCCGCCGTTCGCGGAGGACCCCGAGGCCAGCCGGCCCCACTTCGCGGCCCTCAAGCGCCTGGCCGACGAGCACGGGCTGCACCACCTCTCCATGGGCACGTCGCAGGACTTCGCGGTGGCCGTGGAGGAAGGCGCCACGATCGTGCGCGTCGGGTCGGTACTCTTCGACTAGTCCGCGCGCCGGAAGGGAAAGCCCTGCTGGCAGCGAACATCGACCCCCGATGGGCTTCTCCGACTCCTGGCATCGCACCCTCGTCTACTTCGGCCTCGCCGAGGACCGTGACGCGTACCGCGAGGAGGAAGAGGAGCAGCCCGCGGCGATCCGGCAGCCCGAGGCCGAGCTCGAAGACCGGTACCGCGAGCGGCCCAACGTCCGCCGGCTCAACACGCGCCGGCGCCGCGACGAGATCGACGACATCTTCGCCGACGACTCCTCGGAGCGCCGCACGTCCGTGCTGCGCCCCGTCGGCCGTGGTGAGAACGGCCGCAGCGGGGAGGTCCGCGTGCATCTGGTGATCCCGAAGTCCTTCAACGACGCCCAGGACGTGGCGGACAAGTTCAAGGACTCGATCCCCGTGATCATCAACCTCCAGGGCTCGGAGTCCGACCTCTCCAAGCGCCTGATCGACTTCGCCTCCGGGCTCACCTACGCCCTGGACGGCGGCATGCAGCGCATCGCCGACAAGGTCTTCCTGCTCACGCCGCGCAACGTCGAGCTCTCGTCCGAGGAGCGCGCGCGGCTCATCGAGAAGGGCTTCTTCAACCAGTCGTAGCCCCCGCCGGCCGCAGGTTCTTCTCGAACCAGTGGTCGGCGAAGACCTCGTCGTTGAACGGCGGGATCTCGACGTAACCGATGGACCGGTAGAGGGTCTGCGCCTCGGTGAGGTGGCGGTTCGTGTCGAGCCGCGCGACGGTGGCGCCGTGGTGCACCGCATCGGCCTCCAGCTCCGCCATCAGCCGCCGCGCGAGGCCGAGCCCGCGCGCCTCGCCGGCCACCCAGACGCGCTTGATCTCGCTCCAGCCGTCGTGGTGCGAGACGCCCCCGCAGCCGACGGCCTCCTCGCCGCGGTAGGCGACGAGGAAGAGATCGGGGTGGACGGAGCGGCTCGTGCCAGGGTCGAAGCCGCCGCCGGAGCGGGCGTCGAGCTCGGCGAAGTAGGCGGCGACGCAGCGGCGGGCGTCCGGGTGCTCGGGGTCGACGGCGCGCAGCTCGACCTCGCCGGCGGCGAGAAGCCGCTCGACGACGCCCATGGCCTCGATCAGCCGCTCCTGCTGCGTCCCGGAGAGCGAGCCGATCATGGCCTGCGCGACCGCGTCGCTGCGCGCGTCGAGCTCCGCGCGCTCGGCACGGCCCGCGGCCGTGAGCGTGGCGACGCGGCGCCGGCGGTCCGCCAGGGCGGGCGCGACGGCGACGAGCCCGTCCGCCTCCAGCCCGCGGAGGAGGCGGCTCAGATAGCCCGAGTCGAGGCCCAGACGGCTCCGCAGGGTGCGCACCTCGCAGCCCTCAGGCCCGATCTCCCACAGCACGCGCGCGGCCCCGAGCGGGCGGCCGAGGCCTAGGAAGCCGGCCTCCAGGGCGCCGGCGCGCTGGGTGACCGTCCGGTTGAAGTGCCGGACGCGGGCGACGGTCGCGGACATTCCCTGACTCTAGTCAGAGAATCGCCGCGAAGCTAGAGTCAGCGCCGTGATCGGCCTCATCGGGAGCGGGAACATGGCGCGGGCGCTCGCGCTGGGCTGGGGCGAGCCCGTGCTCTGCACGGACTCGGGCTCCGGCCGCGCGAAGGAGCTCGCGGCGCTCGTGGGCGGCGAGGCCGTGGCCTCCAACCGCGAGCTGGCGGAGCGCGCGGACGTCGTGATCCTCGCCCACAAGCCCGCGCAGCTCGAATCGGTCGCCGAGGAGATCGCCGGCGCGCCGCGGGTCGTCGTCTCGCTGCTCGCCCGCACCACGCAGGCGCAGCTGCGCGAGGCCTACCCGGGCGTCCCGGCCTTCCGCGTCGAGCCCAACACGCCCGTCGAGGTGCGCCAGGGCGTGCTCGCGTTCGCGCAGCCCGATGCCGAGGTCGATCCGGCCATCCACGACGAGCTGCGCGAGCTGTTCGGCCGCGTCGGCACCGTCGTCGAGGTCCCGGAGGCGCTCATGCGCGTCGCCGGCGCCGCCTGCGGCGTCGGCCCCGCCTACTGGGCGCTGCTCGTCGAGGCCCAGGTCGACGCGGCGATCCGCCGCGGCATGAAGCCCGACGTCGCCGCCACGCTCGTCACGGAGACGATGGCCGGCTCCGCCGCCCTGTTGCGCGCCCGGGAGAACGACACCCTCGCCCTGCGCCGGGCGGTCACCTCGCCCGGCGGCACCACCGCCCGCGGGCTCGCGGCGCTCGAGCGCGGCGGCGTCCGCGCCGCGTTCGCCGAGGCCATGGACGACGTGGTGGACCCGTGAAGGCGCGCCAGGAGATCGCGGACTTCCTCAGCGCGCTGCTCACGGTCTACGTGATCGTGATCATCGCCTGGGTGCTGATCTCGTTCGTCTTCGCGATGGGCGTGCGCGTCCCGTACTCGCGCTGGTCCAACGCGGTGCTCGACTTCCTGCGCGACACGGCGAACCCGTGGCTGAACCTGTTCCGGCGGCTGCCGCTGCGGGTCGGGCCGCTCGACCTCTCGCCGATCGTGGCGATCCTGGTCCTGCAGATCGTCGGCAACATCGTCATCGGCCTGATCGACCCGTGACGCCGGGTCGCGCCACGCTCGCCGCGTGCGCGACGGGCCTGGCGGTCATCGCGCTCGATCAGGTGACCAAGGCGGTCGTGCGGTCGGAGATCCCGCGCGGCGACTCGCACGACGTGATCCTCGGCTTCGACCTCGTCCACGTGCGCAACACCGGGGTGGCCTTCGGCTTCATGTCGAACGGCGGCGCGCTCGTGCTCGTCGGCACCGCGCTGGCGCTGCTCGCGCTCCTCGTGTTCTTCGTCCTGCACTCGGGGCGGCCGCTCGTGTGGCTGCCGACGGGGCTGCTGCTGGGCGGCGCGCTGGGGAACCTGATCGACCGCGCCCACCAGGGCCACGTGACCGACTTCATCAAGTTCCCCCACTTCCCGGCCTTCAACGTGGCCGACATCGCCATCACGTTCGGCGTGATCGCGCTGGTCTTCGTGCTGGAGGGGCCGGGACGGCCGCGCGAGGACGATGGCTGAGCTCGTCGTCCCCGCGGAGGCGGCCGGCGAGCGGCTCGACGTCTTCCTCGCCGGGCACGCGGGCTCGCGCGCCGCGGCGCAGCGCCTGATCGACGGCGGCCACGTGCTCGTCGACGGCGAGCCGCGCGCGAAGCGCCACGCGCTGCGGGGCGGGGAGGTCGTGGTGGTCGAGGCGCCGCCGGAGCCGACCGAGGCCGAGGTCCCGCCCGCCGAGTTCGCCGTCGCCTACGAGGACGAGCACCTGCTCGTGATCGACAAGCCGCCCGGCGTCGTCGTGCACCCCGCGCGCGGGCATCGCCGGGGCACGCTCGTCCAGGCGCTCGCGGGCCGCGTGGCGGGCGGCGACGACCCCGAGCGCCCCGGCGTCGTGCACCGGCTCGACCGCGACACGTCCGGGCTCCTGGTCCTCGCCCGCACCGAGCCCGTCCACGCCGCGCTCAAGGCCGCGCTGCAGGCGCGGGAGATCACGCGCGAGTACACCGCGCTCGTCGAGGGCCGCCCGCCGGCGCGGCGCGGGACGATCGACGCGCCGCTGGGCCGCGACCGCCGCATCCGCACGCGGGTCTCGACCGAGACGGACGAGCCGCGCGAGGCGATCACCCACTTCGAGGTCGTCGAGGCGCTTCCGCACGACACCCTGCTCACGGTCCGCCTCGAGACCGGCCGCACGCACCAGATCCGCGCGCACCTGCTCGCCATCGGCCACCCCGTGGCGGGCGACCCCGAGTACGGCGCCGCCGGCCGCCACGGCCTGGAGCGCCAGTTCCTCCACGCCGGCCGCCTCGCGTTCGCCCATCCCGTGACGGGCGCTGCGCTGGACGTGCGCTCGCCGCTGCCGACGGAGTTGGCGGCGGCGTTGCGGCGAGCGCGTGGTGAGGAGGAGTGAGCCGCGATCCGCCGATTCCCGCGGCGTCTCGACGCCGTGGATCACCGCCGGATGCCGATCGGCTGAGCTCCGAAGGGAACCACCCTGAGGATGCTCAGCCGCTCGACCCCCGGCGGCGCCCACGACGCCGAGCCATCCACGGATGATCGGTTGATCGAGGCTTAGGCGGGCCGGTCCACCGGAGGTAGGGGAAGGGAGGGCCGACCCGCGCAGGCTGCAACGCCGCCGGGCGCCGGAACTTGCGGCGATCTCGTCTACACTCATCGTCCGACCGCTCCGTCCGGGGCGGTCGTGTCCTGTCATCTACCCCGGGCCTCCTCCAACCCCTGAGGCCGCGGACCCTGCCCGGCGCACCGATCGCCCGGGTCCCCGCACCAGCCTCACGGCCCGGGAATCGCATCACCAACCATCAAGGGAGATACACCCGTGGCTCAAGACGTCGGGATCAAGGAGCTGCTGGAGGCCGGTGTGCACTTCGGCCACCAGACGCGTCGCTGGAACCCCAAGATGCGCCGGTTCATCCACGGTGAGCGGGGCGGCATCTACATCATCGACCTGCTGCGCACGGAGCAGCTGCTCGCCAACGCGCAGCGCTTCGCCGACGGCGTCTCCCGCCGCGGGGGCACCGTGCTGTTCGTGGGCACGAAGAAGCAGGCCCGCGACGGCATCAAGGAGATCGCCGAGGCGTCCAGCCAGCCCTACGTCAACCACCGCTGGCTCGGCGGCCTGCTGACGAACTTCCAGACGATCTCGCTGCGCATCAAGCGCCTGCACGACCTCGAGCGCTACGAGACCGAGGGCCAGCTGCAGCTCCTGCCGACGCGCGAGCGCATGGCGGCCCAGGCCGACCTCGAGAAGCTGCGCGCGAACCTGGGCGGCGTCAAGCACATGCAGCGCGTCCCCGACGCCCTGTTCGTCATCGACCTCAAGACGGAGGCGATCGCCGTGCGCGAGGCCCAGCGCCTGCGCATCCCGATCATCGGCCTCGTCGACACGAACTGCGACCCGGACGGCATCGACTACGTCATCCCGGGCAACGACGACGCGATCAAGGCCTGCAACATCATCACCAAGGCGATCGGCGACACGATCTCCGAGGGCCGCTCGGCGTTCCGCGCCGAGGAGGAGCGCGCCCGCCAGGAGGCCGCCGAGCAGGCGCGCCGCGAGGCCGAGGAGAAGGCCCGCAAGGAGGCCGAGGAGGAGGCGCGCAAGGCCGCCGAGCTCCAGGCCGCCCAGGAGGCGCTGGACGAGGCCCGTGCCGCGGCCCGCGAGTCGGCCGCCGCGAGCAGCGCGGCCGAGTCCGTGAGCCCCGCGCCCGAGGCGGCCGCGCCGGCCGAGGCGGCCGAGACCGCCACCGAGGCGGCGCCGGCCGAGGCCGCGGCGCCCGAGACCCCCGCGCCGGCCGAGGCCGCCCCCGCGGAGGCCGCGCCCGCCGAGGGGAAGCCGGCGGCCGAGGAGAAGCCCGCCGCCGAGGAGAAGCCGGCGAAGAAGCCGCGCGCCAGCCGCGCGAAGAAGAAGGCCGAGGAGCCCGCGCCGGCCGAGGCCGCCGCGGAGGCGCCCGCCGCCGAGACCACCGAGACCAAGGAAGAGGAAGAGAAGTGAGCACCCCGACGATCTCCGCGAAGCAGGTCAAGGAGCTCCGCGACCGCACGGGCGCGGGCATGATGGAGTGCAAGAAGGCGCTCGAGGAGACCGACGGCGACGTCGAGAAGGCCGTGGAGCTGCTGCGCGTCCGCCTGGGCGACAAGGCCCTGAAGATGGGCGGCCGCGAGGCCACCGAGGGCACCGTCCAGTCCTACATCCACGGCAACGGCAAGGTCGGCGTGCTCGTCGAGGTCGACTGCAACACCGACTTCGTCGCCCGCAACGAGGACTTCATCGCCTTCGCCCGCGAGCTCGCGCTGCACATCGCCGCCTCCCCGACGGTCAAGTACGTCTCCGAGGAGGAGATCCCGGAGGCCGACAAGGAGGCCGAGCTGCGCGTCTTCGAGCAGCAGGCCGCCGACAAGCCCGAGAACGTCCGGGCCAAGATCGCCGAGGGCAAGCTGCGCAAGTGGACGGAGGAGGTCGTGCTGCTCAAGCAGGAGCACGTCAACGCCGACCGCCACGGCGGCAAGACCATCGAGCAGATGCGCGCCGAGCTCTCCGGCACGACCGGCGAGAACGTCGTCGTGCGCCGCTTCGCGCGCTTCGCGGTCGGGGCCTAGGGGACCGGCCGCGTGCCCGCACCCGCGTTCGAGCGGATCCTGCTGAAGCTGTCGGGCGAGGCCCTCATGGGCGACCTCGAGTACGGCACCGACCCGACGCGGGTCGAGGCGATCGCCAAGCAGATCAAGGGCATCCACGACCGCGGCGTCGAGGTCGCGGTCGTGCAGGGCGCGGGCAACATCTTCCGCGGCATGAAGGCCGCCGCGGAGGGGATGGACCGTGCGACGGGCGACTACATGGGCATGCTCGCCACGGTGCTCAACGCGCTGACGCTCCAGGACGCCCTGGAGCGCCTCGGCGTGCACACGCGCGTGCAGAGCGCGATCACGATCTCCGAGGTCGCGGAGCCGTACATCCGGCGCCGCGCCATGCGCCACCTCGAGAAGGCCCGCGTGGTCATCTTCGCCGCGGGGACGGGCAACCCGTTCTTCACGACGGACACGGCCGCGGCCCTGCGGGCGCTCGAGATCCACGCCGAGGCCATCCTGATGGCCAAGAACGGGGTGGAGGGCGTGTTCACCGCCGACCCGCAGACCGACCCGGACGCGGAGTTCATCCCGCAGATCACGCACCGCGAGGCGCTCGAGCGCGGCCTGAAGGTGATGGACTCCACCGCGCTGTCGCTCTGCATGGACAACGAACTCCCGATCTACGTCTTCAACATGAACGACGAGACGAACATCGATCGGATAGTTTCCGGGGAGCGGGTGGGCACCCTGGTGACGACATGAGCATCATCGACGACTTCCTCAAGGACGCGCGGGAGCACATGGACAAGTCCGTGGAGGCGACGCGCAGCAAGTTCGGCACGATCCGCACCGGGCGCGCGAGCCCGAGCCTGCTCGACCGCGTGATGGT
This sequence comes from Solirubrobacteraceae bacterium, assembly GCA_040510855.1. Classification (GTDB taxonomy): domain Bacteria; phylum Actinomycetota; class Thermoleophilia; order Solirubrobacterales; family Solirubrobacteraceae; genus DASQMT01. The sequence goes on from JBEVIG010000175.1 coordinate 20,973, forward strand.
CGACTACTACGGCGCGGCGACGCCGCTCAAGCAGCTCGCCACGATCCATACCGCCGAGGCGCGGCTGCTGACCGTCCAGCCGTACGACAAGAACTCCCTCAAGGCCATCGAGCGCGGGATCATGGAGTCCGACGTCGGGCTCACCCCGTCCAACGACGGCCAGATCATCCGCCTCACCATCCCCGAGCTGACCGAGGAGCGCCGCAAGGAGCTCGTCAAGGTCGCCCGCGGCCTGGCCGAGGAGGGCAAGGTGGCGCTGCGCAACATCCGCCGCGACACCATGCACGACCTCCGCGAGCTCCGCGACGCCGGCGAGGCCGGCGCCGACGACGAGCACCGCGCGGAGGAGGCTCTGCAGAAGATCACCGACGAGAAGGTCAAGGAGCTCGACGGGCTCCTCAAGGCCAAGGAAGAAGAGATCCTCGAGGTGTGAGCGCCTCCGGCGCCACCTACGTCGCGATCATCACCGACGGCAACGGGCGCTGGGCCAAGCAGCGCGGCCTGCCGGTCGAGGAGGGGCACCGCGCGGGCGCGGACGCCGTGAAGGCCCGCTTGCGCGACGCCGTGGACCTCGGGGTCCGCGAGCTCACCGTCTACTCGTTCTCGACGGAGAACTGGGCGCGCCCGATCGAGGAGGTCGCCGCGCTCATGGAGATGTTCTCCGAGCGCATCCTCGCCGAGACGCCCGAGCTCCACGAGGAGGGCGTGCGCATGCGCTTCATCGGCCGCCGCAAGGGCGTGCACGAGGAGCTGCTCGAGCAGATGCGCTGGGCGGAGGAGAAGACGCAGGACAACGACCGGATCACGCTGTTCGTGGCCTTCAACTACGGCGGCCGGGCCGAGATCGTCGACGCCGCGCGCTCCTTCCAGGGCACCACGGAGGAGGAGTTCCGGCAGCACCTCTACGCGCCCGAGATGCACGACCCGGACCTGATCATCCGCACGAGCGGCGAGCAGCGGCTCTCGAACTACCTGCTGTGGCAGTCGGCCTACTCCGAGCTGCACTTCACCGACGTCCTCTGGCCGGACTTCGCACGCGAGGACTTCGAGTTCGCCCTCGCGGAGTTCGACGCGCGCCGCCGGCGCTTCGGCGGCCGCTGATGGGCAGGTCGCGCGCGCGCCGCTCGGCGCGCCGCAACACGGCGTCGGACCTCGGGGCGCGCGTCTGGGTGGCGATCCCCGCGATCGCCTACGCGATCTTCATCGTCTGGCGGGGCGACCTGATCTTCGCGCTCGGCGTGCTCGTGCTCGGCTTCGTCTGCCTGCACGAGCTGTTCCGCATGTACGACCACGTGCGGCCCGTCCGGCTCGCCGGCTTCCTCGGCGTGATCGGGCTGACCGCAGCGGCCCACTACGGCGGCGAGCACCAGGTCCTGCTGGCCACGGTCGCGTTCATCCCGGGCGTGTTCCTGCTGGCGCTGGCGCTGCCCGAGCGCAACGACCTGCCCCTCACCGGGAGCATGGCGATCACGATGCTCGGCACCTACTGGATCGGGCTGGCCATCGCCTACGCCGTGCTGCTGCGCGCGCTCCCGCACGGCGACGGCATCGTCATCGCGGTGCTCGTCGGCACCTTCGTCGGCGACACGGCGGCCTACCTCGGCGGCCGCTACTTCGGCATGCGCAAGCTCGCGCCGCGGATCTCGCCAAACAAGACGGTCGAGGGGCTCGCGTTCGGCTTCGCCGGGGCCGCGCTCGCGGTCTGGTGCGCGGGCCTCTACCAGGACTGGATCGGCGGCTGGGACTCGCTGGCGCTCGGCGCCGTCGTGGGCGCGCTGGCGCCGATCGGCGACCTCTTCGAGTCGAAGGTCAAGCGTGACGCGGGAACGAAGGACGCGGGTACGTTGTTCGGCGCGCACGGCGGCGCGCTGGACCGGCTCGACGCCGCGCTCTTCACGCTCGTCGGCGGGTACTACATGTGGCTGGTGATCATGTGAGCGAGGACGAGGATCGCAAGCGCGACCGCCAGATGCTCGAGCTGCTCAACGAGCTGCGGGTCGCGTTGCCAGGTGTCCAGATCCTCTTCGCCTTCCTGCTCACCGTGCCGTTCTCCGTGCGCTTCGGCGAGTTGACGGTCTTCCAGCGCGACGTCTACTACGTGACGCTGATCGGCACGGCGCTCTCGGCGGCCTGCCTGATCGCGCCCTCGGCGTCGCACCGCATGCGCTTCCACCAGTCCGAGCGGGCCTGGATCGTGGAGTCCGCCCACCGGCTGATGATCGCGGGGCTCATCTTCCTCGCCATCGCCCTCAGCGGCGCGGTCCTGCTGGTCACGGACATCATGTTCGACGGCCTGCGCGTGTGGCTCTACAGCGGCGCCGTGCTGGCCGTGATCCTGATCCTGTGGTTCCTGCGCCCGCTCAGCCGCGAGGCGCTCGGGAAGAGCTCCGGCCCGTAGTGGCGGGAAACCGACGCCGGGAGGGCGGATGCCCCCATGGGGGCTCGACCGCGGCGCCGCGATAGTGCGGGGCGTGAGCGTCTCCGTCCTGATCGTCGACGACCACGGCGGGTTCCGCCGGCGCGCCCGGCGGCTGCTCGAGGCCGAGGGCTACGCCGTCGTGGGGGAGGCCGAGGACGGCGCCCGCGGCGTCGCCGCGGCGCGCGAGCTCGCGCCCGACCTCGTGCTGCTCGACGTCAACCTCCCGGACACGGACGGCTTCGCGGTCGCGGCGGAGCTGACGGGCGAGCCCGAGGGGCCGGCCGTCGTCATCACCTCCACGCGGGACGCCGACGACGTCGCGGCCCGCGTCCGCGCCTGCGGCGCCCGCGGCTTCGTGCCGAAGGGCGAGCTGTCCGGCGCCGCGCTCGACGCGGTGCTGGCAGAACGCTGACCTCGCGGCTAGATTCCCCGGCGGCAAGGACGGCCGCACCAATGACGGACACACAGACCCCCCAGACGGACGACCGCGTGCTCGCCCTGCTCGCGGACGGCGAGCGGCTGCGCGCCGTCCTCGACGCCGCGCTGGACTGCATCGTCGCCATGGACGCCTCGGGCCGCGTGCTCGCCTGGAACCCCGCGGCGGCGCGGACCTTCGGCTGGAGCGCGGGGGAGGCGCTCGGCCGCGAGATGGCCGACCTGATCGTGCCGCCCGCGCTGCGCGAGCGCCACCGTGCCGGCCTCGCCCGCTACCTCGCCGGCGGCGACCCCGTGCTGCTCGACCGGCGGATCGAGATCACCGCGGTGCGCCGCGACGGCCAGGAGATCCCCGTCGAGCTCACGATCACCGCGCTCGCGGGGGAGGCGGGCGGCCCGCCGGTCTTCCTCGGCTACGTCCGCGACATCACGGGCCGGCTGGCCGCGGAGGAGGAGCTGCGCGCGTCGCGCGCCCGGATCGTCGCCGCGGGCGACGACGCGCGGCGGCGGCTGGAGCGCGACCTCCACGACGGCGCGCAGCAGCACCTCGTCGGCCTGGCGCTGACGCTGCGCCTGGCGCGCGCCAAGGCCGAGACCGACCCGCCGATGGCGGCCGCGCTGCTCGACGAGGCGCTCGCGGACCTCGCGACCGCGACCGGCGAGCTGCGCGAGCTCGCCCGCGGCATCCATCCGGCCGTGCTCACCGAGGGCGGCCTCGAGCCCGCGCTGACCGGGCTCTCGGGCCGCGTCGACGTGCCCGTCACGATCACGCGCGTCCCGCACGAGCGGCTCCCCGCCGCCGTCGAGGCCACCGCCTACTTCGTGGCGGCCGAGGCGCTCACGAACGTCGCCCGCTACGCCGGGGCGACGCGCGCGCACGTCGACGTCCACCGCGACGGCGACTGCCTCCACGTCGAGGTGCGCGACGACGGCCGCGGCGGCGCCGACCCGGGCGCCGGCACCGGGCTGCGCGGGCTGGCCGACCGCGTCAGCGCGTTCGGCGGCCGCTTCACCGTGGACTCGCCGCCCGGCGAGGGCACCGTCCTGCGCGCGGAGCTGCCGTGCGGGTCGTGATCGCCGACGACTCCGTGCTGCTGCGCCGCGGGGCGGCGCGGCTGCTGGAGGACGCGGGCTTCGAGGTCGTCGGCGAGGCCGGCGACGGCGAGGACCTGCTGCGCAAGGTGCGCGCGCACCGGCCGGACGTCGCGGTCGTCGACATCCGGATGCCGCCGACGCACGTCGACGAGGGGCTGCAGGCCGCGCGCGTCATCCGCGAGGAGATGCCGGACGTGGGCGTGCTGATGCTCTCCCAGTACGTCGAGGAGCGCTACGTCACGTCGCTGCTCGAGCACGGGGCGGAGGGCGTCGGCTACCTGCTCAAGGACCGGGTGGCGGACGTCGAGCGCTTCACCGACGCGATCCGCCAGGTCGGCGCCGGGGGCTCCGTGCTGGATCCGGAGGTCGTGTCGCACATGCTCGGCCGCCGCGCCAAGGACCAGCCGCTCGAGGGGCTCACGGAGCGGGAGCGCGAGGTGCTCGGGCTGATGGCGGAGGGCAAGACCAACCGTGCGATCTCGGAGACCATGTTCGTGTCCGAGCGCGCCGTGGAGCGCCACGTGACGTCGATCTTCGGCAAGCTGCGGCTGCCCACGACCGACCAGGACCACCGCCGCGTGCTCGCGGTGCTGGCCTACCTGCGCGGCTCCTGAGCCGTCCGGCAGGGCTTATCCACCGCTGAGGCGGGCCCTGCCAGACTGGGTCGGCGGATGAAGCGGCTCCTGATCCTCGGCTCGACCGGCTCCATCGGCACGCAGGCGCTCGACGTCGTCGCGCGCGCGCCGGAGGCCTTCGAGCTCGTCGGCCTCTCCGCCGAGCGCTCGCACGAGTCGCTCGTCGCCCAGGCGGAGGCGCACGGCGTCACCCGCATCGCCCTGGGCGATCCGGACGCGGCCGCGCGCGCCGCGGAGGCGTGGACGGGCGGCGAGGTCCTCGCCGGGCCGGAGGGCCTGGTGCGGCTGGTGGCGGAGACGGGCGCGGACCTCGTGCTCAACGCCATCGTCGGCTCGGCCGGGCTCGGCCCGACGATCGTCGCGCTCACGGAGGGCATCGACGTCGCGCTGGCCAACAAGGAGTCGCTCGTCGTGGGCGGCGAGCTGGTGATGGCGCTCTCCGAGGCGACCGGCGCGCGGCTCATCCCCGGCGACTCCGAGCACTCCGCGCTGCACCAGCTGATCGAGAACGAGCGGCCGGGCACGATCGACAAGCTCACCGTGACCGCCTCGGGCGGCCCGTTCCGCGGCCGCTCACGGGCCGACATGGCCAGCGTGACGGTCGAGGAGGCGCTCAAGCACCCGACCTGGGCGATGGGCGGGAAGATCACGATCGACTCGGCGACGCTCATGAACAAGGGCCTCGAGGTGATCGAGGCGCACTGGCTCTTCGGCACGCCGTACGAGCAGATCGACGTCGTCGTGCACCCGCAGTCGATCGTCCACGCGCTCGTCTCCCTGTGCGACGGCGCCACGCTCGCGCACCTCGGCCACCCGGACATGCGGGTCCCGATCGCCTACGCGCTGCACCATCCGGACCGCGTCGACGTGCCCGTGCGCACGCTCGACCTCGCGGAGGTCGGCGCGCTCACCTTCGAGCCGCCCGACCTGGACGCGTTCCCGTGCCTGCGGCTCTCGCGCGAGGCCGCGCTCGCCGGCGGCACGGCCACGTGCGTGCTCAACGCCGCCAACGAGGTCGCCGTCCACGCGTTCCTGCAGGGCGGGCTGGACTTCATGGGCATCCCCGCGGTGATCGATACGGTGCTCGAGCAGCTGCCGGCCGCGCAGGTGCACTCCTTCGACACGCTGTACCGCGCGGACGCCGAGGCGCGGCGGCTCGCCGCGGAGGCGATCGGGGTGCGCGCCTAGATGAGCTGGCTGCTCGCCTTCCTCGGCTTCGCCGCGCTGATCATCCTCCACGAGCTCGGCCACTTCACCGCCGCGAAGGCCGTGGGGATGCGCGTCGAGCGGTTCGCGCTGTTCTTCCCGCCGCTGATCGGGCGGGTGCGCCGCGGCGAGACGGAGTACGCGATCGGATCGATCCCGCTCGGCGGCTACGTCCGCATCACGGGGATGAACCCGGCGGACGAGATCCCGGAGGAGGTCGCGCACCGCGCCTACTACCGCCAGCCCGTGTGGAAGCGCATCGTCGTGATCGGCGCCGGGCCGGCGGTGAACATCGTGCTCGCCTTCGTACTGCTCGCGGCCTACCTGCTGATCTGGGGCGTGCCGAAGTACACGGTCACGAACGACGTCGAGGCCCTCAACACCGGCGGGCCGGCCGCGCAGGTGCTGCACCTCGGCGACAAGGTGGTGGCCGTCGACGGCGTGCGCGGCGGGCCGGAGAAGCTGCGCGACCAGGTCTCGAAGCACACGTGCGCGGGCGAGCCCGTGAACGGCTGCAAGGCGACCGATCCGGCGCGCGTCACGATCGTGCGGAACGGCGAGGAGCGGACGGTGCTCATCACCCCCGTCTACGACGCGGCGCTCAAGCGGCCCCTGCTGGGCTTCTCCTACGGCTCCGTCCGCTCGTTCGACCCGGTCGGCGGCGTCGGCAAGGCGGTCACCACCTCCGGCGACCAGCTGTGGTTCTTCACGACGACGACGGTCGACCGGATCACGGGGATCTTCGACGCGGAGAAGCGCAAGGACATCTCGGGGATCGTCGGCTCCTACGAGACGACGCGCCAGGCGATCCAGCTCTCGACCGACCGCGCGGTGTTCCTCCTGGCGGTCATCTCGCTCTCGCTCGGCGTCATCAACCTCTTCCCGTTCCTGCCGCTCGATGGCGGCCACATCTTCTGGGCCCTGGCCGAGAAGGTGCGCGGCCGCGCGATCCCCTTCGCGGTCATGGAACGCTCGGGCTTCATCGGCTTCGCGCTGGTCATCGCGCTGTTCGCGATCGGGCTCACGAACGACATCGGGCGACTGACCGGCGAGGGCTTCCAGGTCAGGTAGGGTCCGCCGGATGGGGGAGCCTGCCACCGCTGCTGAAGCGCGCCGCTCGGTCGGCGCGCAGACGATGACCGAGGCGTTCCGCCTCACGCTCGAGGACAACCCGGACCGGATCGCCGTCCGCACCAAGGAGGACGAGGTCCGGCTGACGTGGGCCGAGCTGGGCGCGCGGGCCGACGCGATGGCGGGCGGCCTGGCGAAGCTCGGCGTCGAGCGCGGCGACACCGTCGCGCTGATGCTCTCCAACCGCCCCGAGTTCGCCATCGCCGACCTGGCGGTGATGACGCTGGGCGCGACGCCGTTCTCGATCTACCAGCAGTTCACGCCGGACCAGATCGCGTACGTGGTCGGCGACGCGGGGGCGAAGGTCGCGATCGTGGAGACGGCGTTCCTGGAGACGTTCGGCGCGGCGCGGGCGCAGCTGCCGGCGCTCGAGACGGTGATCGTCGTCGAGGGTGGCGGCGCGGGGACGGGGACGACCGACTGGAGCGACGTCGAGGGCTCGGACCCCGGCTTCGACCCCGAGCCGCACTGGCGCGCGGTCGAGCCCGACGACCTCGTCACGCTCATCTACACCTCCGGCACGACCGGGCCGCCCAAGGGCGTGCAGATCACGCACCGGAACGTGATGGCGGGCGCGCGGGCGGCGCACGCGATCATCCAGTTCCCCGACGATGCGCGCGTGATCTCGTGGCTCCCGGCCGCGCACATCGCCGAGCGGATGGCGCACCACTACATGCCGGTGGTGTTCGGCATGACGGTGACGACCTGCCCGAACATGCGCGAGATCGTGGCCTACCTGCCGACGGTCAAGCCGACCTGGTTCTTCGCGGTGCCGCGGATCTTCGAGAAGCTCAAGGCCGGCCTGGAGGGGCATCTCTCCACGCAGGGCGACCAGACCGTCGGCTGGCTCACGGCGGCGCGGGCAAAGGTCGAGCTCGAGCACGCGGGCGAGCCCGTGCCCGAGGACGTCGCGGCCCGGGCCGCGGAGGGCGACGCGAACCTGTTCAGCGGGCTGCGCGCGATGCTCGGCCTGGACGAGGCGATCGCGGTGAACGCGGGCGCGGCGCCGACGCCGCGCGACGTGATCGTCTTCTTCCACGCCATCGGGGTGCCGCTCGGCGAGCTGTGGGGCATGTCGGAGACCTGCGGCCTCGGCGCGGTCAACCCGCCGGCGGCGATCAAGATCGGCACGGTCGGGCCCGCGTGCCCGGGCGTCGAGCTGTCGCTGGCCGAGGACGGCGAGCTCCTCGTCCGCGGCGACGTGGTGATGAAGGGCTATCGCAACAAGCCCGACATGACGGCGGAGGCGATCGACGCCGAGGGCTGGCTGCACACGGGCGACATCGCGAAGATCGACGACGACGGCTATGTCGCGATCGTCGACCGCAAGAAGGAGATCATCATCAACGCGGCCGGCAAGAACATGTCGCCGGCCAACATCGAGTCGACGCTCAAGGGCGCCGGGCCGGTGATCGGCCAGGTCTGCGTGATCGGCGACGGGCGGCCGTTCAACACGGCGCTCATCGTGCTCGACGCCGACTTCGCGCCCGCGCTGGCGGCGCGGATGGGGCTCGAGGGCAAGTCGCTCGCCGAGCTGGCCGAGGAGGAGCAGATGGTCGCCGCGGTGCAGGAGGCCGTCGACAAGGGCAACGCCGAGCTCGCCCGCGTGGAGCAGATCAAGAAGTTCACCATCGTCCGCGGGGACTGGCTCCCCGGCGGCGACGAGCTGACGCCGACGATGAAGCTCAAGCGGCGCCCGATCGCCGACAAGTACGGCGACGAGATCGAGGCGATGTACATCCGCTGAGCGGTGCGGGGTCCCTCTAGACTGAGGGGCACATGGCTTCGCAGCGACACGTCAACGTCGGCGGCGTCCAGGTCGGCGGTGGCGCGCCGGTCGTCGTCCAGACGATGACCAAGACCGAGACGGCCAACCTCACGGCCACGATGGACCAGATCCGCCGCGTCGCCGACGCCGGCGCCGACCTCGTGCGGGTCGCGGTGCCGCGCGACAAGGACGTCGAGGCGCTGAAGACGATCGTGCGCGACTCGCCGATCCCGATCATCGCCGACATCCACTTCAACCACACGCTGGCGCTCAAGGCGATCGACGCCGGCGCGCACTGCGTGCGGCTCAACCCCGGCAACATCGGCGGACCCGACAAGGTCGCCGAGGTGGCGCAGAAGGCCACGGCCGCCGGCGTGCCGATGCGCATCGGCGTGAACTCCGGGTCGCTGCCCAAGCACCTGCACGCGCTGGAGCGCGAGAACTCCGTCGAGGCGCTCGTGACCGCCGGCGTCGAGTTCGTCGAGCTGATGGAGCGGCTCGACTTCACCGACTTCAAGGTCTCGATCAAGTCGACGAACGTGCCGAACACGATCGCGGCGAACCGCCTGCTCTCCGAGCGGATCCCGTACCCGCTGCACCTCGGCATCACCGAGGCGGGGACGAAGTGGTCGGGCTCGCTCAAGAGCGCCGTCGGCCTCGGCACGCTGCTCGCCGACGGGATCGGCGACACGATCCGCATCTCGCTCTCCACCTTCCATGCGGAGGAGGAGGTCAAGGTCGCCTGGGAGATCCTGAAGGCGCTCAAGCTGCGCGAGCGCGGCCCGGTGCTGATCGCCTGCCCGACCTGCGGCCGCCTGCAGTTCGACATGGACACGGTCGTGGCCGACATCGAGAAGCGCCTCGAGGCCTACGCGGACCCGGTCGAGGTCGCCGTGCTCGGCTGCGCGGTGAACGGCATCGGCGAGGCGTCGCACGCCGACTTCGGCATCACCGGCGCCAAGAACGAGGGCCTGATCTTCTCCCGTGGCAAGGCGCTCAAGAAGGTGCCGCAGGACCAGCTCGTCGACGAGCTGTTCAAGGAGATCGACAAGTACGCGCAGACGAAGCGCATCGAGGTCGACGCCGCCGAGCAGGCCGCGGGCGCCGAGTGGCTCCAGCGGATCGAGGAGGAGAACGCCGGCGAGCTCACCCCGGAGCGGCTGGCGAAGCTCGAGGCCGAGAAGGCCCGGGCCGACGCCGACGCGATCGACGAGGCGCTCCTCGCCGGCGGCGACGGCGTCAAGCTCGACGAGGCCGCCTCGCCCACCGAGGGCCGGCGCTTCTCGCGCGCATAGCCTCGTCCGCGTAGTCTTCGCGTGCGATGCGCGCAGCGGTCTTCCACGAGTACGGCGGGCCGCTCGGCTTGGAGGACGTGCCGGACCCCACGCCGCCGGACGACGGCGTCGTGGTCGAGGTCGGCGCCTCGGGCGTCTGCCGCTCCGACTGGCACGCCTGGGAGGGCCACGACCCGGACGTCGCGCCGCCGCACGTCCCCGGTCACGAGCTCGCGGGCACCGTCGTGGCCGTGGGGCCCGAGGTGCGCCGCGTGGCCGTCGGCGAGCGCGTCACCGTCCCGTTCTGCCTCGGCTGCGGCGCGTGCGCGTCGTGCCGGGCGGGGGAGACGCAGGTCTGCGACCACGATTACCAGCCGGGCTTCACGGGCTGGGGCTCCTGGGCGCAGTACGTCGCGCTCCCGCACGCCGACCTCAACGTGGTGCCGCTACCGGAGGGGCTCGACTTCGTGGACGCCGCCGCGCTCGGCTGCCGCTTCATGACCGCCTGGGCGGCGGTCCGCGTCCACGGCCGGGTCCGGCCGGGGGAGTGGGTCGCGGTGCACGGCTGCGGCGGCGTCGGCCTCTCGGCGGTCATGATCGCCGCGGCCGCGGGCGCCCGCGTCGTCGCCGTCGACATCGACCGCGAGAAGCTCGGCCGCGCACGTCGGATGGGCGCCGAGGCGGCGGTCGACGCCCGCTCCGGCGGGGTCGAGGCCGTGCTGGACGCGACGGGCGGCGGTGCCCACGTCTCGCTCGACGCCCTCGGCAGCGGTACCACGGCCGCCGCGTCCGTGGAGTCGCTGCGCAAGCGCGGCCACCACGTCCAGGTCGGCCTCATGCTCGGCCGCGACCGCGTCGCGCCCGTCCCGATGGCCCGCGTCATCTCCCACGAGCTCACCCTCCACGGCGTCCACGGCATGGCCGTCCGCCACTACCCGGAGCTGCTCGGCGCCGTCGCCGCCGGCATCGTCGACCCCTCGCTCCTCGTCGGCGCGACGGTCCCGCTCGAGGACGCGGGGGCGGAGCTCGCGGCGATGGGCACCTTCAGCCGCACCGGCGCCACGGTCATCACCTCGTTCTGAGCGTGTGAGAGAATCTGCGGATGCGCATCCTCCGCAAGCGCCACCGCAAGCGCTGATCGTCGCCTGAGTCCGCGCTCGCCGCGCGGCTGTACGCATACGCCTTCCTGGGCGACCTGGTGCTGCTGTACCCGGTGTACGCGCTGCTGTTCGCGGATGCCGGGCTGTCGACCGCCGAGATCAGCTCGCTGTTCGCGATCTGGTCGATCACGGGCTTCGTGCTCGAGGTGCCGAGCGGGGTGTGGGCCGACGCGGTCTCGCGGCGGCTCCTGCTCACGATCGCGCCGCTGCTGAGCGGCGCCGGATATGCGCTGTGGGTGCTGGCGCCGTCGTACGAGGCGTTCGCGGCCGGGTTCGTGTTGTGGGGCGCGCAGGGCGCGCTGCAATCGGGCGCGCTGGAGGCGCTCGTGTACGAGGAGCTCGAGCGCGACGGGGCGGCGGACCGCTATCCGCGGCTGATGGGGCGGGCGACGGCGCTCGGGACGGTCGCGGCGGGCGTCGCGACCGGCCTCGCCGCGCCGGTCTTCTCCGCCGGCGGGTTCGAGGCGGTCGGTGCCGCGAGCGTGCTCGCGTGCCTCGTCGCCGCCTGCGTCGGGGCATCGCTGCCCGAGCACCGGCGCGCGGCGCCGATGGCGGGCGGCGCCGACGCGGCGGTGGGCGAGGAGGAGCCCAGCGGGCTGCGCTCGTTCATGGCGATCGTGCGCGACGGCGCGCGCGAGCTGCGGCGGAGCAGGACGCTGCGGGGAGCCGTCCTGCTGGTGCCCGCCGTCGTGACGGTCTGGGGCTCGCTCGACGAGTACCTGCCGCTGCTGGCGACAGAGGCCGGCGCGACGGTGACGGACGTCGCGCTGCTGGCGCTCGTCGTCTACGCCGGGCAGGCGGCGGGCGGGCTGTTCGCCGACCGCGTGAGCCGGATGCGCGGCCGCGGCGTCGCGACCGTGCTGGCCGGCGCCGCAGCGCTGCTCGCCGCCGGCGCGCTCTCCGGCGTCCCCGCGGGCTTCGCCGCGATCGCGCTGGCGTTCACCGGCTTCCAGGCCGTCACCGTCGTGGTCGATGCCCGGCTCCAGGCCGCGATCGAGGGCCGGGCGCGCTCGACGGTCACCTCGCTGGCGAGCCTGCTGACCGAGGTGGCCACCATCACCACCTTCACGCTCTACGCCGCGGGCTCGGCCGTGATGAGCCACGCAGTGCTGTTCGCCGCGTTCGCGGCCGCCTACCTCCTCGTGGCCCCGTGCGCCGCCCGCGTCGTCGACCGGGTCAGGTGACGCGGTCGCGCAGCCAGTCGAGGAGCACCGCGCGCACGCCGGGCTCGGAGAGCAGCGCCACGCCGTGCCCGGGCTGCTCCGAGGTCATGACCTCCGACCGCACCGCGCCGTCCATCATGTCCTGCGCGCTGGCCACCTCGCGGACGTCCGCGATGAAGAGGACGTCGTGGGGCCGGTAGCTCCCGTCGTCCTGGAGCGCCCAGATGTCGGACGAGTCGGGCGGCGAGAGCGCGACCGCGGCGTCGGCGGCCTTCCGCGCGTCCGTCGCCATGGCCAGCACGGTGGTGGATGCGCCGATCGAGGCCCCGACGAGCCCGATCCGCGAGCGGTCGACCTGCCGCGGGTGCGCCCGCAGCCAGTCCAGCGCGGCGACCACGTCGGGCATCCGCTCCGCTTCCAGCGGCGAGGCCCGCGACTTGTACGCGAGCGTGGCGAATCCGGCCTCGTGCAGGTCCGGCACGAGCCCGTCCCACTGGTCCGGCCCGCCGCGGATCTCGTGCAGGAGCACGATCGCCGGCGCGCGCCGCCCGGCCGGCGTGAACTGCGCCGCGGCGCGCTCGCCGTCCGGCGCCGTGAGCGTGACCCGCCGAGCCCGCGGGGGCTCGGGCGGAGGCGGCGACGGCTCGGCCGAGGGCACCGGCCGGGCCTCCGGCGTCGCCTCCGCCACGGCCGCAGGCGTCGCGGCCGGGGTCGCGCCGCCGACCGGCCCCGGCTCGTCGTCGCCCCCGCATCCGCCCATCACCGTCATGGCCACGATCGCCGCGGCCGCCCAGCGTCCCGCCATGGCGGGCAGCGTACGCGCCGGGCCGGGTGACACGCCTCACCCCCGTCGGGGTTGGCACGCGCGCACGCCGGGGATAGCGTCGTGCCCATGCGTACCCGCCTCGCCGTCACCGCCCTCGCCCTCACGGGCGTGCTGGCCGTCCCCGCCACCGCGGCTGCCCCGAAGAAGATCACCGCGGAGGGGGTGGGGAAGGTCAAGCTCGGCGCCACCCACGCCTCCCTGCGCGAGCAGGGCCTCGTCGGCGTGCTCCGCCCGGGCTGCGAGCTCGGCGGCCCGGACACGCGCTCCGCGCGCCTGAAGCCGCCGCTCTCCGGCAGCGTCGACTACTCGCTCTCCAACCCGCGCGAGGTCCGCGCGATCACCATCACGGGCGGCGCCAAGGCCAAGGGCGTCGGCATCGGCGCGACGATCCCGCAGATCAAGGCGAAGTTCCCGCACGCCAAGGTCGACCACAGCCTCGAGGACATCGGCCTCTTCACCATCGTCCGCATCCCCAAGCGCGACGGCGGACGGATCATGTTCGGCGTCGACCCCGGCACGGACAAGACGATCGCGATCGGCGTCCCCAACATCCCGATCTGCGAGTAGCGCTCAGCGGCCCGCGATCGATGCCTCGCGCGAGAGCACGCTGCCCCATCGGAGCCGGAACCGGCCCTCGCGCCGGGGCAGCGTGCGCACGAAGGTCCCGTTCCGCGCCACGACGTCGATCGTTGCCACCGTGCGGAAGTCGCTGGAGCCGAACGGCGCGTTCTGGATCTCGACGCGGCTGACGTCCCCCGCCGCCGGCGGCCGCACCTGGCCCCAGAACCGGAGCCGCGTCTCGCCCCGGCGGCGGACCCAGATCCCGAGCCGGTAGGCGTCGTAGGACGGCTTCGCCTCGAAGTCCCGGAAGCGCAGGCCCGACTGGAAGCCCGACACCGAGCGGTCGTCGGCCAGCTTGTACTGCGCCACGGTGCGCACGCGCGGGTTGCGGAACGCCATCCAGTCCGACTCGTTGAGGAACTCGGCCTGGCGCGCGAGCGGCACGCCGAACAGCCCGTCCGGCGGGTCGGTCTGGAAGCCGTACTCCGTGTAGTGGATCGGCAGGTCCTTCGGCAGCCGCCGCTTCTTCGCCGCCGCGTCGAGGAGCTTCTCCAGCCGCCCGATCGAGGCGATCGTGATCTCCGTCGCCTTCTTGCCCTTCGTCCGCGGCGGCTGCGAGCCGCCGCGCGTGTACGGATGGTGCGCGTAACCCGTCACGCGCAGCCGGCGAGGCGACGTGCAGCCGCGGATCGCCGCCGCGGGCCCCTTGCGCCCGTCCAGGCACAGCAGCGTGCGCAGGAAGGGCCGGGGGGAGACCGGCCGGGTCGCGAGCGGGCCCGTCACCCGCCCGATCGGCCCCGTCTCGCCGAGCAGCAGCTCGTCGCCGCCATGCCCGGTCGCCCGGAGCGCCGCCGTCCCGGCCAGCACCATGGAGCGGTACCGCACGGCCGCGAAGGGATAGACGCGCCCGTCGCGCCGCGCGAACTGCGGCCGCAGCCACGCCGGCTGGTTGGGCTCGTTGGAGAACGACCACTGCTCGACCCGCGGCAGCACGCCGCTGCCCTGGTTCTCGTCCCGGTAGGCGCCCGAGTAGCGCCGGCCCAGCGCCCGCAGGAAGCGCCCGTACTCCGCGGCGTCAGGTCTGCAGACGCGCTTGTGGCGCTTGCAGCCCGAGGCCCACGACGGCATCGGCAGCGACGGGGAGAGGAGCAGCGAGAGGCGCCGCGCGGCCAGGCCGCGGACGAGCCCGTCGAGCGCGTCCCAGCGCCGCGCGCGGTAGGCGGCCGGGTCGGTCGCGTCGAACCCGCGCGGCCGCTTGCGCGGCGCCACGTCGCGCCACAGCACGACCGCGCGCACACCGTCGGCGCCGAGCCGCTGGACGTCGTCGAGCCCGCGCTCCCGCACGGCGTCGCCCGACTGGAGGAGCTGCAGGTCGTCCTGGATCAGCGAGACCTGCCTCGTTCCCGCCGCCGCGCCTGCCGGGAGGGCGAGCGCGACGAACAGGAAGAGGGCCAGGGTGCGCAATGCACCCTGAAAGGTACGGCCAGATCAGGCGACCGCGTCGTAGCGCTCGCCGACCTTGCCCCAGTCCACGACGTTGAACCAGGCGTCGATGTAGTCCGGGCGCTTGTTCTGGTACTTCAGGTAGTACGCGTGCTCCCAGACGTCGACGCCGACCAGCGGCGTCTGGCCGTTGGAGAGCGGCGTGTCCTGGTTCGGGGTGCCGACGACCGCGAGGCCGCTGCCGTCGTGCACCAGCCACGACCAGCCCGAGCCGAACTGGCCGACGCCCGTCTCCTTGAGCTTCGCCTTGAAGTCGTCGAACGAGCCGAACGTGGAGTTGATCGCGTCGGCCAGCGCGCCCGTGGGCTCGCCGCCGCCGTCGGGGCTCATCGACTCCCAGAACAGGCTGTGGTTGTAGTGGCCGCCGCCGTTGTTGCGCACGGCGCCGCGCTTGTCCTCCGGCACCTGGCTCAGGTCGGCGAGGACCTCCTCGATCGGCTTGCCGTCGAGCGGCCCGCCCTCGAGGGCGGCGTTGGCCTTGTCCACGTAGGCCTGGTGGTGCTTGTCGTGATGGAACTCCATCGTCGCCTTGTCGATGTGCGGCTCGAGCGCGTCGTAGGCGTAGGGGAGCGGTGGGACCTCGTAGGCCATGCGGGAATTCTCCTCGTGATTCGGGGGTTCCTGGGTTCTATCACCGGGAAGCGCCCGGCTTACGCGCGCTAGGCTGCCGCGATTCGTTCGCGCGGCCCTCGGGAGGGGCCGCCGCAGGGGGTCAATCCACATGCACATCGGCAAGCGCGTCGCCCTCGGCGGCGCGATCCTCGCCTTCCTGTCCATGCCCGCAACGGCGATGGGCGCCAAGAAGAAGGCCAAGATCACGGTCAAGAGCGTCGCCGCCGTCCCGTTCAGCGTCGCGCAGGGCGGCGCGTTCGAGCTGGCCGGCAAGGTCAAGTCGGCCAAGCGGCGCAAGGCCTCCGCGGGACGCCTCCGCGTCGAATTGCGGACGCTCACGAACAAGCGCGCGCCGCGCCTCGGCACGTTCGAGATCAAGCGCTTGAAGCCCAACCGGACCCGCTCGTTCGACGAGCGCGTCGTCGTCGCCTCGACCGTGCCGGAGGGGACCTACCTCGTGCGCGCATGCGCCAAGCGCAAGCGCGGCGGCGCCTACAAGTGCAAGCTCGCCAAGGGCCGCATCACGGTGACCGAGGCGCCCGCGCCCGCGGACACGCGGGCCGCGTCGGAGCGCCTGCGCGAGGCCATCACGCAGGCCGGCCTGACCTCGCACCTCGAGGACCTCCAGCGCATCGGCGACACGTTCGGCGGCAACCGCGCCTCCGGGCTGCCGGGCTACCAGCACTCGGTCCAGTACGTCATCGACGTCCTGAAGGACGCGGGGTACAACCCCAGGACGCAGCTGTTCCCGTTCGTGCTCTACACGCAGAACGCGCCGTCGACCTTCGCGCGGACGGACGCCGGGAACGAGCGCACCTACGTCGAGAACGAGGACTTCGGCACGTTCGACTACTCGGGCTCGGGCAACGTGCAGGACGCCGGCATCACGCCCGTCGACCTCGACCTCGGGGTCGGCAACACGAGCACCTCGGGCTGCGAGCCGGAGGACTTCACCGGCTTCCCCGACGGTGACGTGGCGCTGGTCCAGCGCGGTGAGTGCGACTTCGGCGTCAAGGCCGCCAACGCCGAGGAGGCGGGCGCCGCGGGCGTGATCATCTTCAACCAGGGCAACACGGCCGACGCGGACCGCAACGACGCCTTCATCGGCACGCTCGGCAACCCGGTGGGCATCCCGGTGGTCTCCCTCTCCTACGCCGACGGCGTGGAGCTGGACACGGACGCCGCGACCGCCACCGTCGACATCACGACGGACACGACGAACGAGGCGCGCACGTCGACCAACGTGCTGGCCGACACGCCGGGCGGCGACCCGAACAACGTGATCGTCGTCGGCTCGCACCTCGACTCCGTCGAGGCCGGCCCGGGCATCAACGACAACGGCACGGGCAGCTCGTTCAACCTCGAGGCGGCCGTCCAGATGGCCAAGCTCCGGATCACGCCGGCCAAGAAGGTCCGGTTCGCCTTCTGGGGCGCCGAGGAGGCGGGGCTGATCGGCTCGACCTACTACGTCGAGCACCTGCCGGAGGCCGACCTGGCGAAGATCAAGGGCAACCTGAACTTCGACATGCTCGGCTCGCCCAACATCGCGAAGTTCGTCTACGACGGCGACTTCTCCGACACGGACTCGGGCGGCCTCGACGTCAACCCGGGCGCGGCGGAGATCGAGCGCCTGTTCGTCGACTACTTCAACTCGGTCGGCGTCCCCACCGAGCCGACGGCGTTCGACGGCCGCTCGGACTACGAGGCGTTCCAGCTCTCCGGCATCGCGGCGGGCGGCCTCTTCTCCGGCGCGGAGGGCATCAAGTCCGCCGCCCAGGCCGCCAAGTGGGGCGGGACGGCGGGCCAGCCGTTCGACCCGTGCTACCACGAGGCCTGCGACACGCTGGCGAACATCGACTACGCCGGCTTCGAGCAGCTCGCGGACGGCGGCGCGCACGTGCTCGCCACGCTCGCCACGCGCCTGCAGAACCCGGGCGGAGGCGCCGCACAGCGCCAGACCCGCTCGATCGGGCGCAAGCACTCGCAGTACCTGGGGGCGCACCTGCGCCGCTAGCGCGGCTCGAACCCGCACCAGCCGGGGCGAGGGGCGGCCGTCGTGCCGCCCCTCGTCGTTTAAGCTGCGCGCCCGCACATGACCCGACTCTCCGCGTACGTCCTCCCGACCGAGAAGCAGGCGCCCGCCGACGCCGAGGCGCTCTCGCACAAGCTGCTGGTCCGCGCCGGCATGATCCGCCAGGTCGGCGCCGGCCTGTGGAGCTGGATGCCGGCCGGCTGGCGCGTCCACCAGAACGCGGTGCAGATCGTCCGCGAGGAGATGAACGCCATCGGCGGCCAGGAGCTCCTCATGCCGGTGCTCAACCCGGCCGAGTGGTGGCAGAAGTCCGGCCGCTACGACGCCGTCGGCGCCGAGCTCTTCCGGCTCCAGGACCGCCGCGGCGCGCCCATGGTCCTCGCCATGACGCACGAGGAGATCGTGACGATGCACATGGCGCAGATCGTCCGCTCCTACCGCGACCTGCCCCAGATCCTCTACCACTTCCAGACGAAGGAGCGCGACGAGCCCCGCCCGCGCGCCGGCGTCCTGCGGACCCGCGAGTTCATCATGAAGGACGCGTACACGTTCGACCGCGACGCCGAGGGGCTCGAGATCGGCTACCAGAAGCACGCCGGGGCGTACGCGCGGATCTTCGACCGCGCCGGACTGGAGTGGTACAGCGTCGAGTCCGACGTCGGGATGATGGGCGGCACCGGCGCTCACGAGTTCATGGCGCCCTGCGCCGCGGGGGAGGACGACGTCGCGCTCGCGCCCGGCTACGCCGCCAACGTGCAGATCGCGCGCGCCGACGCGCGTCCCGTGACGCTGCCGCCCGGGCTCGACGCGCCCGAGGAGGTCCACACGCCGGGCGCGACGACCGTCGCCGCCGTCACGCAGGCGCTGGGCGTCGAGGCCGGCGTGCTGCTCAAGGCGTTCCCGGTGGTGCCCGAGGACGGGCGCGGCCTCGTGCAGATCATGGTCCGCGGCGACCATCGCGTGAACGAGACGAAGCTGCGCAACGTGCTCGGCTGCGACTTCCGGCCCGCGCGGCCGGACGAGTTCGAGGACGTCATCGGCCCCGCCGGCTACATCGGCCCCGTGAACGCGGGCGTCCCGCTCATCCTCGACGAGGCCGTCGCGCCCGGCGCCTACGTGACGGGCGCCAACAAGCCCGACGCGCACCTCCGCGGCGTCGAGCCCGGCCGCGACTTCCCCTTCGAGCGCGCCGACGTCCGCGTCGTCGAGGCCGGCGACACGGTGAACGGGCATCCGATCCGGGTCGAGCCCGCGATCGAGATCGGCAACATCTTCAAGCTGGGCACGCGGTACTCCGAGCCGCTCGGCGCCACGTACCTCGACGAGGCGGGCAAGCAGCAGCTCATCCACATGGGCTCCTACGGCATCGGCCCCGCGCGGATCGCCGCCGCGGCGGTAGAGCAGTTCGCCGACGAGCACGGGATCTCCTGGCCCCGCTCGCTCGCGCCCTGGGACGTCGAGCTCGTGGGCCTCGGCAAGGAGGGCACGCCGGAGCGCGAGCTCGCCGAGCGCCTGTACGAGGAGCTCCGCGGGCAGAACCTGGATGTGCTCTACGACGACCGTGCCGCCGGACCCGGCGAGAAGTTCGCCGACGCCGAGCTCGTCGGCGTGCCGCTGCGGCTCACGGTCGGACGGCGCACGCTGGACTCGGGCGAGCTGGAGGCGCAGCTGCGGCGCGGCCGCGAGCAGCGCTCCGTGCCGCTCGACGGGGCGGCCGAGGCGGCGGCGGAGCTGTGGCGCAGCCTCCCGTAGAGCGGGCGAAGCTGACGTTCCGGCGGCTGTCCGGACTCGACCGCTCGGGCCCGCCGCCGCCGCAGACGCTGAGCGGGCAGCCGCTGCAGCCGTGGACGATCCCGAACGCGATCGGCTACGTCCGGCTGGCGCTGATCCCGGTCTTCCTCATCCTCGCCTTCAACTCCGACGACGGCACGGACCCGCTGCCGGTGATCATCTTCGCCATCGTCGGCTGGTCGGACTACCTGGACGGCATCGCCGCGCGGGTGACGGGCCAGTACTCGCGCCTCGGGACGCTGCTCGACCCGCTCGTCGACCGGCTGCTCGTGCTGTCCGGCGTGATCGTCTGCTGGCACTTCGAGCTGCTCCCGCGCTGGGGGCTGGCGCTGCTGGCCGCCCGCGAGCTCTTCGTGATCGGTCTCGTGCGGTATGGCCTGCGCCATGACATCGAGCTGACGGTGAACTGGCTCGGCCGCGCCGGCGTCTGGCCCATCATGGGCGCGCTGTTCTTCGCAATGTGCGGGGTCGAATGGCTGGCCGACGCGTGCCTGTACGTCGGTCTCGCGCTCGTACTCGGCTCCGCGGCGCAGTATGTTCGGGACGGATTCCGTCAAGCCTCGACGTCAACTTGAGGATCGCTATGCTTGCGACGCAATCGCCCCAGGAGAGGATCGCGACTTCATGATGGACACCTTCCCCGACCTCGGCTCGCTGTCCGACCAGGAGCTGAAGGACCTCATCCAGCAGCTCACGGACGAGGAGCAGGAGGTTTCCTACCGCCGGCGGATCCTCCACGGCAAGATCGACATCCTGCGGGCCGAGCTCGTCAACCGCCTCCGCAAGAAGCACGAGGGCGGCGAGGACGTCATCTCCG
This sequence comes from Solirubrobacteraceae bacterium, assembly GCA_040510855.1. Lineage (GTDB taxonomy): Bacteria > Actinomycetota > Thermoleophilia > Solirubrobacterales > Solirubrobacteraceae > DASQMT01. The sequence continues at coordinate 41,401 of JBEVIG010000175.1, forward strand.
GCGCCGACGTCCAGCGCCTCACCGACATCCTGGCCGGCAGGGCGTCGGGCGGCGACGAGTCCTAGGGGCGCAGTGGCCCGCCACTGCCCCGAGTGCGGGTTCGTCGTCGGAGAGGGCGCGAACTACTGCCCCAAGTGCGGCGCCTACCAGGGCGGCGCCGAGGAGCGCAACGAGGACGCGACCACGGCGACCTACATCATCGACGAGACCACGGGCGAGCTCCGCCCGGTCGACGTCACCGATGTCGCGGCGGCCGCCGGCGCGCTGGTGATCCGCTCGGGCGGCAACCGCACGGGCCAGTCGTTCCCGCTCCAGGGCGAGCGGATGGTCATCGGGCGCTCGCCCGAGGCCGAGGTCTTCCTCGACGACGTCACCGTCTCGCGCGACCACGCGGTCCTCGTGCGGCGCTCGGGCGCGTGGTTCCTGGACGACTCCGGGTCGCTCAACGGGACGTACGTGAACCGCCGGCGGGTCGACTCGCACAAGCTCGAGGACGGGGACGAGCTGCAGATCGGCAAGTACAAGCTGACCTACCTGGCGCGGTGAGCGAGCGCGTGGCCGAGCAAGAGACCGAGCAGGTCGAGGGCACCGAGGGCACGCCGCCGGCGCCGGACCCGCCCGTCGAGCCCGCGGCACCGCAGGGCGCCGGCAAGTCCCTGACGATCGGCGCCGTCTGCAAGGCGCTCTCCCAGGAGTTCGACGACATCTCGATCTCCAAGATCCGCTACCTCGAGGACCAGAAGCTGCTCACGCCGCGGCGCACGCCCGGCGGCTACCGGCTCTACTCGACGGCGGACGTCTCGCGCCTGCGGACGATCCTGCGCCTCCAGCGCGACGAGTTCCTCCCGCTGCGGGTGATCCGCCAGGAGCTCGCGGCGGGTCGCTCGGAGGACCACGTCGCGAAGCCCAAGAGCGCGTCGCAGGACGGCGCCGACCCGGTGCCGGAGGCGCGCCCGGGCGCGGCGCTGCGCCGGCTCACGTTCTCGATCGCCCAGCGCGGCGCGATGTACTCGCTGGAGGACGTCGTGCAGGACACGGGGGCCGATCCGCGCCTCGTCGCCGAGCTCGCCGACTTCGGGATCATCCAGGGGCAGGCGCGCGACGGCACGAAGTTCTTCGACGAGACCGAGCGCGAGATCGTCCGCGCGGTCACGGAGCTCGCCCGCTACGGCGTCGGCCCGCGCAACCTGCGCGTGTTCAAGACCTCCGCGGAACGCGAGTCCGCGCTCCTGCAGCAGATCCTGGCCCCGGGCCTGCGCTCCCGCAACCCGGAGCGCCGCAAGGAGGCCGTCGAGGCGCTCGAGAACCTCGCCGCCGTCGCGTCGCACCTGAAGCACCTCCTGCTCGTGCGCGACCTGCGGCGGATCGCACGGTGAGCGGCGCGGACCTCCGCGCGCTGATCCGCGACATCCCGGACTTCCCGAAGCCCGGGATCGTGTTCAAGGACATCACGCCGCTGCTGCTCGACCCGTACGCGGTCGACACGGCGGTCGAGTCGATCGCGGAGTGGGCGGGGCCCAAGGGCGTCGACTTCGTGGTCGCGGCGGAGGCGCGCGGGTTCATCCTGGGCGCGGCCATCGCGCGCGAACTGGGCGCGGGCTTCGTCCCCGCGCGCAAGCCGGGGAAGCTGCCGCACGAGGTGGTCACGGCGGAGTACATCCTCGAGTACGGGATCGACGTGCTCGAGATGCACGCCGACGCGCTGGCCGACGGGGCTCGGGTGCTGATCCACGACGACCTGCTGGCCACGGGCGGGACGGCGGAGGCGCTGGCCGACCTCGTCGAGCGGCTGGGTGCCACCGTCGTCGGCTGCGCGTTCCTCCTCGAACTCGGCTTCCTCGACGGGCGGCGGCGGCTCGGCGGCCGCGACGTGCTCGCGCTCGTCACCTACGACGACTGATGCGCGTCGCGCGCTCGCGCACGCTGCAGGCGGCTGTGCCGGCGGTGTGGGCGGTGCTGGCCGATCCGTACGCGCTGCCGCGCTGGTGGCCGATGGCGCGGCGCGTGGAGGGCGTGAGCGGGGACGGCTGGACGGTGGTGCTGGGCCGCGAGGGCGGGCGCGGCGTGCGGGCGGACCAGGTGCTCGAGGCGTCCGAGCCCGAGCGGCTGCGGCGCTGGTCGCTCGTCGTGCCGGGCTCGCCGTTCGCGCGGATCGTGTCGTCGTCGGTGACGGAGGCGCGGCTCGAGCCGGGGGAGGGGGCGGTGACGATGACGCTCGCGCTCGACCAGAAGCCGGCGGGCTGGGCGCGGCTCGGGCGGTTCATGCTGCGGCGGGCGGCCAAGCGCCAGCTCGACGCCGCGCTCGACGGCATGGCACGCTGCGTGGAGTGAGACGCGAGCAGGTCTTCCACGGATGGGGCGAGCCGGGCGCGGGGCCGGCGCTCGGCGAGAGCGGGGCGGCGCTGCTGCGCGATCGGCTCGGCGTCTCGGGCGAGGTCGTCTCCCCGTCGGTGGCCGCGGACGCGGTGCGGCTGCGGGCGGCGGCCGACGTGCCGCGGCTGCGCGAGCGGCTGGCGGCGGCCGTCGGCGAGGTGCAGGTGCGCTCGGACGACCCGATCCGGCTCCTGCGGGCGGCGGGGAAGTCGTACCTCGACCTGCTGGCGCTGCGGGCGGGCGACGCGGGCGAGGCGCCCGACCTGGTCGTGGCGCCGGGCAGCGCGGAGGAGGTGGGCGCGGTGCTGGCGGCCTGCGCGGAGGCCGGCGCGGCGGTCGTGCCGTTCGGCGGCGGGACGAGCGTGGTCGGCGGCGTGGCGGGGGAGCGGGGCGGCTTCGACGCGGTCGTGTGCCTCGACCTCGCGCGGCTCGACCGGGTGCTCGAGGTCGAGGTGCTGTCGCGGCGTGCCGTGGTCGGCGGCGGGATCCGGCTGCCCGAGCTCGACCACGCGCTCGGCGCGCACGGGCTGCGCGTCGGGCACTACCCGCAGAGCTACGAGTGGGCCACGGCCGGCGGCTGCGCGGCGACGCGCTCCGCGGGGCAGGCCTCGGCGGGCTTCGGGCGGTTCGACGACCTGGTGGCCGCGGTGCGGTGCGTGACGCCGGCGGGGGAGCTCGCCCCGCTCGGCGCTCCCGGGTCGGCGGCGGGGCCGGACCTGACGCGGCTCGCGCTCGGCTCGGAGGGCACGCTCGGCGTGATCGCGGAGCTGACGCTGCGGGTGCGGCCCGTGGCGGAGGCCACGCGCTACGAGGCCTGGGCGGTGCCGTCGTTCGCCGAGGGCTGCGAGATGCTCCGTGCGCTCGCGCAGGACGAGGTGGCCCCGGACGTCGCGCGGCTCTCCGACGGGCCGGAGACGGCCCTCACGTTCGCCCTGGGCGGTCTTCCGCGGGTGGTGCGGGACCGGCAGGGCGAGCGCTGTCTGCTCGTCGCGGGCTGGGAGGGGGAGCCGGGCGCGATCCGGTCGCGGCGCGGCGCGGCGGCGAAGCGCGTGCGCGGGCTCCGGCTCGGGCGCTCGTTCGGCGAGGGCTGGGCGTCGCACCGCTTCGACGGCCCGCATCTGCGCGACGACCTCATGGACCGGGGCGTGCTGGTGGAGACGCTCGAGACCGCGACGACGTGGGACCGGCTGGAGGCGCTCCACGCCTCCGTCGGCGCCGCGCTGGCGGGCGCGCTGGCCGCGACGCCGCCGATGGTCGGCTGCCACGTCTCGCACGTCTACCCCGACGGCGCCTCGCTCTACTTCACCGTGCTGGCCGCGGTGGACGCCGGCGACCCGGCCGGGCAGTGGGTCCGCGCGAAGCGCGCGGCGTCCGACGCGATCGCCGCGGCGGGCGCGACCATCACCCACCACCACGCCGTCGGCCGCGACCACGCGCCGTGGCTCGAGGCCGAGACGGGCCCGCTCGGGCTCGCGGCGCTGCGGGCGGTGAAGGCCGAGCTCGACCCCGCCGGGATCATGAACCCGGGGAAGCTGCTCTA
>JBEVIG010000176.1:0-25400 GCA_040510855.1 Solirubrobacteraceae bacterium
ACGTGATCCGCGATCGTGCGCGCCGCCGCGCGGACGTCGTCGATGGGCAGGAGGTCGGCCACGGCCCCGCACGCTATACGCGCCGTGCCGACCGCACACGGGTACCGTTGCGCTGGATGGAGCCGATCACCCGCCGCGATGCGCTGAAGGGCGCCGCGAGTCTCGCGATCGGCGCGGGCGTGGTGGGAACCGCCGGGCGCGCCGGCGCGGCCCCGCGGCGCGAGCGCATCGCGATCGTCGGCGCCGGAGCCGGCGGCATCGCGGCCGCCCACTTCCTCGCCGGCACCCACCACGTCGAGCTCTTCGAGGCGCGCGGGCGGATCGGCGGGCACTGCGACTCGCGGACCGTCGAGCACCGGGGCGAGCGCGTCACCGTGGACCTCGGGGCGCAGTTCTTCCACCCGGACACGCACCCGATCTACGTCACGCTCCTCGAGGAGATCGGCCTCTACGACCCCGAGCACCGCGAGGCCGACGAGACGCTCGAGTCGCCGGCGAGCCTGTGCGTGTTCCCCGTGGGCGGCGGGCCGCCGGTCCTCTCCTCCACGAACCCGCGCTCGACGCTGCCGCAGGCGCTCCAGTTCGCGCAGTTCACCCGGCTCGCGCGGGAGGCGGTGCTCACCGGTCTGCCGTACGGGATCGGCGTCGGGACGTGGATCGGCGGCCTGCCCCTCGAGCAGGCCTTCAAGGACGACGTCCTCGCTCCCTGGATCACGGCGACGATCGGCTCGTCCCGGGCGGACGCGATGCGCTCGTCCGCGCGCGCGATCCTGCAGACGTTCGCCCTGGCGTTCCCCGCGGACCTCACCCGCCCCGCCAGCACGTTCACGTCGCGCATCGGCCTCCAGGGCAACCTGCAGCGGCTGCTCGACCGCAGCGCGGAGGTCGAGGTGCATCTGCGCGCACCCGCCCGGGGCCTGGAGCGCAAGCGCGGGCGCTGGTTCGTGCGCACGCCGCACGGGCGGCGCGGCCCGTTCGACCACGTCGTGCTCAATGCGCCCCCGCGCATCGGGCGCAAGCTGCTGCGCCCGTTGCCCGCGTTCGCGGAGGCGGCCGAGCTGCTCGGCGCCTACCGGTACTTCGACTCGCGCCTCGTGATCCACGCCGACCCGGCGTACATGCAGGCCGACCGCGCGAACTGGGCGGCGTACAACGCCGGCGTCGACGGCCGCCGGTGCGAGGGCAGCGCGTGGCTCGGCGCGCTGCACGAGCCGCTGCCCGGGGGCGGGACCGTCGACGTCTTCAAGTCGTGGGCCACGCGCCGCGGGGCCGACCCGGCGGCGATCCTGCTGGAGCGGCGCTTCAAGCACCCGCTGATCGGCCGCGCCTCGATCCGGGCCGCGCGCCGCCTGCGCCGTCACCAGGGGCGGGGAGGCCTGCACTTCAGCGGCCACTACACGACCGGCATGGACCTGCAGGAGTCGGCCGTCTACTCGGCCATGCAGGTCGCGCGGGCGCTCGCGCCGCGCAGCGCGACGCTGGCCGCGCTGGACGAGCGGCTCGCCGCACGCGGGCGCGGCGGGATCTCCTACGACCTGTAGTCCCGCGGCGCCCGGGTGCCGCCCGGAGGCGGCACCCGGTTCACGCTCGCTCGGCTACCCGGCGGGAGCCGGCACGAGGCGGACCTCGGCCGTGCCCTGCTGCGGCGTCTCGCCGCCGCCCGGGTTGTCCGTGTAGCTGGCCACGAACACGGCGCTGATGTTCGCCGCGCCGGCGTGGGCCTCGTCGATCGGGATCGCGATCTGACCCGTGCAGCCCGCGGTCGACGTCTGCGGGTGCCCGTGCTGCTCGTGGCCGAGGATGTACGCGACGCTGACGCGCGCGCAGTCCACCGGCTGGTCATCGGTGACGGTCACGGTGAAGTTGACCGTGTCACCGAAGTTGAACGGCGGGGTCGTGCTCACGACGTTGAGCGACACCCTCGGCGCCTGGTTGCCCACCACGGTGCGCACCTGCCAGGACGCCGAGCGCCCGGTCGGGTCCGTCACGCGCAGCGTGGCCTCGTAGATCCCCTTCGCCGTGTAGGTGTGCGTCGGGTTGGCCACGCGGGAATCGACGGTGCCGTTGGAGTCGAAGTCCCACGCGTAAGCGAGGTTGCCGCCGTTGGCGTCGGACGTGCCCGCGCTCGAGAACTGGACGGTCAGCGGTGCGGTCGTCGCCGACGACGGCGTGCCCGTGGCGCGCACGACGGGCGTGTACTGGCCGCCGCGCACGTAGTCGATCCGCGCCAGCTGCGCCGCCGGGAGCTCGGCGAAGAAGCCGGTCCCGTACTCCAGCGTGTAGAGCGCGTTCTCCGGGCCGAACTCCATGTCCATGGGGTTGTCCAGCACGACGTTCGGGTTCTGGCTCGGCGCGCCCCCGAACAGGTGGTGGATGTCGGCCAGCTGGTTCCCGTGCGGGCGGTTGAGCTCGAACACCTTCGCGTAGTCGCGGGTCCACTCGTAGAAGAGCGGGTGGCCCTCGAACACGCGCGGCCACCGGAGCGGCGAGATGATGCTGTTGTCGAACTCCAGCGCCGGACCGCCCATCGGCCCGATGCCGTTGCCCACGGCGTTCTGGAACAGCTCCGGGAACAGGTCGGCGCCCGTGTTGTACGAGTACCAGACCTCCGGCTGGGTCACCGCCGGCAGCGTGCGCAGCCCGGTGTTGTTGCGCGAGTCGTTCGTCGGCCCGAAGCAGTTGAACTCGTCACCGCTCTGCGGCGCTTCCGGCGTGAAGTCGTAGTCGACGTACGGATGGTTCGGCGTGATGCAGAACGGCCAGCCGTAGTTGGCCGCCCGCCGGATGAGCATCCACCGGCCGATGCCCTCGGGGCCGCGCGCCGGATCCGCCACCTGGGCGTCCGGCGAGTAGTCGCCGAGGTAGACGCGGCCGTTGGTCCGGTCCACCGCGAACCGGAACGGGTTGCGCATGCCCATGACGTAGATCTCGGGCCGGGTCTTCGCCTGGTTGCGGCCGAACAGGTTGCCCGCCGGGATCGTGTAGGTGGCGCCGCGGCCGGGCTCGGTGCCGGGCGCGATGTTCTCCCGGACGTTGACGCGCAGCAGCTTGCCGCGGAGGTCGTTCGTGTTGCCCGACGTCCGCCGGGCGTCGAACGCCGGGTTGCGCGACTCGCGGTCGTCGAGCGGCGAGTAGCCCGCCGACTGGAACGGGTTCGTGTCGTCGCCTGTCGACAGGTACAGCAGGCCGTTCCCGTCGAAGTCGATCTGGCCGCCGACGTGGCAGCAGATGCCGCGCGACATCGGAACCCGGAGGAGCTCCTGCTCGGTCGAGAAGGTCAGCCGGCCGCTCTCGAACTTGAAGCGCGAGAGCAGGCTGTAGCCGTCGAACAGGGCGAGGCGGTCGCGCTCGGCGTCCGAGGTCAGGTTCTCGGGCGCGTCGCCCTCGTTGATGCCGGTCCCGAGCACGTCGCTCGGCGTGTCGAGGCGCGGCGAGTAGTAGACGTAGACCCAGCGGTTCTCGTCGAAGCCGGGGTCGATGGCGATGCCCTGCACGCCCTCCTCGTCGTGCTGGTAGAGGCCCTGCGGGGCCTCCTTCATGTCCGTGACGATGTTGTTCGTCCCGGTCCGCGGGTTGTGCAGGCGGATCTCGCCCGTGCGCGCGGCGTGCAGCACGCGCCCGTCCGGCAGCACCGCCAGGCTCATGGGCTCGCCGGGACGGTCGTTCAGCGTGACCTTCTGGAACTCGGACTGGTCCGGGAACGGATCCTGCGCCGCTGCACCGCCGGCGGCCCCGAGCGTCGCCAGCACGGATACCGAACACGCCACCAAGGCAGTTCTTCGCATCGGGAACCCCCCCGCGATTGAATGAACCGTGCGCGAGCAGGCCTTGGTTCCCACGCGAGAACGCAACGCCGCTGACGCGAGCGCCGCCCGAGCCTTCCTCCATGACCGGCGCCGTTGGTCGCCGGCGGACTGACAAGCGATCTTCTACTCCTCGCAAGGAGCGAAGTCGAGGTTGATTCCTGACGCCAGGTTGGGGATCGCGGGATGCGGGGAACGGGTCATATGGGGAACTGGGAACCAACGCCCGGGAGGCGTGCCATGCAAGGACTCGATCACCGCCGCCACGTCACGTGGGGCGGGCTCATCGCGATCGTCGCGGCAGTGCTCTGCCTCGGACTGGTCGCCACCGCGCCGGCGGCGAAGCCGGCGAAGGCCGGCAAGCCCGCGGGCGCCGGCAAGCCCGCAGCGGGCGGGCAGCGCGACTGCAACGGCCGGGGCGTGCCGGTCAGCAAGATCTCCATCCAGGAGTGGACGTTCGCCGAGTACATCGGCTTCGGGACGGACGCCGCCACGCAGGCGCGCCTCGAGCAGGTCCTCGCCTTCCTGCACGAGACGGGCTACCGCAACATCGAGCTGTTCACCCTGAGCGGCCTGACCGCCGAGCAGATGCGCGACCTGCTCGACGAGTACGGCATCAAGGCGCGGTCACGCCACGTGGACGTCGGCACGCCGGCGACGCCGTCCGACTTCGACCAGATCCTGGCCGACAACAAGACGCTCGGTATCAAGTTCTTCGGCTCCGGCGGCACGCCGAACTTCGCGACGGCGGCCGAGTGGACGGCCTACGCCGAGTACCTGGACGGTCTCGGGGAGCAGGCGCGGAAGGCGGGCCAGCGGCTGATGATCCACAACCACAACTGGGAGTTCGAGCGGATCTTCGGCGACCGGTCGGCCTACGACATCCTGCTCGAGAACACCGACCCGCGGAACGTCGTGCTCCAGGTCGACCTGTACTGGTCGACGCGCGGCCTCGGCGTCGCGAGCGGCGCGACCAGCGTGGACGCGGCCGACGACCTCTCGGCCGACCTGCTGCGGCAGCTCCGCAACCGCGTCCAGTTGGCGCACGTCAAGGACATGGCGACCGGCGCGTTCCCGGGCCGGATCGAGATCGTCGGCGAGGGCGGGATCGACTTCCCGATGCTCTTCGACGCGACCCACCGCCCGCTCCGCTACTACGTGATCGAGCACGACCCGCGCTTCGGCGACTCGACGTTCGATCCGTTCGAGGCCGCCGCGACGGGCTTCGAGTACCTCCGCTGCGTGCGGTTCTAGCGCACGTGGGGCGCACCGCGCCGGGGCGAGCCGCAGACGGCCCGCCCCGGTGCGAACGGCGCTCCGCCTACCCGGTGGTGAACTCCTGGGTCTGCGGGTTGAGGCGGTCCAGGCGCATGGTGCCGCCCAGCTCGTTGCCCCGGATCTCCCACGCGAGCAGGCCGCGCGTGATGTCGGACTGGTAGATCAGCCCGTTGTAGTAGTGCGACGACCAGTCGCCGCCGATCGTGAACGCCGCGGGGTTGAGCGGCTCAGGATCGGCGTAGGCGATCTCCTTGATGTCGTCGAGGTCGGAGAAGTCGACGACCCCGATGCCCGACTGGTAGCTGCCGTGCACGAGGATGTCGCGGTTCTTGCTCGGCACGACGTTGTAGTTGTGCAGCGTGCAGTTCTCGAACTGCGACTGGTCACGCGGCAGCGTCCACTGCCCGCGCAACTCGCCCGACGCCACGTCGAAGAAGAAGAACGACTTCATGTCGTCCGTCTGCACCGGGTACGTGGCGTTGTTGAGCACGGTGCCGGTGGCCTGGCAGCGAGGCGACGTGCCGCCGTTCGGCTCGTGGCCGAAGATCAGCGTCTCGCCGTCGTTCGAGAAGGCCGCCGAGTGCCCCGTGTTGATGTTGATGCCGTCGGCGATCTTCATGTTCCGCGTGTACAGGAGCACGGGGTCGATGAGCGAGCCGCCGTCCTCCTCGGCCATGCTCCAGACCGCGAAGCCCTGGCCGCCCGCGCACGCCGCCTTGAGGACGTCGCCGAGGATCACGCCCGTGTCGTGGCACGCGATCAGGTCCGCCGCCGGCTCGAAGTGGTGGTACGAGGCGGCCGACGGGTCGCCGAGCGGGATCTCGACGACGTCGATGCCGTCGCATGCGCCGCTCGACGGCGTGCTGTAGACGATCAGCCGGTCGTTCGCCGGATCCGGCACGCCGGTGGCCGTGTGCGAGCCGCACGGCAGGTCGATGAACGCGTCCACCTCGGGCGCCGCCGGGTTGCCCACGTCGAAGACGTGGAGACCCTCTTCGCCGGCTTGCACCCTCGAGTCGCCGCATGGCCAGCCGCCGGCGGGCATCCCGTTGGACGAGGCGGAGTCCCACGAGCGGGTCATCACGTCGCCGTAGATGACGACGTCGCCCTGCCCGGACGGGTGGCGGCAGTCGGTGTAGTTGATGATCTCCTTCGGCTTCGACGGGTTGTTCATGTCGACGATGCGGAACCCGGGGAACGTGCCCTGGTAGGCGAGCTTCCCCTGGAACGCGATGTCCGAGTTCGCCTCGGACAGGCTGCCTGCGGCCGGCCGCGCCGAGAACCCGACGAACCGGAGGTTGTCCGTGCGGTCGTACTCGCTCGGCGGGTCGCCGTGGTAGTAGCTCCGCAACGGCTGGTCCAGCTGGAGGTCGAGCTCCGGCAACTCGCCGGAGAACACCCCGAGGTTGCGCTCGAGCGGATGCCCGGACGCGGCGACGGGCACGGCGAGCGCGCCCGCGATCACGGCGGCCATCAGCCACCTGGCCTTCATGAGTCCTCCCCTCTGTTGACCGGCGCCTTGCAGCCGCGCCGTGCGGCGGAAGCTACTCCTCTTCGCGCGCGCGAGGAAGGTCAGCTCGGCGGCGGGACCGGCTCGTCGCTGACCGGCGTGATCTCGCAGGTCGTGACCCCGGCGCCCGGCTTGAGGAACTGCTGCAGGTGCGTCACATCGTCGGTCTCCACGACGAGGTACGTGGTGTGCTGCGGGAACGCGAGCCAGTAGCCGTGGATCTTCACGCCGTCGTACGCGCCGTCGAACAGCGACTTCGATCCGCCCCTGCCGTACGGGCAGTCCTTCGGTGCGTGCGACTGCTTGATGTGGAAGAGCACCGCGGGACCTCCAGCTCGTGACGCCGTACGGGACGCCGCGAGTCTAAACCGGCTCAGTCGTCCTCGCCCGCGCCGTCGTCCTCGGTGCCGAGGACCTGGAACGACGCGTCGAGATGGACGTCCACCTGGCTGCCGTCGGATCGAGTGACCTCGATCTCGTAGGCGCCCTGCTCGTCGCCGGCCTCGCTGCCCGTCACACGGCCGCCGCCCACGTGGTCGAGGGCGATCGCGCCGGCCCGCTCGAGGGCCGCGCCCGTGACGGGCCGCTCGGTGGCGTCGTCGTCGCCGGTCGCGACGGCGTACGCGGCCCCGGCGCCCAGCACGACCGCCGCCAGCGCCGGGATCATGAGGAATCGTCGCTTCATCGCCCGGACGCTACGCCGGGGCACATGACGGAACGATGACGCCGGCGCTCAGCGGACGCGGACGGCGTCGAGCGCGAGCGTGAACACGCGCTCGCGCTGGGCGTCGTCGTCGTAGTGGCCGGCGGTGACGCCGGAGACCATCCGGAGCACGTCGTCGAGCTGCACGTCGTCGCGGATCTCGCCCGCGTCCTTGGCGCGCGCGAACAGCGGGCTCGCCGCCTCGTACATCGCCGAGCGGCAGACGCGGAACATCTCCGACTCCTTGTTGAGCGCCTGGAGCATCGCGAGCTTCGTGGCGACGTAGCTCGAGAACCGGCGCAGCCAGACCTCGAACGCCTCCCACGGCTCGCGGTCCGACGCGTCGCGCGCGGCGGCGAGGAGCTCCTCGATCTCGCTGATGTAGACGGCCTCGAGCAGGTCCTGGCGCGTGGGGAAGTTGCGGTAGAGCGTGCCGATCCCCACGCCCGCGTCGCGCGCGATGTCCTCGAGGGCGACGTCGATCCCCTCCTCGTTGAACGCGCTGCGCGCGGCGGCGAGCAGGGCGTCGAAGTTGCGCCGGGCGTCGGCGCGGTGGGGGCGGTGGACGGTGATGCCGGGGATCGGGAGGGCGGTGTCGGGCACGAGATTCTCGAATGTGGGCTTGATGCGGAGGGTTCCCTCCGCTAATCTGGAGGAACGTCTCCGGTAATCCGGAGGTGTACCTCGATTTTAGCGCGGAATCCGCGACCAGGAAGGACCCCCAGACGTGACGCTCTCCACCACCCGCTCCCCCCGGCAGCACACCACCGACACGACCCGCTCCCGCAGCACCTGCAAGGCCGTCGCCGCCCGGCGCCGGCTGGGCGCCGCCGAGGCGCTCACCGCGCTCGCGGCGCAGGCCCAGCGCCCCACCCCCGAGACGCGCGCGATCGCGGCGGCGGAGCGCCTCACGGCGCCCGAGCCGCGCGTGCCGGCCGCCCCGGACGGCGCCGCGGAGCGCCGTGCGGCGCGCCGCGCCCGCATGGACGACGCGATCGTCGCGCAGTGGCTGCTCGAGCAGGCGCCCCGCCACGGGGCGGCGCGCATCGCCGCCTGAGCTCCGGCACCATCCAGGGCGTCATGACGCTCGGCGAGCGCTTCGGCTGGCACGGCCGCGAGGTCGCGTGGACGCGGTCCGGCCACGGCCCGCCCGTCGTCTTCTGTCACGGCACGCCCTTCTCGTCGATCGTCTGGCGCCCGTACGCGGAGGCGCTCGCCCGCGACTTCACCGTCCACCTGTGGGACATGCCGGGCTACGGCGCCTCCTCGAAGCAGCCCGGCCACGCCGTGGACTTCGACGTCCACGGGCAGCTCCTCGCCGACCTGATCGGCCACTGGGGGCTCGACCGCCCCGACGTCGTCGCGCACGACTTCGGCGGCGCGGTCGCGCTCCGCGGCCACCTGATCCAGGGCGTCCCGTACCGCTCGCTCCTGCTCGTCGACGTCGTCGCCCTCCCGCCGACCGGCTCGCCCTTCTTCCGCTTCGTCAAGGAGCACCCCGGCGTGCTCGACGGCCTGCCCGCCTACATCCACGAGGCGCTCGTCACGGCCTACATCCAGGGCGCGAGCCACCGCGGGCTCCGCCCCGGGGACCTCGACGCGCTGAAGGCGCCGTGGCTCACGGAGGAGGGGCAGGGCGCGTTCTACCGGCAGATCGCCCAGACCGACGAGCGCTACCTGGCGGAGATCGAGGAGCGGCTGCCCGCGCTCGACCTCCCGGTCCGCGTCCTCTGGGGCGCCGACGACGAGTGGATCCCGCCCGCGACGGGCGAGCGCCTCGCCGGGCTCATCCCCGGCGCGGCGTTCGGCCTGATCCCGCGCGCCGGCCACCTCGTGCAGTACGACGCGCCCGCGGCGCTCGGCACCGAGCTCCGCGCTTGGCTGGCGCGCGCATAAGCGATCCCCCATCCGCGTGATGCGCGCGCGGCGGCCTGCCGTAAGCGTTGCCCCATGACCGCGCAGACCAAGCCCGACACGATCGTCCTCATCCACGGCTTCTGGATGACCCCGCGAAGCTGGGAGCACTGGAAGGCCTACTACGAGGGCAAGGGCTTCACGGTCCTCACCCCGGGCTACCCCGGCTTCGAGGTAGAGGTCGAGGCGCTCAACGCCGACCCGACGCCCATCGCCGAGGTGACGGTGCCGCAGATCGTCGAGCATCTCGAGTCGGTCGTGAAGAGCGTCGGGACGCCGCCGATCATCATGGGCCACTCCGCGGGCGGCGTGTTCACCCAGCTCCTGCTGGACCGCGGCCACGGCGCCGCGGCCGTCGCCATGAACTCGGCGCCCACCGAGGGCGTCCTCGTCGCGCCGTGGTCGCAGCTGCACTCGACCGTCCCCGTGCTCAAGAACCCGGCGAACCGCCATCGCGCCGTCGGGTTCACGCACGAGCAGTTCCAGTACGCGTTCACCAACGGCGTCGACGACGACGTGTCCCGCGCGGTGTACGAGCGGTACCACATCCCCGCGAACGGCGGGATCCTGTTCGACAGCGTCACGGCGAACCTCAAGCCCGGCCACCAGGCGACCTGGGTCGACTCCAAGAACGACGACCGGGCCCCGCTCCTGTTCATCTCGGGCGACCGCGACCACATCATGCCGCCGAGCGTCCAGCGCTCGAACGCGAAGCACTACAAGTCCGACCGGACCATCACCGAGGTCGTCGAGTTCGAGGGCCCGCACTTCATGGTCGGCCTCGACGGCTGGGAGAAGATCGCCGACCACGCGCTCGAGTGGGCGCTCGCGAACGCGCGGCAGCCCACGGCGGCCTGAGCGTCAGCCGGCCAGGCTCGCGGCGAGCGAGCCGCCCGGGCAGCGGGCGAGGAAGCCCGGGGTCGCGAGGACGCGGTCCCCGGCGAGGATCGTGAGGGCGGCGTGGCCGCGTAGGCGCGCGGACCACGCCGGTCCCCGCGCGCCCATCGCGAACGCGGCGGTGGCGTAGGCGTCGGCCGTCGCGAGCGCCGGGCCGAGCACCGTGACCGACCGCACGCCCGCGGGCGCGCGGCCCGTGTGCGGGTCGCGCACGTGGGCGCCGCGCTCGTAGGCGCCCGAGGTGGCGATCGCGCCGTCGTCGACCTCGACGACGCCGGCGAGCGCGCGCGGGTGCCCGGGGTGGCGGATCCCGACGCGCCAGCCGCCGCCGCGCACGAGCACGTCCCCGCCCGCGTCGAGGCACCAGCGGCGCACCCCGGCCGCGTCGAGCAGCGCGCCCGCGCGGTCGACGGCCCAGCCCTTGACGAGCCCGGACGGGTCGAGCGTGCCGGTCGCGTACGGGTCGAAGTAGCCGTCCGTCCGGCGCCGCAGCGCCTCGCACTCCGCGAGCACCGCGTCGAGCTCGGCGTCGCGGGCGCGCTCGCCGCGCCCCCGTCGGGCCACCGCGCTCTCGCGCTTGAACGGGCTGAAGCGCGCGTCGACGTCGCGGAACCAGGCGAACACGCCGTCGAGCACCGCCGGCGCGACCGGCGAGCGGACGTCCGCCCGCACCGGCATGCCCATGACGTGCTCGACGCGGAGCGTCACCCGCGCACCTCCCGCGCCGCGTCGATCGCCGCCTGGAGCGACTCGCGCCAGCTCTCGCTCGTGTACGTCGCCCCCGTCACGACGTCGATGTCGGCGCTGCCCGCCTTCAGCGCCTCCGCGCGCAGGATCGGCTCCGCGCGGGCGTTGAGCGCGTCGGTGTGCGGGCCGTCGCCGGTCAGCTCGACCGTCTCGACGCCGGTGAGCCGGCCGCGGGTGAGCGTCGCCCGGACCTGGATGACGGAGAACGGCGTCGTGATCGCCGGCCCCGTCGCGGTCTTCTCGCCGGGCCGCGGCGTCGGCTCCGCCGTCGCGGCGGGCCGCAGCGCGGAGTTCGGGTTGAGCGTCCGCGGCGGCTCCGTCTCGTAACGCGCGAGCAGCACGACGGCGACGACGGTGACGACGAGCGCGACGGCGACGCTGCGCATCAGAACGCGAACCGCTCCGTGACGATGTGGCGGCCGGGCACGCCCGAGCGGTCGAGGCTCGCGCGCGTCGCCGCGGTCATCGCGGGCGAGCCGCACAGGTAGACGTCGCGCTCGGCGATGTCGGGCACGAGCTCGCGCAGGTGGGCGGGGGAGAGGAGCTCGCCGTCGCGCTCCCCGAGCACGTAGTGCAGCTCCGCGCCGCGCGTCGCCGCGAGCGCGTCGAGCTCGTCGCGGAGGATCACGTCGTCGGGCCGCTGCGCGCGGTAGACGACCGCGATGTCGCCCGGCGTCGCGGGCATGTCCTCCATCAGCGCGCGGATCGGCGTGATGCCGACGCCGCCCGCGATGAGGAGCACGCGCCGGCGCCGGCGCGCGGCGGCGGTGAACCCGCCGAACGGGCCCTCGGCGATCACGCGCGTACCGGGCTTGAGCGCGCGCAGCGCCTCCGTGTAGCCGCCGATGCCCTTGACGGTGATCCGCAGCCGCCGGCCGTCGGGCGCGGCGGAGAGCGAGAACGGGTGCGCCTCCCACCAGCGGTCGCGGGTGAGGAAGCGCCAGGTGAAGAACTGGCCCGAGCGGGCGCGGAGCCGCTCCAGCCGCCGGCCGCCGATCTCGATCGACGTGACGCCCGGCCCTTCGGCGATCACGCGCTCCACGCGCAGCCGGTGGTAGAGGCTGCGCGCGAAAGGGACGCCGAGGCGGAGGACCACCAGCGCGCCGAGCGCGAGCACGTAGAGCGCGATCCAGTAGGCCCGTGCGACCGGGCGGCCGACGAACGCCGTGCCGACGGCGATCTGGTGGCTGAAGGCGAGCGCGACCGCGAGGTAGGAGTAGAGGTGGATGAAGTACCACGTCTCGTAGCGCAGCCGCCGGCGGGCGGCGCGGGCGCTCGTGACCGCCACGACGATCAGCAGTGCGAGCCCTGCGATCGCCGTGATCACGCCCGGGTAGCCGGAGACGAGCCGCCCGAGCTCGGCCCACAGCGTGATCCCGTCGCCGGCCGTGTAGCCCGCGGTGATCAGCACGGCGTGGGCGATGAGCAGCCCCAGGCAGAGCCGCCCGAGCGCGGCGTGCCGGGCGGCGAGCCGCCCCAGGCCGATGAGCAGCAGGGCGAGCAGCGCGACGAGCGCGCCGAGCAGGCCGGTGAGGCGCCCAAGGGTGGCGAGCAGCTCGGCGCCGGAGTCGATCGTGCCGACACCGTCCCACCACAGCGCGACGACGACCGCGACGTTCGCGGCCACCAGCGCCGACGCGATCCAGCGCCCGACCCTCACGGGCCGGAGTGTGCCCGCCAGGCGCCCGCTGTCAACCGACGGTGATCGGGTGCCGCGCCACGGCCCAGAACTGGTAGCCGTTCGTGTTGAACGGCACCGTGTCCGGCTGCGTCACGCCGCTGCGGTCCGTCGCGCGGGCGAGCAGCCCGTAGTCGCCCGGTTCGCGCAGGTCGGCGTCGACCGACCAGCGCACCCACGCGTGCTCCTTGTCCGGCCCGTGCAGGCGCGCGCGGCGCACCGGTCCCGCACCGCCGGGCCCGTCGATCCGGACCTCGACGCGGCGGATCGGCCGGCCGCCGGACCAGGACCGGCCGGTGAGCCGCGTCCGCCCGGCCGGGAGGCTCCCGCCCCACGGCAGCTCGAACGCGCTCTTCACCGGCTGCGCGGTGAGCGGCGGCGAGTCCGGCGGGTAGCCCGGCCCGATCATCCGGTACTGCGTGGTGTTCCAGTAGGAGAACAGCGGGTGATCGGCCACCTCGATGCGGCCGAGCCACTTGATGCCGGCGATGCCGATCCAGCCCGGGACGACGAGCCGCAGCGGGAAGCCGTGGTCGGGCGGCAGCGGCGCGCCGTTCATCTCGTAGGCGAGCAGGGCGTCGTCGAGCGCCTTCTCGACCGAGAGCGGCCGGCGGACGTGGCCCTGGTCGGCGCCGCCGGCGACGACGGTGGCGTCGAGGCCCTCGGGGAGGACGTCGACGGCGCGGCGCGTGATCCCGGCCCGCTCGAGCACCTCGCGGAGCGGCACGCCGCGCCAGCGCGCGACGCCGATCGCGCCCAGCTTCCAGGCGCTGCCGGCGGCCGGGGTGCCCTGTTGCTCGGCGAACAGGCTGCGGCCGTTGCCCGCGCACTCGATGAACGCCGGGATCTCGCGCGACGGCAACTTGAGCAGTTCGCGGAGCGAGAACTCGCGGCCCTCCGGGCGGCGCAGGCCCGAGCCGAAGACCTGCAGGCGCCAGGTGCGCGCGTCGATCCGGGGCGTCGCCGTGTGGTTGCGGACGAAGAACTTCGCGGCGGGGGTGAGATAGCCCTCGCCGCGCATCGCCTCCCACTTCATCTCCGCGTTCGTGCCGAGGATCGTGAACCACTCGGGCGGGAGGGGCTTGACGATCGGGCCGGCGGGTGCCTGCGCGCGCGCCGTGGCGGTGCGCAGGGTCGGGCCGGCGGCAAGGGCGAGCGCGCCGGCGGCGCCGAGCTTCACGAGGTCCCGCCGCGACAGGCCCTGCTCGCGGCCCAGCCGGTGCTCGAGCTGCTCGTCGCGGAGCCGGAAGTAGTCGTCCTCGCGGATCGTCATCCGGCTATCTATATCAAGTCGATTGAGATTGTGACGTGAGAGCGGCGAGGGCGTCCGCCTGCCCGCCGCAGTCGTAGAGGCCGTCGCCGACCGCGGTGCAGGCGCTCGCCGCCGCGGCCATCGCCGTCGCGGCGCCCGTCCGGCCGTCGTCCATCATCCCCGGCCCGCTCGCGTCCTTGGTCAGCACGTAGCGGATCTCGCCGTCGCGGACGGCCGCGGCCAGCCAGTCCACGCTGACCTCGCTCTCGCGGCCGGAGAAGCCGCCGAGGGCGACGACGTCCGTCTCCCCGGCGAGGATCGCCTGCGCGGCGCTCGACTGGCTCGCGACCGCGACGGTGCCGCCGCCGTTCGCCGCGGCGTAGGCGACCGCGGTCCCGACGCCGTTCGTGCCGCCGAACATCCCGCCGCCGAACGAGGCGGTCGCCGGCCCGCCGGCCGGGAACGTCCCGCTCGTGGCGTGGCCGAGCGTCTGCACCGACCAGGTCGCGGGTGCGATCAGGAGCGCCGCGAGGCCGGCGGTGAGCGCGGCGCGGCGGACCCGCTCGCCGCTCGCGGCCGCGGCGAACGCGGCGAGGGCCACGGCGGCGGCGATCCACGGCGCCGCGGTGCGGAACTGGTCCGGGAGCGCGTCGAGCACGGCGAGCTGGGCCAGCAGGCCGAGCGTGAGCGCCGGGGCGGCGAGGAGCTTCGCCGTGCGCCCGCTCCCGCGCAGCTCGGCGAAGCCGGCGCCCGCGAGCGAGGCGGTGAACGGCGCGAGGAGCGACACGTAGTAGGGGTGGAAGATCCCCGAGGCGAGGCTGAACGCGGCGGCGGTGACGGCGAACGCGCCGCCGACGGCGATCAGCCAGCCCGTGCGCGGATCCGCGCGGCGCGCACGGCAGCCCGCGAGGACCGCGATCCCGCCCGCGAGCGCGAAGCCGAGCAGCCAGCCGGCCTGGCCGCCGAGCGACTCGCCGAGCAGCCGGAACAGTCCCGGGTCGCCGCCGAACACGCCCCCGCCCGGCCCGCCGCCGCCCGTGCCCTGCGGGCCGCCCGCCTGGCCGGCGAGGCGGCCGAGGCCGTTGTAGCCGAGGATCAGCGACAGCACGCTGTCGTCCGCGGTGCCGGACACCCACGGGCGGCTGCCGCCCGGCGTGAGCGCGACGAGCAGCGGCCAGGCGCCGGCCGTGGCGAGCAGCGCGCCGCCGCCGGCCGCGAGGCCGCCGAAGGCGGTCGGCCACCCGCGCGGCCGGACCCACAGCCACGCGGCCGCGATGCCCGGGACGACGAGCAGGGCGGCCGCCATCTTCGCCTCGAAGCCGAGGCCGACGCACGCGCCCGCGAGCACGAGCCAGCGGATCCGCCCGTCCTCGAGCGCCCGCACCAGCGCCCACAGCGCGGCGACGGAGCAGAGCACGAGCAGCGCGTCCGGGTTGTTGTGGCGCGAGATCGCGACCGTGATCGGCGTGAGCGCGAGGATCAGCCCGGCGGCGAGCCCGCCCGCCGCGCCGAACCGGCGCCGGACGAGGTCGTACGTCAGGCCGACCGCCGCCACGCCCATCAGGGCCTGCGGGATGAGCATCGCGAGCGGGTGGAAGCCGAAGACCTTCACCGACGCGACCTGGATCCACAGCGCGAGCGGCGGCTTGTCCACCGTCATCACGCCGGACGCGTCGAACGAGCCGTACAGGAACGCGTGCCAGCTCGTGCTCATCGAGCGCACGGCGGCGCTGTAGTACTCGTTGGCGTAGCCGTTGAGCTCGAGGCCCCAGAGGTTCAGGCCGGCGGCGAGCAGCAGGAGGGCGGGCAGGGGCAGACGCGGTCGCATCGCGAGAGCGTCGGCCCCGGCCCTCCGGGTGTCCTGTGGGGGAGCTGGGAGTCCCCTGGGAGCGCTAGACGGCGGCGAGCTCGCGCTCGGCGGCGCGCAGCACGCCCGCGCGGTTCTTGTGCGCGCGCTCGTAGTCGCGGACCTTCTGCGCCCGCTCGTCGTCGGCGTCGGCCAGCGCGGCCTGCGCCTCGGGCGCGGTCAGCTCGTCGTAGCCGGTCCACGGCTCGTCGCCGCGGAGGGTCTCGATGCGGCTGAGCACGGTCGAGCGGTTCTGGTTCTTACGCTCGTAGGCGTCGACCTTGGAGAGGTCGATCTGCGACAGGGAGGCGAGCCGGCCGGCGATCTCCTCGGCGGTCAGCGTGTCGTAGCGCGCGATCGCGAGGTCGTCGGCGGACGCCACGGCGCCCTTGATCTCGCCCTCGGCGCGGGCGACGCCCGGCACCTTGCGCGCCTGGCGGGCGGTGCGCTTGGCCTGCGTGCCGGTCTTGCGCGCCTTGCGCTCGACCGCCTCGCCGGCGTCGCGGACGGCGTCGGCCGCTCCGGTCGTCGAGACCTCGAACGAGGGGTTGCCCTTCACCTCGGCGCGGACGACGGCGTCCGTCAGCTTCGGGATCTCGCGGAGGACGCGCTCGAGCATCTTCTCCTCGTCGGCGCGGATCGACACGGCCAGCTCGGCCGTCTCGTCGTCGCCGACGGCGCGGGCGAGGCGCTCGATCGCGGTGTAGGTCGCGATCTCGAGCGCTTCCGTCGCGTAGGCGTCCTTGGCGTTCTTGAGCACCTTCTCCTCGCCGCCGGAGCCGCGCAGGAGGTCGAAGGGCGTCTTGCCGAGCGCCAGGGCCTGGCCGGCGACGCTCTCCGCGGCACCCACCACGATGGTCAGCGGGTTGCCGCCGTGGCCGAGCGCGCGGCGGCGCTCCGCGATCCGCGTCGCGTGGTCGCGCGTCTCGCCGAGGTGCCGCTCGAGCGCCGTGCGGTAGGGACCGCGGGGCGTCATGGCGATCTGGGACTGGAGCACGCGCACCAGCGCGGTCTCCGAGGCCTCGGCCTCGCCGAGGTATTGCAGGACCTTCTTCTGCGAAGCGTTCATGGAGCGTCCAATCGATTCGAAGGTTGTCCTGTGAGGCTCGCCAGGACCCCGCGGGATCAAACGCCCGTGTGTGCGCACGCACACGTCCCGCGGCCGCTCTCAGGTCCCTCTCAGCGAGATCCCACGCTGCTCCGACGCGCGCCGCCGAGTCTGCTCCGCATGCCTCCCGCCCAGATCGACGTCGTCGTCCCCGTGTTCAACGAGGAGGCCGGGCTCGAGCGGAGCGTGCGCCGCCTGCACCGCTACCTCCGCGCCGAGTTCCCCTTCACCTGGCGCATCGTGGTGGCGGACAACGCGAGCACGGACGCGACGCCGGCGATCGCCGCGCGCCTCTCCCGCGAGCTCGCGGGCGTCGAGCACCTCCGGCTGGAGCGCAAGGGGCGGGGCCGCGCGCTGCGCGCGGCGTGGTCGGTGAGCCGGGCGGAGGTCGTCGCGTACATGGACGTCGACCTGTCGACGGACCTGCGCGGCCTCCTCCCGCTCGTCGCCCCCCTGCTCTCCGGCCACTCCGATCTCGCGATCGGCACGCGGCTCGCCAACGGCGCGCGCGTGGTCCGCGGACCGAAGCGCGAGCTCATCTCGCGCACGTACAACCGCCTCCTGCACGCGACGCTGCGCGCGCGGTTCAGCGACGCGCAGTGCGGCTTCAAGGCCGTCCGCCGCGACGTGCTCGACGACCTCCTCCACGACGTCCGCGACGAGGCGTGGTTCTTCGACACGGAGCTGCTCGTGCTCGCCCAGCGGCGCGGCCTGCGCATCCACGAGGTCCCGGTCGACTGGATCGACGACCCGGACTCGCGGGTGGACATCGTCCGCACGGCGGCGGCCGACCTGCGCGGGATCGCGCGGCTGCTCGCCGCCTCCCCGTTCGCCCGCTTCGCCGGCATCGGCGTCCTCAGCACGCTCTCCTATGCGCTCCTCTACCTGCTGCTGCGCTCGCCGCTCGGCGCGGGCGCGGCCAACGCGCTCGTCCTCGCCGTCACCGCGGTCGCCAACACGGCCGCGAACCGCCGCTTCACGTTCGGCGTGCGCGGCAGGGCCGGGCTGCTGCGGCAGTCCGTGCTCGCCACGGGCGTCTACCTGCTCACGCTGGCGCTCACGTCCGGCGCGCTCGTCGTCCTCCGTGGCCTCGACCCGCATCCGGCGCGCGCCGTCGAGCTCACCGTCCTCATCGTCGCCGGCACGGCGGCGACCGTCACCCGCTTCGTCGCGCTCAAGGCCTGGGTCTTCGCCCGGCCGAGCGGCCTGATGCGTCCCGACCGGCCCGCGCTCGAACGCGCGGGCGGCTGACCCCACCGGAGATCCGATGACCACCACCGCCATGCCCCGCGGCGCCGCGGCCCTGCCCGCCGTCCGCCGCCGGCGACTCGACCCGCTGCTGTTCGCCGTCCTCGCGCTCGCGGGCGTGCTGACCCTCTGGGGGCTCAGCCGCTCGGGCTACTCGAACGAGTACTACGCCGCGGCCGCGCGCGCCGGCAGCGAGAGCTGGACCGCCTGGTTCTTCGGCTCGCTCGATCCCGGCAGCTTCATCACCGTCGACAAGCCGCCGCTCTCGCTCTGGCTGATGGGCCTGTCGGCGCGCGCGCTCGGGTTCTCCTCGTTCTCGATCCTGCTCCCGCAGGCGCTGTGCACGATCGCCGCGGTCGCGCTCCTGTTCGCGACGGTGAAGCGGCTCTTCAGGCGCCCGGCGGCGCTGCTCGCCGCGGCGTTCCTGGCCCTCACGCCCGTGACGGTCGCGATCGGGCGGGTGAACAACCCCGACGCGCTGCTGGTGCTGCTCATGGTCGGCGCGGCCTACCTGCTCGTCCGCGCGCTCGAGTCGGGCCGCACGAAGCACCTGCTGTGGTGCGGCGCGCTCGTCGGCCTGGCCTTCATGACGAAGATGCTGCAGGGCTGGATGCTGCTGCCGGCGCTCTCGGCTGCGTACGCGCTCGCCGGACCGCCGCGGCTCGCCGTCCGCCTCCGCCAGCTCCTCGCCGCCGGGGCCGTCACCGTCGCCGTGAGCGCCGCCTGGCCGCTCGCCGTCACGCTCTGGCCCGGGGACAAGCCGTTCATCGGCGGGAGCGAGGACGGCGGCGTCTGGAACCTGATCCTCGGCTACAACGGCCTCGGCCGGATCCTCGGCGAGGGCGGCGGCATGGGCGGGGGCGGCGGGATGTTCGGCGGGACGCCGGGCCTCTGGCGGATGCTCGACGAGCAGGTCGGCGGCCAGGTCGCCTGGCTGCTGCCGCTCGCGCTCGTCTCGCTCGGCGCCGGCCTGTGGCTGACCCGCGGCGAGCCGCGCACCGGCCTCCGGCGCGCCGGCTGGGTGCTGTTCGGCGCCTGGGCGCTCGTGCTGGGGCTCGTCTTCTCCTTCGCCCAGGGGATCTTCCACCCGTACTACGTGAGCGCGCTCGCCCCCGCGATCGCCGCGCTCTCCGGCGCCGGCCTCGTGGCGCTGTGGGGCTGGGCGACGGACTCCTGGGCGGGCGTCGCCGCGCTCGCCGCCGCGCTCCTCGCCACCGCCTACGTCGCCGTGGCGCTGCTGGCCCGCACGCCCGAGTTCGCGCCCTGGCTCTCGACCGCGATCCCGGTCGCCGCGGCCGTGGGCGCCTTCGGCGTCGTCGCCCGCCGCGTGCCGGGACTGCTCGGCCGCCGGGCGCTCGCCGTCGCCGCCGTCGCGGGCGTGCTCGCCATGACGGCCGGGCCCGCCGCCTACAGCGTCGCCACCGCCGGCCGCGCGCTCAACGGCAACGACGTGAGCGCCGGCCCGGCGGGCGCGTCCCCGGGCGGCGGCGGCTTCGGCGGCGACAGCGCCGTGGACGGGGAGCTGATCGCCTACCTCCGGGCGAACCAGGGGTCGGCGAAGTACCTCGTCGCCGCCACCGGCTCACAGGCCACCGCCGGGATCATCATCGCCACGGGCGAGCCGGTCGTGACGATCGGCGGCTTCAACGGCGGCGACCCGGCGCCGACGGTCGACGAGCTCGCGGAGCTCGTGGAGACCGGGCAGCTCAAGTACGTGCTCCTCGGCGGCCAGGGCGGCGGCCCCGGCGGCGGCGCCTCCGAGATCTCGGCATGGGTGCAGGAGCACGGCACCGCCGTCGAGGACGCCGGCACGACCGCCGGGACGCTCTACCGGGTCGGCGCGTGAGCGCCGGCCGTCACCAACCCCGAAAGGACCAACGATGAAGTCACAGTTCCTCCCCAAGGCCACCGCCGGCGTCTGCGCCCTGCTGCTCGCGGGCGGCGCGGGCCTCGTCGTCAGCCAGGCGCGCTCGGACGGCGCGCTCCCCTCGAACGGGACCGCGCAGCAGCAGGGCGGCATGCGCGGCGGCCCGGGTGGACCGGGCGGCGGCGGGATGGACCTCGCCTCGCTGGCCGAGGCGCTCGGCGTGACCGAGGCGAAGCTCGAGTCCGCGATGGAGTCGCTGCGGTCGTCGATGCAGCCCGGCCGGGGCGGCCCGGACGAGATGGCGGCGAAGCTGGCCGACGCGCTCGGGCTCTCCGAGAGCGAGGTCGCCGCGGCGCTCGAGGCCAACCGGCCCGACGACGGCGGCATGGGCGGCGCCCCGCCGGCGGGAGCGCCCGACGGCTCGTCGCCACCGGACGGCTCGGCGGCCCCGCCGTCGGCGACGCCCGACGGGTCGTCGGACGGTTCCGCGACCGGCGCGGTCACGAGCTGACGCGGGGCGGGATGCGCCGGTCACGGCGCATCCCCAGCCCGCTCCCAGGAAACTCACAGGATTCCGCCGACAATGGACGGAGATGCCCCACCCGACCGCCCACCGCGTGCTCGTCGTCGACGACGAGCCCAACATCCTCGACGTCCTGACGATGGCGCTCCGCTACCAGGGCTTCGAGGTCGAGACCGCCGACACCGGCGAGAAGGCCCTCGCGGCGGCCGCGGCCTTCAAGCCGCAGCTCATGGTCCTGGACGTGATGCTGCCCGACATGGAGGGCTTCGAGATCGCGCGGCGGCTGCGGGACCGGCGGATGGAGATCCCGATCATCTTCCTCACCGCCCGCGACTCGACCGAGGACAAGGTGCGCGGCCTCACGATCGGCGGTGACGACTACGTCACGAAGCCGTTCTCGCTCGAGGAGATGGTCGCCCGCATCCGCACCGTGCTGCGGCGCACCGGCCAGGCCGAGGAGGAGTCGAGCGTGCTCGCCTTCGAGGACCTCGAGCTGGACGACGACACGCGCGAGGTGACCCGCGCCGGCGCGCCGATCGACCTGACCGCCACGGAGTACCGGCTGCTGCGCTACCTGCTCCTGAACCCGCGCCGCGTGCTCAGCCGCGACCAGATCCTCAACCACGTCTGGGACTACGACTTCGGCGGCGACGCCCGCGTGCTCGAGACGTACATCTCCTACCTGCGCAAGAAGCTCGACGCGCACGGCCCGTCGCTCATCCACACGGTGCGCGGCGTCGGCTACTCGCTCCGCGCCCCGCGCACGGCCTGATGGCCTCGCTGCGCGCCCGCCTGACCGCGGTGGTCGTGCTCGTCGCGGCGGTCGCCCTGATCGCGGCGGCGGCGATCACGTACGCCGCGCAGCGCTCGTACCAGTACGGCCAGGTCGACCAGCGGGTCGAGGCGGCGCGGCCGATCGTCGAGCGGGAGCTGCTCGGCGACCAGGGCCCGATCGGGCGCAGCCCGGGCGGCGGCGGCCCGCCGCCCGGCGACGAGATCAACCTGCCCTCGGGCACCTACGGGGAGCACCGGACGTCCTCGGGCCAGACGATCGGCGAGCCGGTCGTGGCCAGCTACGGCGAGGACGTCCCGCCGGCGCCCGACCTGCCGCGGCAGATGCCGATGGACAAGACGATCACCGTCGACTCCCAGGACGGCGACTCGGACGAGGACGACAGCGAGCTCCAGTACCGGGCGCGGGCCGAGCCCGCGCGCGGGGGCATCGGCTCGATCGTCGTCGCCGTGCCCCTGAGCGATGCCGACGCGACGCTCGACCAGTTGCTCGTCGTCGAGGTGATCGTGATCGGCGGGGTGCTGGTCGTGCTCGGCATCGTCGCCTCGCTCGTCGTGCGGCTCGCGCTGCGTCCGCTCGACCGGATCGGGACGACGGCGGGGATCATCGCCGGCGGCGACCTGTCCCGCCGCGTGACGCCCGCGACGCCGCGCACGGAGGTCGGCCGCCTCGGCCTCGCGCTCAACGCGATGCTCGACCGGCTCGAGGAGGCGTTCGCGAAGCGCCAGGAGAGCGAGGACACGCTGCGCCAGTTCCTCGCGGACGCGTCGCACGAGCTGCGCACGCCGCTCGCGTCGATCCGCGGCTACGCGGAGCTGCACCGCATGGGCGCGGCGAGCTCGCCCGAGGACGTCGAGCGCGCGATGCGGCGGATCGAGGGCGAGGCGGCCCGCATGGGCGTGCTTGTCGAGGACCTCCTCGCGCTCGCCCGCATGGACGAGGTCCGCGAGCCGGTGCGGCGCCCGGTCGACCTCGCCGCGCTCGCCGCCGACGCGGTCGACGACGCGCGGGCGATGGCGCCCGACCGCTCGATCGAGCTCGCCGCACCGCGCGGCGCCGTCGTCGCCGCCGACCCGCTCGAGCTGCGCCAGGTGCTCGGCAACCTGCTGCGCAACGCGCTCGTCCACACGCCCGAGGGCACACCCGTGGAGGTCGCGGTCGGGCGCGAGGACGGCGAGGTCCGCGTCGACGTGCGCGACCACGGGGACGGGCTGCCCGAGGGCGGCGGCGAGGCCCTCTTCGAGCGTTTCTGGCGCGCCGAGGGCGGTCGCCGGCGTGGCAAGGCGGGCGCGGGCCTCGGCCTCGCGATCGTCGCCGCGATCGTCGAGCGCCACCACGGCCGCGTCGAGGCCGCCGACGCCGAGGGCGGCGGCGCCCGCTTCACCGTCCGCCTCCCAGCCTCGCCCGACGTGGCCTCACACTAGGATCGGAGGCGATGGCGCATGATCTCGACCCCACCATCCCGGCCGTCGAGGTCACCGGCCTCGTCCGCGAGTACAAGGGCGGCATCCGCGCCGTCGACGGGCTCGACCTCGCGGTCGCGGCCGGCGAGATCTATGGCTTCCTCGGTCCGAACGGCGCGGGCAAGACGACCTCCGTGCGGATCCTGACGACGCTGCTGCGCCCGACCGCGGGCAGCGCACGCGTGGCGGGGCACGACGTCGTCGCCGAGGCCGACGCGGTCCGGCGCCAGATCGGCGTCGCGCTGCAGGAGGCGGCGATCGACCCGCTGATGACCGGCCGCGAGCTGCTCGCCATGCAGGGCGCGCTCCACGGCCTCGGCCCGCGCGACCGCCGCGCCCGCGCCGTCGACCTGCTCGAGCGCGTCGGCCTCACGCAGGCCGGCGACCGGCGCGTCGGCGGCTACTCGGGCGGCATGCGCCGCCGCCTCGACCTCGCGCTCGCGCTGGTGCACCGCCCGCAGGTGCTGTTCCTCGACGAGCCGACGACCGGCCTGGACCCGACGAGCCGCAGCGCGCTGTGGCGCGAGGTCCGCGCGCTGAACGACGAGGGCACGACCGTCTTCCTCACGACGCAGTACCTCGAGGAGGCCGAGCAGCTCGCCGATCGCGTCGGGATCATCGCCAAGGGCACGCTCGTCGCCGAGGGCACGCCGTCCGCGCTGAAGTCGCGGGTGGGGGAGCCGACGCTGCACGTGGAGCTGTGCGACGCCGAGGACGCCGCCCGCGCCCGCGAGGCGCTCGCCCCGCTCGGCGAGGTCGATCCGCCCGTCGCCGACCGGCCGACCCGCGTCGCGCTGCGCGCCGCCGGCGGCAACGCGGCGATCGCCCCCGCGATCCGGCTGCTCGACGACGCCGACGTCGAGGTCGAGTCGATCGAGGTCGAGACGCCGACGCTCGACGACGTCTTCGCCGCGGTCACGGGCTCCTACCTGGAGGGCGCGGCCGCCGCCGCGGCGACGACCCGGTGAGGAACGAGGGCCGCGTCGTCGCGGCGCTGAGCCGGCGCTCCATATCGGTGCAGTTCCGCCGGGCGCAACTTCTCATGCCGACCTTCGTGCTGCCGCTGATGCTGCTCGCGGTGATCGCGAGCGGGACGAGCGCGGCGCAGGACCTGCCGCAGTTCCCCGGCGTGAACTCCTACCTCGGGTTCGTCGTCGCGGGCACGCTGATCCAGGGCGCGCTGCTGGCCGGCCTCACGAGCGGCGCGGCGATGGCGGGCGACGTCGAGTTCGGCTTCTTCGACCGGCTCCTGACCGCGCCGGTGCGGCGCACGAGCCTCGTGCTCGGCCGCCAGGCGGGCACGCTGGTGCTGTCCGTCCTGCAGTCGACGTTCTTCCTCACGGTCGCGTTCATCTTCGGCGCGCGCTACCCGGGCGGGATCCTCGCCGTCCTCGGGGCGATCGGCATCGCGGCGATCACCGCCGTCGGGCTCGGCGGGATCGCGGCTGCGCTCGCCCTGCGCACCGGCTCGCTCGCGCTGATGCAGAGCGTGTTCCCGTTCGTCTTCGTCCTGCTCTTCACGGCGCCGGCGTTCTTCCCGCGCGAGCTGCTCACGCCGACGCTGCGCGACGTCGCCGAGTACAACCCGCTCACCTACATCGTCGAGGCGGTGCGCGGGATGCTGACCGACACGCCGATCGGCGACCCGCTCACCGGGCTGATCGCCGCGGTCGCGCTCGCCGTGGCGACCACCGCGCTCGCCACCTTCGCCCTCCGCGAGCGGCTGAGGACGCTGTGAGCGCCTCCGTCGCCATCGTCCTCTGGCGCCGCTCGCTCAACGAGGTGCTGCGCGTGCGCGGCGCGCTGCTGCCCGCGACGATCGCGCCGGTCGTCTTCCTGCTCGGCATGAGCGGCCAGTTCGGGCGGCTGACGGGCCTCGACGGCTTCCCGACCGACTCGTACATGAGCTGGATCGTGCCGCTCTCCTGCCTGCAGGGCGCGGGCTTCGCCGGCGCCGCGACCGGGTCGAACCTGGCGCGCGACATCGAGCAGGGGTGGTTCGACCGCCTCCTCGTCTCGCCCGTGCCGCGGCCGATGCTGCTGCTCGGCCCGATCCTCGGCGGCATCACGCGCTCGCTCGTGCCCGCGACCGTGGTGCTCCTCGTCGGCCTCCTGATCGGGGCGGAGCTCACCGGCGGCGTGTACGGCCTCGTCGCGCTCTACGTCGCCAGCATCGGCTTCTGCGCGGTCGCGGGGCTCTGGGGCATCTTCATGGCGCTCACCTTCCGCACCCAGCAGGCCGGCCCGCTGATGCAGCAGGGCGTCTTCCTCGGCGTGTTCCTCTCCACGGCCTACACGCCCGAGGTGCTGCTGCGCGGCTGGCTCGCGGTCGTCGCCCCGTACAACCCCGTCACCTACGTGCTCGAGATGGCCCGCCAGGCCACCGTGCGGGGGATCGAGCCGAGCTGGGCGCACACCTGGCCGGGGCTGCTGGCGCTCGCCGGGATGTTCGCCGTGCTGGGCGTGCTCGCCCTGCGCTCGCTCGACCGGTTCGGCCGCTAGCGAACGCGGAACGCGACCCGGGCGGCGCCGACCGACACGCGCCAGCGTCCGCGGTTCAGCCGCAGGGCCGAGAGCCTGACCTGCTGCCGGCCGGCCCGGACGCGGCGCGACGTCCGGCTGATCACGAGGTAGCGGCGGGCGGCGCGGCGCTCGAGCGTGACCGCGATGTCGCCGGCGTGGGAGGCGGCGAACCGCAGCGACGACGACCGCAGGCGGCAGGCGCGGCGGCACGCGCGGCCGCGGACGCGCAGGCGCGAGATCGCGGGCG
>JBEVIG010000177.1:0-8772 GCA_040510855.1 Solirubrobacteraceae bacterium
TGCTCGAGCTCCTGCTCCACGGTCAGGTAGCGGCGGCGGTCCTGCTCGATCACCGTGACCTCGTCGCCGCGCTCCAGCAGCTCACGCGCGAGGTTCCAGCCGACCTTCCCCGCGCCGGCGATGATGACGTACAGGCCCACTAGTGGTTCCTCCGCCGGCCCGCGTCGTTCCCGGGCGGTCGCCGGCGCCGGCCGGCAAGGACGCAGATCCGAAGGAATGCCTCCGGCATTTCGAGGGTCGAGGACGCCGCCAGGCGGTGATCGGCGGCCGATCCGGGGACGGCGGGGGTCGGTGGAGGAGCCACTACCCCAGCGCTGCCTGCTCGAGCTGCTCGATCGCGATCTGCGTCGGGCAGATCGTCTGGAGGCCCTGCTCCTGGTACCAGGCGGCGCGGCGCGGGTCGAGCACGCGGGCGATCACCTTCGGCACGTCGAAGCGGCGCTTGGCGAGCTGCGCGACAACCAGATTCGTGTTGTCGCCGTTGGTGGAGGCGATGAACACGTCGGCCTCGTCGATGCCCGCCTCGGTCAGCGCGTCCATCTCGAGCGCCGTGCCGATCGTGAAGCGGCCGCCGGACTCCTCCCACGAGGAGCCGAGCTCGACGTCCAGGCGCTCGTGCGAGAGCGGGTCCTCGTCGAGGACGGAGACGGTGTGCCCTGCGCGGAGGGCCGAGGTGGCGACGGAGGAGCCGACGCGGCCGGCTCCGACGACGAGGACGAACATCGCGGCGGGACTCTAGCGAGAGTCGCCCGTGGCCGGGTTCGGGACCACGGGATGCCCCACGGGCGGCTCGACCACGGTCTGCACGCCGGTCGGGGCGGTCGGGTCGTGCACCTCGCGCTCGTCGGACGGCGGGGCCGTGAGGATCACCCGGCAGTGCGCCTTCTGGAGCACGTAGCGCGTGGTCTGCCCCACGAACGCGTCGTGCAGCCCGGCCTTGCCGCCGAGCCGCAGGCCGCCGCGGATGCCGGTCGGCTCCTCGGCGGCGAGCACGATCGCCTCGACGCCGCGGCGGCGCGCCTCGCGCACGATCGCCTCGCCGGCCGCCCGGGCCCGCACCGTCGCGGTGGCGACCTCGACGCCCTCGTACTCCTCCCCCACCGCCTTGGCGCGCGCGAGCGCCTTGCGGGCTGACCGCAGGTCCGCGTCGGGGATCCGCGCGTCGAGCGGGAGGGCCATCGGCACCTCGAAGACCCAGAGCGCCTCGATCACCGCGCCGCCCTCGCCGAAGTCCTCGTTCTCGTCGCCCGCCAGGCGCCCGGCGGTCTGCATGATGTCGTCGTCGAGCTCCGTGCCGAGCACGGGCACGAGGATCGAGCCGTACTCCGCCTCCACCTCGCGGCCCGTGAGCGCCCGCGCGGGCACCGTGACCCGCTTGAAGACCGGCTTGCCCGCCGCGGTCCGGTAGATCACGTAGAGCAGCACGCCGAACAGCAGCCAGCCGATGCCCACCCAGCGCGCCGCGTCGTGCGAGAAGAGCACGGAGATGAACGCGACGACGGCCATGATCGAGCCGGCGACCGCGGTGAGCGGCAGCTTGCCGTGCTTCAGCGGGAGGTTGAACGGGATCGTGTACGGCCGGTCGCGGTCGGGCTCGCGGAAGCGCAGCCGGATCACCGAGAGGTGCACGATGGTGAAGGCGAGCGTGGCGCCGAAGGCGTAGATCGCGGCCAGGAACTCGAGGTCGGTGGGCAGGACGAGCCCGACGGCGAGCAGCGAGCCGAGGACGATCAGCACGACCGGGGTGCCGTACGTCGGGTGCAGCCGGCCGAGGAGCGACGGGATCTGGCGGTTCACCGCGAGCGAGTTCCCGAGCCGTGCGAGGCCGAACATGGCCGCGTTGCAGGCGATCACGAGCACGGTGATGGCGCTCACCGCCACGAGGTATCGCAGCGGCTCCCGCAGCCATGCCTCGTCGAACGAGGAGACGATGCCCACCATCGGCGCCTCCTCCCACTGGCGCCCGGTCTGCGGCAGCGTCGCCGAGGCGACGAGCCCGATGCCGATGTACGGCACGACCGCCGCCGGCACGCGGACGGCCAGCAGCCGCCGCAGCCCCTTGCGCGAGACCGCGACCTCACCGGCCAGCGCCGACGAGGCGTCCAGCCCCGAGAAGGCGGCGATGGCGAGCGTGAACGCGAACAGGCCGTCCTCCAGCGACGGCGTGCCGGCGAGGCTCGACGGGCTGGTCAGCACGTCGGGGTCGAACAGCAGCGCGAGGCCGAGCAGCACGATGAACAGCTGGACGGCCACGTCGGCGGCCACGGCGAACGCCGCCCGCTGCCAGCGCTTGGAGCCGAGGCCCCGGAAGTTGACGACGGCGACGTAGGCGATGATGCCGATAGCGAGGATCAGCTCGGGCGCGCCGTGTGCCAGCTGGTCCCAGAACACGGCCGCGTAGTCCGTGGTGGAGAACGCGGTGATCGCGATCAGGATCAGGTAGTCGAGCATGATCGCCCAGCCCGCCACGAAGCTCCACAGCTCGTTGAAGCCGTAGCGGGCGATGATCGTGGCCCCGCCGCGCTCCTGGTGCAGCGACGCGCCCTCCATGTAGGAGAGGACGAGCAGCACGAAGAACAGCGAGGCGACGAGGAAGACGATCCAGCTGAAGCCGAGCGCGTTGACGACGACGACGCCGAGGACGAAGTAGATCGACGCCGACAGCAACCCCTGGACGATGCCGAACAGCTCGGGCGAGCCCATCCCGCGCTTGAGCGCCTCCGGCGGGTCGAGCCGGTGCAGCCGGCCGTCGCGGTTCACCGGCGCCGTTCCGCGTAGAGGCGGCCGGCGCCGGCCGCGACGAACAGCAGTCCGAGCACCACGCCGACGGCGAGCGGCCCGCCGCCGCCCGCGATCGCCTGCACGATCATCGCCACGCCGACGAGGACCATCAGCGTGGAGAGCAGCAGGGTGAGCGGGCTCACGCCGGGACCCGCTCGTGCCGCGCCTCGCGCACCGGCGGCTGGGACTCGATGATCACGCGGCAGGGCCGCTCGGCGAGCACGGTCTCGAGCGTCTTGCCGAACACGGAGTAGCCCGACACGCGCCGCGGCAGGCCCATCACCACGGCGGTCGCGCGCATGTCGCGCGCCTCCTCGATGATCCGCCGCCCGGCCTGGCCCGCGCGGACCTTCTCCCAGTGGCCGGAGACGCGGCCGCCGCCCAGCAGCTTGGCCTGCTCGATCAGGGACGCCGCGGCGGCCTCCTCCTCCGGCATCCGGGCGTCGATGTGCAGCGAGTTGGGCACGGTGATCGTCACCAAGATATGGATGCCGCGGCGCTTGCGGGCCGCGAGCTTCACCGCCGTGGCGACGAGCTGCTCGTCGAACCACGTGTCGGCGATCGGGACGAGGACGGAGTCGTACTCCGCCTCGTGGTCGACGACCGGCTGCGGGATCGCGACCTTGTGCGTCGAGGACAGGTCGAGCCCCTGGCGGTTGCGGTACAGCGCGTAGACGAGCGTGCCGACGATCAGCCAGGCGACGCCGATCGCCGCCACGCCCGGATTGAGGACCACGATCACGACGAACGCGATCGCGGTGAAGCTGCCGCCGACCAGCGCGAACAGCGGCGCGTCGTAGGTGCCGATGCGCAGGTTGCCCGGCCCGCGGTAGGGCCGCTCGATGTCGGGGCGCTTGGCGCGCAGGCGCGCCACGGCGGCGTGCGCCATCGTGATCGACAGCAGCGCGCCGAACGAGTAGATGCTGCCGAGCAGCGTCTCCTGGCCCGGCAGGATCAGCACGATCGCGAAGCCGGCGAAGACGAGGATGCCGATCCACGGCGTCCGGAAGCGCGGGTGCAGGCGGCGCAGCGCGTCGGGCATCTGCCGGTGGATGCCCATCGAGTAGACGAGGCGCGAGACGCCGATGATGCCCGCGTTGGTGGCGAGGAACAGGATCGTCGCGGCCAGGAGGCCGACGTAGACCTCGGTGATCCCTTGGATCGGGCCCAGGTCGATCTGCTTGACCACGCCGAGCACCGGGTCGCCGGCGAAGCCCCCGTCCTCCTCGCTGAGGCCCAGCCGCGTCTGGTACTCGCCGTCCGGCGCCTGCACGACGGGCAGCGCGGAGAGCGCGACGGCCGGCAGCGTGAAGTAGATGGCGAAGACGGCGAGCCGGACGCGGTTGATCGCCGCCGGGATCGTGTGGATCTCGTCCTTGGCCTCCTCGGCCATGTTGGAGACGGTCTCGATGCCCGTGTAGGCGAGCATGCCGATCGGGATCGCGAGGATGAAGTCGCTCCACGTCGGCGCGACGCCGAAGTGGACGTTGTCGACGAGGACCTCCGGGCTGAAGACGAGGATCCCGCCGATCAGCACCAGCAGCAGCTGGGTCAGGAAGTCGACCACGGCGAGCGTGACGTTGATGCCCGTCGACTCCTTCGCGCCGAAGATGTTCACGCCGGCGAGCAGCGAGATGACGACGATCGCGGCGATGATGTCGCCGGGGCTCGTCCTGAGCGCGTCGGCGAACTCGAACACGCCGCCGATGTAGTGCGGGACGAAGAACGCCGAGATGGCGATCGTCACCGTGTAGGTCAGCATCCCCGCCCAGGCGGCGAAGAAGGACCAGAACTCGTTGAACGCGCGCCGCGCGAAGGACGACGAGCCGCCGGCCTCGGGGAACATCGCCGTCGCCTCGGCGTACGTCGCGGCGGTGCAGAAGAAGAAGAACCCCGTGATGATGAAGACGATCGGGGTGAGGCCCAGGGCGTAGGAGGCGACGAGGCCGAGCGCGTAGTAGATCGACGAGCCGACGTTCCCGTAGGCGGTCGAGAACAGGGCGTTCACCCCGAGGACCCGCTCGAGCCCTTCCAGTCGGCGTCGTGCCATGTGCGGCGTCGGATTCTAGGCCCGGAGCGGGCGGCGGTCGCGCGGCTCGGGGCGCGACTCGATCACGACCCGGCAGGGGCGCTCCGCGAGCACCGTCTCGAGCGTGCTGCCGAAGATCGAGGTGCCGGCGATCCGGCGCGGCAGGGCGAGCACGACGGCGGCCGCGCGCATGTCGTTCGCCTCCTCGATGATCCGCCGCCCGGCCTGGCCCGCGCGGACCTTCTCCCAGTGCCCCGACACGCGCCGGCCGCCCTGGAGCCGCGCCTGCTCGATCACCGACTCGGCCGCCGCCTCCTCCTCCGCCATCGGCGCGCCGATGTCCAGCGCGTTCGGGACCGTGATCGTCACCAGCACGTGGATCCCGCGCCGGCGGCGGGCGGCGAGCTTGATCGCGGTGGCGAGCAGCGCCGCGTCGAAGCGGCCGTCGCCGACGTGGACGAGCACGGAGTCGTACTCGGCCTCGTGGTCGACCACGGGCTCCGGGATCGCGACCTTGTGCGTCGAGACCAGGTCGAGGCCCTGGCCGCGGCGGTACACGACGTAGGTGGCCATCCCGAGCAGCAGCCACGCGGACCCCGCGGCCGCGACCTGGAGATCGAGCGCGCTGACGACGATCAGCGAGGACGCGGTGCCCGCCAGGCCGAGCACGGCGAACGGCGGCAGGTCGTGGCCGCGCACGACGAGCCGCCCGGGGCTGCGGTACGGCCGCTCCTTGTCGGGCTGGGTGACGCGCAGGCGCAGCACCGCGAGGTGCGCCATGGAGAACGAGAGCATCGCGCCGAAGGCGTAGATCGCGCCGAGGAAGTCGGCCTGCCCGGGGAGGAGCGCGAGCGCGGCGATGGCCGAGAAGACGAGGATGCCGATGTAGGGCGTGCGGAAGTGCGGGTGCAGCCTGCGCATGCCGTCCGGCATCTGCCGGTGCATGCCCATGGAGTACACGAGGCGCGAGACGCCGAGCACGCCCGCGTTCGTGGCGGCGACGAGGATCGTGACCGCGAGCACGCCGACGTAGAGCTCGGCGACCCCCGCCAGCGGCCCGAGCTCCATCGCCGACACGATGCCCAGCATCGGGTTGTCCTCGTAGCCGCCGTCCTCGGAGGCGACCCCGAGCAGCGTCTGGTAGGTGCCGTCGGCCTGCTCCGTGACGGGGAGCGCGGACAGGGCGATCCACGGCAGCGTGAAGTAGATGGTGAAGACGGCGATCATCACGCGCTTGATCGCGGCCGGGATCGTCCTGGCCTCGTCGCGCGCCTCCCCCGCCATGTTCGAGATGGTCTCGATGCCCGTGTAGGCGACCGTGCCGATGGGGATCGCGATGAGGAAGTCCTGCCAGGTCGGCGCGGTGCCGAAGAGGGAGAGGTTCTCGCTCAGCACGTCGACGTTGAAGACGAGGAACACGCCGAGCAGCACGAGCCCGAGCTGGCTGAGGAAGTCGACGACCGCGAGGACGACGTTGACCGCGACGGCGTCCTTCACCCCGCGGACGTTGACCAGGGCGAGGACGGCGATCAGCCCGACGCCGAGCAGCACCCTGGCCTCGGGCTCCTCGGCCCAGCCGCCCGCCACGCCGCCGAAGTAGCCCGCCGCGAAGAAGGCGGAGATGGCGATCGTGATCGTGTAGTTGAGCATCTGCGCCCAGGCCGTGAAGAACGACCACAGCTCGTTGAAGGCGCGGCGCACGAACAGCGACGAGCCGCCGGCCTCCGGGTACATCGCGGTCGCCTCGGCGTAGGTCGTGGCGGTGCAGTAGAAGAGCGCGCCCGTGAGGACGAAGACGACGGGCGTCCACCCGAGGGCCAGCGCGGCGACCAGCCCGAGCGCGTAGTAGATCGACGAGCCGACGTTGCCGTACGCGGTCGAGAACAGCGCATTGACGCCCAGGACCCGCTCCAGCCCCTCCAATCGCCTCCGCGCCATCCGGCGGGCGATTCTACGATCGGCGGATGGCACCACCCGACCGCACCGCGCTCGTCGTCGTCGACGTGCAGCGCGCCTTCGAGGACGCCGCCTACTGGGGCCGGCGCAACAACCCCGCCTGCGAGGCCAACGTCGCGCGGCTGATCGCGGCCTGGCGCGAGGCGGACGCGCCGATCGTGTTCGTGCGTCACGACTCCGACGAGGAGGTCTCGCCGCTGCGGCCGGACCACCCGGGGAACGCGTTCAAGCCGGAGGTCACGGGCGAGCCGGACCTGCTCGTGTCCAAGCAGGTCAACTCCGCCTTCCACGGCGAGCCCGACCTGGCCGCCTGGCTGCGCGGCGAGGACCTCGACGGGATCGCGATCTGCGGGATCACGACCAACCACTGCTGCGAGACGACCGCGCGGGTCGGGGCGAACGTCGGCTTCGACGTCCTCTTCGTGCTCGACGCGACGCACACGTTCGACCGCGAGGGGCCGGACGGCACGGTGATGACGGCGGACGAGCTGGCCCGGGCCACCGCCACCAGCCTGCACGGTGAGTTCGCGCAGGTGGTGGACACCGCGGACGTGATCGGGTCTCGATGAGAACGGCCCGGTGCTCGGCGTCCGGCTACTGCCGGCCGGCGATGCGGAGCGCAGGCGAGGGTTGCCTCCCGCCTGCGCTCCGGAGGTACCTCTAGGCGATCAGCGGGATGATCAGGAGCGCCACGATGTTGGCGACCTTGATCATCGGGTTGATGGCCGGGCCGGCCGTGTCCTTGAACGGGTCGCCGACGGTGTCGCCGGTGACCGACGCCTCGTGCGCGGGCGAGCCCTTGCCGCCGAAGGCGCCGTCCTCGATGAGCTTCTTCGCGTTGTCCCAGGCGCCGCCGCCCGAGGTCATCATCACGGCGAAGAAGAGGCCGACGACGATGACGCCGATCAGCAGGCCGCCGAGCGCCTCGATGGAGAGCACGCCGACGATCACCGGGACGACGATCGGGATCAGCGACGGGATGATCATCTCGCGCTGGGCGGAGCGCGTGACGATGTCCACGCACTGGCCGTACTCCGGCTTCTCCGTGCCGTCCATGATGCCCGGCTTCTCGCGGAACTGCCGGCGCACCTCCTCCACGACGGCGCCGCCGGCGCGGCCGACGGCCTCCATGGAGAGGGCGGCGAACAGCGTGACCATCATGCCGCCGATGATCAGGCCGATGAGCACGTCCGGATCGTCGAGGGCGAAGAAGATGCTGTCGCCCAGCTCGCGCTCGACCTCGATCTTGAACGCCGCGAAGAGCACGAGCGCCGCGAGCGCGGCCGAGCCGATCGCGTAGCCCTTGGTCACGGCCTTGGTCGTGTTGCCGACCGCGTCGAGCGGGTCGGTGACGTCGCGGACCTCGTGCGGCATGTCGGCCATCTCGGCGATGCCGCCCGCGTTGTCCGTGATCGGGCCGAACGCGTCGAGCGCGACGATCAGGCCGGTCAGCGAGAGCTGCGCCATGACGGCCACGCCGACGCCGTAGATCCCGGCGAGCTCGTTCGCGCCGAAGATGCCGAGGACGATGACCAGCGCCGGCAGCGCCGTCGCCTGCATGCCCTGCGCGAGGCCCTGGATGATGTTCGTCGCGTGGCCGGTCTCGGACGCCTTCGCCGTCGACTTGACGGGCGCGAAGCGCGTCGAGGTGTAGTAGTCGGTGATGACGAACAGCGCGGCCGTCACGGCGAGGCCGATCAGCGCGCAGACGTAGATGTCGCCCCAGCCGGGCGCGTCGCCGGCGGCCGCCTCGAACTCGAGGCCGTCCATCATCCAGTTCGTCACGGGCAGGAAGAGCACCGCGGCGATGACGCCGGAGAGGACGAGGCCCTGGTAGAGCGCGCGCTCCACGTTGCCGGCCGCCGACTTCACGGCGAAGGTGCCGATGATCGACGCCACGATGGAGACGCCGCCGAGCACGAGCGGGTAGAGCACGACCGCGCTCTCCTGCTCGCCCGAGAAGGTGAGGACGCCGAGGAGCATCACGGCCACCGCGGTGACCGCAT
>JBEVIG010000178.1:0-11925 GCA_040510855.1 Solirubrobacteraceae bacterium
CGTGGGGGGCAGGGCGTCGCCCGGGTCGCGCGCGCCCCGGGCGAGCTCCTGGAGGTAGAGCGGGTTGCCCGCGGCCTCGCGGGCGAGCCGCTCGCGCAGCCCGGCGTCGGCGACGTGGCCGATCAGCTCGAGCGACGCGGCGTGGGGGAGCGGGGAGAGGGGGAGGAGGATGGCGTCGGCGTTGGCGCGCGTGGCATGGAGGATCCGGGGAGCGGGATCCATCGGGCGCAGGGCGAAGACGATGAGGTGGGGAGCGCGCGGGGGGCGGCGCAGCAGGTGGAGCACGAGCTCGATCGACGCGTCGTCCGCCCAGTGCAGGTCGTCGAGGAGCAGCGCGACCGGCTTCTCGCGGCCGAGCATCTCGAGCAGGGAGCGCAGCGCGCGGTGGCAGCGGAAGCGCTCGCCCGCGCCGACGGCGCCGGGGCGGGCGTCCAGGGCGGTCGCGGCGGCGGGGAGGACGGCCGCGAGGTCGGCGCCGGCGGACTCGATCCGGCGGTGGTGCAGGGTGGCCACGTGGTCGTCGAGGGCGTCGATCACGAGCCCGAAGGGCACGTCGCGCTCGTGCTCGGCGGCGCGCCCGTCGAGGACGAGCATGCCGCTCTCCTCGGTCCGGGTGCGCACGGCGTCGAGCAGTGCGCTCTTGCCGATGCCGGTCTCGCCGAGCACGGCGAGGACGCGGCTGCCGCCATCCTTGACGGCCGCGATGGCCTCCGCGGCCGCCGCGAGCTCGCGCTCGCGGCCCAGCAGACGACCCGGGGCTTCGTTCATGCCGCGGCCTCCTCCGTGAGCGTCGGGGCGGACGGCTCGGCGAGCAGCGCCTCGATCGTGGCGACCAACCCGAGCCAGCCCGAGAATTCCGTTTCCTTGCCGTCGGCCGCCTTGACGCGCCCGGTGAGGGCGTCGTCCGCGAGCCGCAGCTCCAGTGCGAGGGTGATGTTCCGGTGTTCCACGAATCGCAGCATCGGCGATCCGCGGGCCCCTGCCATCGAGGCGACCCCTAGTCGGGTACCCCCATCTTTGGGCCTAGGGGTTCTAGGGGTGGGTCAGGCGGGCTCGCCGTCGACCCGCACCTCGACCCGGCCGGGCCACGGCGCGAGCAGCCCCGCGACGGGGAGCGCGTCCTCCTCGGAAGGGGCCTCGTAGACCCAGAACGCGTCCTTCGCGCCCGCCGCGGAGAAGTACGTCGCGTCGCCCTTGAACGGGCAGTGGCTCGTCGTCCCGCTCGGCGTCAGCAGCTCCATCCGCACGTCCTCGCGGGGGGGGTAGTAGCGCGTGCGGTGGCCCGTCTCCTCCAGCGCGATCGCGCGGCGGGAGTCGGCGAGCACCTCGCCGCCGAGCGTCACGACGACGTGGCGGTCGGCCGGGTGCGTGGAGACCGTGTGCTTCTTGAGCGTGTCGGGAGCGCGCATCCCTCCAGGCTACGGAGTGCGTCCCTCCGGCTCGGGTCCGGCCGGTGACGACCGTGCTCCGGCCGCAGCACCTCGTGCTCGCCGAACGTCCGGAAGATGCTCGTCCCGCGCGCCTCGATGTCGGCGCCGTAGACGTGGATGGAGATGGTCTTGCCCGCGCCGGAGGCCGTCACGACGTGGATGTTCGAGTCCGGCGGCACGAGCGCCTCGACGTGGCCGGGACGGGCGACGACCTCGCCGTCCGGGACGAGCCGCCGGCGGCCGTCGCGGACGACCTCGCGGTAGTGCGTCTCCCGCTCCTCCCCGCGGTGCACGCCCACGACGCACCACGACACGTGGTCGTGGATCGGCGTGCTCTGGCCCGGGAGCCAGACCAGGGCGACGACCGACAGCCGCCGGCAGGGCGAGACGTGGAGCAGGTGCTGGCGGTAGCCCTCCTCGCTGCCCTCCTGGTGCTCGGGCGCGAGCCAGCCGTCCGCGCCGAGCAGCGGCCGGAGCCGCTCGGCGATCGCACTCGGGTCGTCGATCAGCCGGACGGCGTGGCGGGTGAAGTCGTCGAAATCACGGGACGCCATGTCCGACGGACGCCCGCCGGACCGCCCGCATTCCTCAGGCGCGTACGTAGGACAGCGGGAAGTCGACCTCGAACGTCGCGCCGTCGTCGTGCGAGATCAGCCAGCGGCCGTCGATCCGCGACCCGTCCTCCGAGAGCGTCCCCTCGAAGCGCTGGTGGAAGTCGAGCGGGCTGAAGTCGGCCGCGCGGCGCTCGAGCGTCCACTCCCGGCCGTCGAACCGCATCGCGTACACCCGGACGACGCCGCGGGAGTCGAAGTAGTGCTGGGTGAAGCCGCCGCCGGCGGCCGGCGCGATGATCATCAGGCCGTCCGGCGCGCCCTCGACGGGCACGGAGGTGCGCATCTCGACGAACCGGCGGCCGAGCGCCCACGCGAACGTCGCCTCCCCCGGCTCGCCGTCGCCGGCCGGGATCTCCCAGCGCCCGATGAGCGGTTCGAGGACGTCGGTCTCCATGGTCTCTCCTTTCAGAGCACCGCGTCGAGCACGGCGCCGAGCGCGACGCAGGCCACGATCGCGGCGACGATCAGCCGGCTGTTCCGGGCGGACGGCCCGCCCTGTGGCTGCACGACGAGCATCCAGAACGCGGCGAACGCGACGATGGCGACGAGCCACGCGAGGATCGTGTCCATGCGGGCATCCTGGCGGATGCGGCGGCGCACCACGCCGCGAGGGCGGCG
This sequence comes from Solirubrobacteraceae bacterium, assembly GCA_040510855.1. Classification (GTDB taxonomy): domain Bacteria; phylum Actinomycetota; class Thermoleophilia; order Solirubrobacterales; family Solirubrobacteraceae; genus DASQMT01. The sequence continues at coordinate 2,663 of JBEVIG010000178.1, forward strand.
CCGGCGGCGGGCAGCGCCGCCAGCGCCTCCTCGACCGGCACGCCGCCGATGTGGGCGAAGGTCATGCCGAGGCCTCGTAGCGGTCGTGGTAGTCCCACCACTGGTAGGCGGGGCCCTGCGGGCGGCCGGGCGGCGTGTCCTCCCACTCCTCCTGGCGTCCGAACGGGGTGAGGTCGAGGAACGTCCAGACGCTGCCGAGCGCCTCGACGCCGCGCCCGCGCGTCTCGTACGTGAGGAACGTCCGGTCGCCCTCGCGGAGGAAGACCTGGAGCGCGAAGCCGCCGTCGTCGGTCCGGCACGCGGCCTGGAAGCCGCCGCCGACCGTCGAGTACCACGGCACGGTCCAGCCCATCCGCGCCTTGAACGGGGCGATCTCGTCCTGCGGCGCCGGCGAGACCAGCGCGAACGACGTGTCGCGCGCGTGCAGGTGCGCCAGGTGCGAGACCTGGTCGGTGAAGAACGAGCAGCCGCCGCAGGGCTCGCCGCCCGGCGCGAACATGAAGTGGTAGGCGATCAGCTGCGGCCTGCCCGCGAACAGGTCGAGGAACCCCACGCGCCCCTCGGGGCCGTCGAACTCGAAGCCGGAGGGGATCTCCAGCATCGGCTGGCGGCGCCGCTCGGCCGCGAGCGCGTCGCGCGCCCGGGTGGCCGCCTTCTCCTTGGCGAGGAGGGCCTCGTGCGCCGCGCGCCACTCCGCCTCGCCGACGATCTCGGGAAGTTGGATGGTCGTCATGCCGGTGTAGACGCGCCCGGGCGCATGGATTCATCGCACCCGCACGAATAAGGTTGTTCGATGACACCCGACGGCCTCGAGATCCGCCTGCTGGGGCCGCCGGAGATCCTCCGCGACGGCACGCCGGCGCCCGCGCCCCGCGGCCGCAAGGCCTGGGCGGTGCTCGCCTACCTCGCGCTGGCCGATCGCCCGGTCCCGCGTGCCCGCCTCGCCGAGCTCGCGTTCAGCGGTGCCGAGGACCCGCTGGGCGCGCTGCGCTGGACGCTCGCCCAGCTCCGCCGCGCGCTCGGCGAGCCCGAGGCGCTCGCGGGCGACCCGCTGGCGCTCGGTCTCCCGCCGGGCACCCACATCGACGTCCACGCGATCACCGGGCACGACGCCCACCCCGCGATCGCCCGCGGCGAGCTGCTCGAGGGGATCGAGCCCGACGCGGGGCCGGTGTTCGAGGCCTGGCTGCTCGTCGAGCGCCGCCGGCTGGCGGGCGCGAGCGAGTCGCTCCTCCACGACGCCGCCCACACGGCGCTCGCCGCCGGCCGGCCGCTCGACGGCGCGGCCCTCGCCTCGCGCGCGCTCGCGCACAACGAGTTCGACGAGAGCGCCCACGAGCTGCTCGTGCGCTGCCTGGCGGTCTCGGGCGACCTCGCCGCCGCGCAGGAGCACGCCGCGGCCTGCGAGGTCCTGTTCCGCCGCGAGCTCGGCCGCGCGCCCGACCCGCGCGTGGCCCGCGCCCTGGAGGCGGGCGAGGCGGACGGGCACGGCGCCGTCGGCGACCGGGCGGCCGCGCTCGGCCAGCTCGACGCCGGGCGCGCGGCGCTCGACGCCGGCGCCGTCGAGCCCGGCCTCGCCTGCCTGCGCCAGGCCTGTGGCGAGGCGCGCGCGGTCGGCGACCCGGGGCTGCTCGCCCGCGTGCTCGCCACGCTCGGCGTCGCGCTCGTGCACGCCGTCCGCGGCCGCGACGAGGAGGGCGCCGCGGTCCTGCACCGGGCGCTCGCCCTCGCGGAGGAGCACGGCGAGCGCGACGTCGCGGCCAAGGTCTGCCGCGAGCTCGGCTACATCGAGGTCCAGGCCGGGCGCGGCGTCTCCGCCGGCCGCTGGCTGATGCGGGCCTCGGAGCTCGTCCAGCTCGACGAGGAGCGCGCCGCGGTCCACGCCGTGCGCGGCATGGCGCTCTCCGACCGCGCGCACTACGAGCCCGCGATCCGCCTGCTCGAGTCCTCCGTCGCCATCGCCCGCGGCTGCGGCGACGATCAGCGCGCCGCGTGGTCGCTCGCCATCCTCGGCCGCGCGCACCTCGTCCGCGGCGAGCTCGAGGCGGCGCAGGAGGTGCTCGAAGGTTCGCTCGGGCTGGTCCGCGCGACCGGCTGGATCGCGTTCCAGCCGTTCCCCGAGTCGCTCCGTGCCGAGGTCGCGCTGCGCCGCGGCGACCCCGCGCACGCGGCCGAGCTGCTCGATCACGCCTGGCCGCTCGGCTGCCGCCTGGGCGACCCGTGCTGGGAGGCCGTCGCCGCCCGCAGCTGGGGCCTCGTGCACGCGGCGGCGGGCGAGCAGACGGCCGCGATCGCGCGCCTGCGCGAGGCCGCGATCCGCGCCGTCCGCGTCGCCGACCCGTACGTCTGGATCCACGCCTACTGCCTCGACGCCCTGGCCGGGGTGGAGATCGAGGCCGGCGTGCCCGAGGCGCCCGCCACGGTCGCCATGCTCGAGACGCTCGCGGCCCGCGCCGACATGCGCGAGTTCGTGGTCCGCGCCGCGCTGCACCGCGCCGCGCTGGGCGACCACGCCGCCCTGGAGTCCGCCCGGCTGCTGGCGGAGACGATCGAGAACCCGGACCTCCACGCGCGGCTCGCGGTCGCCGCCTGAGCGGGCCGCACACGCCCGCGCACACGCCCGGGTGGTGCACTGCGGCTCCCGCTTCCACCAAGGAGACCCGAGATGTCCGCAGTCCTCCCCGATTCGGAGTTGAAGGCCCGCCACCGCGCCATGTGGGCGTCTGGCGATTACCCGCAGATGGTCGAGACCTTCCTCACCCCGCTCGGCCCCCGCCTCGTCGACGCCTGCCGGATCGGTCCCGGCGTGCGGGTCCTCGACGTCGCCTCCGGCACCGGCAACGCCGCGATCCCGGCCGCCCAGCGCGGCGCCGAGGTCGTCGCGAGCGACCTGACCCCCGAGCTCTTCGAGGCCGGCCGCCGCCGCGCGGCCGACGCCGGCGTGGAGCTCCAGTGGGCCCAGGCCGATGCCGAGCACCTCCCGTTCGAGGACGAGTCCTTCGACGTCGTCATCTCCTCGATCGGCGTCATGTTCGCCCCGCACCACCGGGACGCCGCCGACGAGCTCGTCCGCGTCTGCCGCCCGGGCGGCACGATCGGCCTGCTGAGCTGGACCCCCGAGGGCATGCTCGGCGCGCTGTTCCGCACGATGCGCCCGTTCATGCCGGCGCCCCCGCCGGGCGCCCAGCCCGCCCCGCTGTGGGGCAGCGAGGACCACCTGCACGAGCTGTTCGGCGAGCGGGTCGGCTTCCACACCTCGCGCCGTGAGGTGCTCGAGATCACGGCGTTCCCCCGCGCCCGCGACTACGCCGAGCACTTCAAGGCGTACTACGGCCCGACGATCGCCGCCCGCAAGAACGCGGACAAGGAGGGTCGCGCGGCCGAGTTCGACGAGGCGCTCGACCGCTTCTGCGACGAGTGGGACCGCGGCACGCCCGACGCGGCGCGGTTCGAGAAGGAGTACCTCATCGCGGTCGGCACCCGCGCTTGAGGCTCACCCCGCGAGCGCCGCGGCCAGGTCGCGGCGCGAGCGGATCCCCAGCTTCCGGTAGGCGTTGGACAGGTGCACCTCGACCGTCTTCGGCGTGACGAAGAGCGCCTGCGCGATGTCCCGGTTGGTCGATCCCCCGGCGGCCATGTCCGCCACCCTCCGCTCCGACGCCGTCAGCGCCGCGACGCCGGCCACGGCGTCGGAGCGGGGCCTCGCGCCCGCGGCGTAGAGCTCGGTCCTGACCTGCTCGGCCAGCCCGGGCGCGTCGCACGCCGCGGCTAGCTCGAGCGCGCGCCGCAGCGGCTCGCGCGCGTCCGCCGGCCGGCGCTCGCGGCGCAGCGCCGCGCCCCAGGCGGAGAGCGCCTTCGCGAGGTCCAGCCGGGCGGCGCTGCCGTCCAGCACCCGCACCGCCTCCTCGAGGTCGCCCGGGTCGCCGCGCAGCGTGCCGCGCACCCGGAGCGCGTGGCCGATCACGCCCGGCGCGCCCCACGTCCGCGCGTGCTCGAGCTCGAAGTCCACGAGCGCGAGCGCCTCGTCGCGCCGGCCCAGCCGGTCGAGCGCGAGCGCCTGGTGCGAGCGCCAGCGACCGGCCGCGGGGCTCGTGTAGGCGCCGAAGTGCGCCTCGAGCTCGTCCGCGGTGGCCAGCACCTCCTCGAGGCGGCCCTCGGCGAGGAGCACCCGCAGCTCGGCGCCGAGCCAGAACCGCAGGTCGTCCGTGGCCCGCTGCCCCGGGCGGTTGCGCTCCAGCGCCGCGCGGGCCGCCGGGAGATCGCCGCGCTCGAGCGCGACGAGCGCGAGGTGGGCGTCGAGGTAGACGGCTCCGGACGCGCCGAAGCCCCAGCTCGTGAACTCGTCCTGGCCCTGCGAGAGCATCGCGAACGCGCCCGCGAGGTCGCCGCGCCAGAGCAGCGTGACGCCGTAGAACAGGTGCATCGAGGCGACGGCGAACAGCGAGCCGTCCTGATGCGCGGAGGCGAGCGAGGCGTCGAGCCAGGTGATCGCCTCGTCGCGATCGGCGAGCGCCAGGGTGATGATCGCCGGGACGGAGAAGACCCCGTTCTCGTGCTCGACCAGCCCGCCGCGCTCGAGCGCGTCGAGCGCGAGCGCGCAGCACGCGGCGGCGTCGCCGCCGCGGTAGGCCCAGTCGATCGCGGCGAGGGCCTGCTGCTTCGGCGGCGCGCCGGGCCGGCGCGAGAGGGCGACGCGCTCGAGCCCCTCCGCGGTGATGCCGCCGCCGATGTAGTACGTGGCGACCTCCAGCGAGTCCAGCGTCTCCGCGAGCTCGTCCTCGCCGGGCGGGAGCGCCGCCCGCGCCTCGCGCGCGAGCGCGGCTGCCTCGGGCGCGCGGTCGGTGAAGGTGAGCACGCGCACGAGCCCGTCGGCCACGCGGCCGCCCGCGACCGGGTCGTCGAGGAGGTCGTACGCCTCGCGGAGGTGGTCGGCGGCGGCCGGGCCGCTGGTGAGCGCCTCCGCGGTGCCGAGGCCGACGAGCAGCGCCGCGCGGCGCTCGGGTGACGGCGGCTCCTCCAGCGCGCGCCGCAGCAGCGCCACCGCGCTGTCGGCCGCGCCGCGCCGCATGTCGGTCGCGCCCGCGGCCGCGAGCGCGTCCACGACCCAGGCCTCGCCGCGCCGCGGCGCCTCCAGCAGCTGGGCGGCGACCTGCTCGGCGGGCGCGCCGGCGTCGCGCAGCAGCACCGCCGCGCGCTCGTGCAGCAGCGCGCGCTCGCCGGGCGGGAGCTCGCGGTAGACCGCGTCGCGCACGAGCGGGTGCACGAAGCCCAGCGGCGGGTCGGGCCGCAGGATCTCCGCGCGGGCCAGCTCGCCGGTCGCGTCCGCGACGGCCTGCTCCCGGAGCCCGGCGAGCGCCGCCACGGCGGGCAGCTCGGCGTGCTCGCCGAGCACGCTGACCGCGCGCGCGACCGCGACGGCGTCGCCCGGGAGGCGGCCGAGGCGGACGAGCACCGTGCTCGACGCGGCGCGCGGCCCGACCGCGCGGACGACCTCGGCGTTGGCCGCGACGGGCTCGACGCGCTCGGCCTCGAGCGCCCGCAGGAGCTGGCGGAGCAGCAGCGGGTTGCCGCCGGTCGCGGCGTGGCAGGCGTCGCAGAACGCGGGCTCGGCCGCCTCGCCGAGCCGTTCGCGCACCAGGGCCTCGGCGCCCGCCCGGCTCAGCGGGCCGGGCTCGACGGCCCGCGCGTCCGGGTCGTGGGCGATCTCGGCGAGCAGCGTCGGGTCCGTGCCCGGATCGCCGCTGCGCACGGTCACCGCCAGCAGGATCGGCAGCCCTTCGAGCCGTCGCGCGAGGTAGGCGAGGAAGCGCAGCGACGGCCGGTCGCACCAGTGGAGGTCGTCGACCGCGAGCAGCAGCGGCTGCTCGGCCGCGAGGTTCGAGGCGAGCCAGAAGAGCCCGTGGAGCGCGGCGAACGACGCCACGCCGCCGCCGTCGGGCCCCGCCGCGCCGTCGGGCGCGCCGAACACCGAGGCGGCCGGCGCGGCCGCGCCGGCGAGCGCCTCCGGGCCGCGCGCCGGATCGGCCACGGTCGCCTCGAACAGCTGGCGCACGACGCCGAAGCCGAACTCGCGCTCGAGCTCCGACGCGCGGGCGGGCAGCACGAGCAGCTCGTCGCCCGCACGGGCGCGCAGGTCCGCCAGCAGGCCCGACTTGCCGATCCCGGCCGGGCCGCCGATCACGAGCAGCCGCCCGCTCCCCGCCGCCGCGTCCGCGACCGCGGCGTCGAGGGCCGCGACCTCGGCCTCGCGCTCGATCAGGGTCACGCGGCGGCCTCCAGCCCGGCCGGCAGCTCGCGACGCGAGCGGATGCCGAGCTTGCGGTAGGCGTTGGAGAGGTGGACCTCGACGGTCTTGGGCGTCACGAACAGCGCCTGGGCGATGTCGCGGTTCGTCCGGCCCCCGGCGGCCATCCCGGCCACGCGCCGCTCCGACGCGGTCAGGGCGGCCACGCCGTCGGCGGCGTCGGTGCGCGGGCGCGCGCCCGCGGCATAGAGCTCGGTGCGCGCGTGCTCGGCCAGCGTGGGCGCGTCGCACGCCGCGGCGAGGGAGAGCGCCCGGTGCAGCGGCTCGCGCGCATCGGCCGGACGCCGCTCTGCGACGCGCAGCGCCGTGCCGTACGCGGCGAGCGCCCGGGCCAGCTCCAGCCGCGCCGGCGAGCCGTCGACCACGCCGACCGCCTGCTCCAGCGCGCCGAGGTCGCCCGTCAGCCGCCCGATCCGCGTCAGCGCCGCGCCGAGCGCGCCGGGCGCGCCCCAGTGGCGCGCGCGCTCGAGCTGGCCCTCGGCCATCGCGAGCGCTCCGTCGGCGTCGCCGAGCGCCGCGAGCGCGTCGGCGGCCGCGCCGCGCCACGGGCAGGCGACCGGGTTGAGGTAGGCGCCGAAGCGCTCCCCGACGTCGCGCGCCGACGCGAGCGCCTCCTCCCAGCGGCCCTCGGCGAGCAGCGCGTGGGTCACCGCGCAGCACCACCAGCGCGTGGCGTCGGCGCTGTCGCCGCGATCGCGCCCCTGGGCGAGCAGCGCCCGCGCGCCGGCGACGTCCCCGCGCGCGAGCGCGACCTCGGCGGCGAGCGCGAGCGGCGCCATCGAGGCGCCCTCGCCGACGCCGTAGGCCGCTGTCAGCTCGCGCGACTGCTCGAGGTGCGCGGCGGCGCCCGCGAGGTCGCCGCGGCGCCAGGCCGCGAAGCCGAGCCAGGTGTACGCCGCTCCGACGGAGAAGAGCGCGCCGCGGCCGCGTGAGCGGTCGAGCGCGTCCTCGAGCAGCTCGACCGCCTCGTCGCGGTCGGCGAGGCCGAGCACGATCGTCGCCCCGAACGAGAGCGGCCCGCGGTCGCTCGAGAACAGGTCGCCGGCACGGACCGCGGCCAGCGCGAGCGCGGCGCAGTCCTCGGCGCGGCCGTCGGCGAACGCCCAGTGGACGGAGGCGATGGCGGCGAGCGTGGCCCGGCCGAGATCGCCGGGCGGCGGGGGCGTGCGGTGCGCGGCGGCGCGCGCGTCGAGGTCGGGCACGGCGGCGCCGAAGTACGCACCCGCGAGCTCGAGCGCCTCGAGCTCGCCGCGCTCGGCCCCCGTCCCCGCGCTGGCGGCCGCCTCGCGCGCGACGGCGACGGCCTCGCCCGGCCGGTCCGTGAACAGCAGCGTGTGCACGAGCGGGATCGCGATCGCGGCCCGTGCGGCCGGGTCGGGCGTCGCGTCGTAGGCGTCGCGCAGGCGGCCGGCGGCGGCCGGGGCGTCCGTGAAGGCCTCGGCGCCGGCGAGCGCGAGCAGCACGCCGAGGCGGCGCTCGGGCGGCGGCGGCTCCTCCAGCGCGCGGCGGCCGTAGGCGACCGCGCTCTCCGGGGCGGCGCGCGCCACCGCCGCCACCGCGGCCGCCTCGAGCTGGTCGACCGCCCACGCGGCGCCGCGCCGCGGCGCGGCGAGCAGCTGCGCCGCGACCTGCTCGGAGGGTGCGCCCGCCTCGGCCAGCAGCTGCGCCGCGCGCTCGTGCTGCAGCTCCCGCTCGCCGGGCGGGAGCTCGCGGTGCACGGCGTCGCGCACGAGCGGGTGGACGAAGCCGAGCGGCGGTTCGGGCCGTACGATCTCCGCCCGCACCAGGTCGCCGGTCGTCGCGGCGACGGTCGCCTCGTCGAGGGCGGCGAGCGCGGCGACGACGGGTAGCGCCGCGCCCTCGGGGAGCACGCTCAGCGCGCGGGCCACCGCCCGCGCCGCGGGCTCCAGCCGCGCGAGCCGGGCGAGCACGGTGCTCGCCACCGCGCGCGGCCCGACCGCGCCGACGAGCGCCGCGTTCTCCGCGACGGGGGCGACGCCCTCCGCCTCCAGGGTGCGCAGGAGCTGCAGGAGCAGCAGCGGGTTGCCGCGCGTCCCCTCGGCGCAGGCCGCGCAGAACGCGTCCTCGGCGCCCGCGCCGAGCCGCTCGCGGACGAGCGCCGCCACGGCGTCCGGCCCGAGCGGTCCCGGGGTCACGACGCGCACCCGCGGGTCGCCGAGGAGCTCGGCGAGCAACGCGGGCTCGACGCCCGGCTCGGCCGAGCGCAGCGTCGCCGCGAGGAGGATCGGCACGTCCTCGAGCCGCCGCGCCAGGTAGGCGAGGAAGCGCAACGAGGGGGCGTCGCACCAGTGCAGGTCGTCGACGGCGAGCAGCAGCGGGCGCTCCGCGGCGAGGTCGAGCGCGAGCCAGTAGAGGCCGTGGAGCACCGCGAACGAGGCGGCCGGCTCCGCCCCGGCGCCGAACACGGGCGCCGCGGGCGCCGCCGCACCCGAGAGCCGCCCGCCCCGCGCCGTGACCTGCGCCTCGAAGAGCTGGCGCACGACGCCGTAGGCGAACTCGCGCTCGAGCTCCCCGGCGCGCGCGACGAGCACCTCCAGCCGGTCGCCGGCCTCCGCGCGCAGGCCGGCGAGCAGCCCCGACTTGCCGATCCCCGCCGGTCCGCCGACCACGACCACGCCCCCGCGCCCGGCCGCCGCCTCGCCGGCCGCCGTCTCGAGCGTCGCCAGCTCGGCGTCGCGCTCCAGCAGCGTCATGGCGCGAGCGCGGTCGCGAGCTCGCGGCGCGAGCGGATGCCGAGCTTGCGGTAGGCGTTGGACAGGTGGACCTCGACCGTCTTCGGCGTGACGTAGAGGGTCTGGGCGATGTCGCGGTTGGTCTCGCCTCCGGCCGCGAGCGTGGCCACGCGGCGCTCGGACGCCGTCAGCGCCGCCGCGCCGGAGAGGGCATCGGTGCGCGGCCGCGCCCCCGCCGCATAGAGCTCGGTGCGCACGTGCTCGGC
>JBEVIG010000179.1:0-15361 GCA_040510855.1 Solirubrobacteraceae bacterium
CCGCGTCGCGGCGGGTCGGCGACCACGTGGTCGGCGCGCTCGTGCTGGCGAACTTCGGCAGCGCGCCCGACCTGCGCTTCGACGGCGTCCCGGTGGGCCGCGACCTGCCCGATCCGGGCGAGGCGCCGCCGCCCGCGGGGAGCTGCATCGCCGTGCTCGCGACGGACCTGCCGCTCGACGGGGCGCAGCTCGAGCGGCTGGCGCGCCGCGCCGGCCTCGGCCTGGCGCGCACCGGCTCGGTCGCGCACCACGGCAGCGGCGAGATCTTCCTCGCCTTCAGCGTCGCCGGGCGGCGGCCGCGCGGGGCGGGCGCGACGGCGCCCGGGCACCCCGAGGGGGCGCTCAACGACGTCTTCACCGCGGCGGTCGAGGCCACGGAGGCGGCGGTCCTGAACTGCCTCTGGGCCGCGCCGGACGTCGCCGGCCGCGACGGCCGCTCCACGCCGGGGCTGCCGCACGAGCGGGTGCTGGATCTGCTCGGCCGCGGACGCTGAGCCTGGGGTCCAGACCCTCGGCCATCCGTCCAGGTTCCTCAAGCCGCCGCCGCGGTCGGCCGATCCGGTCGGAACTTGAGCTGAATCAAGGCAAACCCGTCGTGAGGCGGGGACGCAAAGCCAGAGGTCTCGCCTGTGTGGACGAGATGGCTCGGCCGCCGGCTCTCCCAACCAGACGCGGACCACGGACGGTCCTGCGGTACCACGACAGGGAGGCCAGCCGTGAACCAGGTTCGACGCGCCGCCGCGCTTGCGGCAGCGTGCATCTTCATCTTGCCCGCGTCCGCCGAGGCGGCCGGGTACGCCGACGACGTCCTGGCGGACAACCCGCTGACGTACCTGCGGCTCGGTGAGACCACCGGGACCGTGGCGCAGGACGCGTCGCCCAACGACCGCGACGGCACCTACGCCGGCGACGTGACGCTCGGCGCGGCCGGGCCGTTCTCCGACGCGGGCACCGCCGTCCGGCTCGCCAAGACGGGCGGCGTCGACGTCGCGGTCCCCGCCGCGAGCCGCACGCTCGAGCTGTGGGTCAACGCCGATCGCCTCCGCAGGGGCGACCAGGCCGGCCTCGCGGCGCACGGCGACCCCGCCGGCGACGGCTGGGCCTTCGGCGTCGGGCCGAAGCGCAAGCTCGCGTTCGTCTCCGGCGGCGTCCCCTCGTCCAGCAAGGTCACGCTCCCCACGTCGGTCTGGGTCCAGCTGACGGCCACGTGGTCGGCGTCGAAGGTCTTCATCTACCTCAACGGCAACCTGGCGAAGTCGATCAACGCGCCGGGCGGGCTGCCCGGCTCGTCGTCGGGCGCCGTCAAGCTCGGCGGGAACGGCGCCGGCGCCTTCACCGGCGCGTTCGCCGGCCGCGTCGACGAGGTCGCGTTCTACCCGGAGCAGCTCAGCGCCGCCGACATCAAGGCGCGCTTCGCGGTGGCCAACGTGCCGGTCAACACCGCGCCGCCCACCGTCTCGGGCCCGAAGCAGGTCGGCGGCACGCTCACCGCCACGCCCGGCACCTGGACCAACGCCGGCCTCGCCGCGCCCGCCTACCAGTGGCAGCGCTGCGACGCCGCCGGTGACGACTGCGGCGACCTCGACGGCGCGACCGCGTCGACGTACGTGCTGACGGCCGACGACGCGTGCTCCACGCTCCAGGTGCAGGAGACGCGGACGAACGCGTCGGGCTCGACGACCGCGGTCTCCGAGCCGTACGGGCCGGTCGACGGCGAGTGCTCGACGGATCCCGGCACGGACCCGGGCACGGACCCCGGCACGGATCCGGGCACGGATCCGGGCACCGATCCCGGCACCGATCCGGGCACGAACCCGGGCGGCGGCGGCACGGTCACGGCCCCGGGCGGCAAGTCGCCGGTCCCCGGCCCGGGTGCCAACGGCGGCGCGCCCGTCGCCGGCTGCCTCAAGGTGACGCTCCGCGGCAAGCGCAAGCTCCGCAAGGTCGGCAAGCTCCGCGCCCGCGGCCGCTGCGTCACCAGCTCGGCACCGCTCGCGCTGAAGCTCAAGCCGCGCAAGGGCACGAAGGCCCCGCGCGTCGTCCGCTTCAAGCTCGACGGCAAGAAGATCAAGACGGTGAAGCGCCGTGGCGCGCGCGTGGCGAGCGCGCAGCTGACCGCGGGCAAGCACCGGCTCGTCGTACGCGTCGTGCCACGGAACGGCAAGTCGCGCGCGTACCGGCTGCGCCTGCGCGTCGTCGCGGCGTAGCCGGGCCAAGCGCGCTCAGCCCCGCGGGTTCGCTTCGCATGAACTCGCGGGGCCCAGCACGTTGGCCTTGCGAGTTCGCTTCGCATGAACTCGCGGGCCGGGCAGGGATCTCGGGCGGCGGTCGCACGGATGCGATCGCCGCCCCCGGCCGCCGCTACCCCTAGGCCTGCGCGGTCGCCGGGGGCGTGATCGCGGCGTCTAGGCCCGCGCCGCGGCCGGAGTGCTGCGGCCGCTGCGTCCCTCCCGGGCCAGCCGCTCGGGGGTGTCGTCGTCGAACGAGGCGAAGAAGCCTCCGACGCGCTCGCTGAGCTCCCCCATCCCGTCGACCGCGAAGAGGATCGGCTGGTAGTGCGTGATGTCGTACTCCAGCGTGGCCATCTCGTGGAAGTCCACCGGCCGGATCTCCGCTCCGCGGAATTCGTCGATCTCGCCGAACGACGACAGCAGCCCCGCGCCGTAGCAGCGGAGCTCTCCCTCCTCCCACATGACGCCGAACTCGATCGTGAACCAGAAGACGTCGGCCATGTACTGCAGCGCCTCCGGCGTGGAGCAGCGCCGTGCGGCCTCGCCGGCGAGGCGCTTGACCTCGGCGATCTGCGGGTCGGCCAGCAGGTTCCCGTGCCCGATCACCTCGTGCACGATGTCCGGCTCCGGCGTGTAGAGCGGCGCGCTCGGGTGCCGGAGGTACTGCGTCGAGTGGAAGACGCGGTCGGCGAGCGAGCCGTAGAACTCGTCCAGCGGCACGAGGCCGGCCGCCGGATGGAAGGAGAAGCCGGTCATCCGCTGCAGGCCGGTGGTCACCTCGTCGAGCTGGGGGACGCGGTCCGCGGGCAGCGCCAGCTCGGCCTTGGCGTCGCGGAACGCGCGGCAGGCGAGGCGCTCGTGCTTGGGCGCGAGCTCACGGCACACCGTCCGCCAGATCTCGTGCTCGGCCTCCGTGTACTCCACGCGCGGGATCGGCAGGCCGGGCGACCAGGCCAGCGCGGCGGCCGCGATCTCGTTGCGGCGGCGACGGTACTCGGGGTCGTTCGCCCCGGGATGGTCGTCGGCCAGGTGGACCTTGACCCCGTCCGGCCCTTCGGTCACGGGTGCGTAGAGCTGTGCCTCCTCGAACATGTGCCGCCGTCCTAGCCGGGGACCGTGGTCCGGACAAGTATTCTCTCGCACCATGGCAACTTCGTTGCGTATCGATGAGCTCGATCGCAAGCTCATTGCGTTGCTGCAGCACGAGGGGCGCCGATCGTTCGCGGACCTGGGTCGCGACGTCGGTCTGTCGACCCCCGCGGTGAAGCGGCGCGTGGACCGGCTCGAGGCCGCGGGCGTGATCCGCGGGTACGCCGCGGTGATCGACGTGACGCGCTTCGGCTCGGGCTTCGAGGCGATCGCCGAGGTCTACTGCGCGGACAAGACCGTGCCGCGCGACGTGCTCCGCGCGGTCGAGGCGATCCCGGAGGTCGTGAGCGCGCTCACCGTGTCGGGCGAGCCCGACGCGGTGCTCCGCCTGCAGGTGGAGGACATCGCGCACCTCGAGCACGTGATCGAGGCGCTCCGCCGCCATCCGACGATCGTGCGCACGCGGACGATGCTCGTCCTCTCCGTCCTGCTGGACCGCCCGACCGCGCTTCCCGGGTGAAGCCCGGCCGTCGCGGGTACCGTGCGGCGGATGATCGTCGACGAGCTGCCCTTCGGCTTCTCCTGGTTCCCGAAGGAGGCGATGACCCGCACCGGGCACGCGCTCGCCACCGGCGACGGCGTCTGGCTCGTCGACCCGGTCGACGTGCCGGAGGCGATGGAGCGCGCCGCGGCGCTCGGCCCGCCCGCCGGCGTGATCCAGCTCCTCGACCGCCACAACCGCGACTGCGCCGCGATCGCCGCGCGCCTGGGGGTCCCGCACCTGAAGGTCCCGGCCACGATCCCCGGCAGCCCGTTCGAGGTCGTCAAGGTGCTCGACGTCCCGGGCTGGCACGAGGCGGCGCTGTGGTGGCCCGAGCGCCGCGCGCTCGTCGTCGCCGAGCTGATCGGCACGAACAAGGCCTACCGGCTCGGCGACGAGCCCGCCGGCGTGCACTTCGTCGTCCGCGCGCTGCCGCCCGGCGGGCTCCGCGGCTTCCAGCCCGAGCACCTGCTCGTCGGCCACGGCCGCGGCGTCCACGGCCCCGCGGCCGCCGCTGCGCTCGAGCAGGCCTACGCGCGCTCGCGGCGCGACCTGCCGCGGCTGGCGATCCGCATGCCGAAGCTCGCCCTCGGCGCGCTCAAGCGCCGCTGATCTGCCGCCTCGGCGCCACGCGGCGCTCCAGCGTCCCGACGGCCCACGCGCCGCCGCGGAGGCCGACGTACAGGGAGAGCAGCGCGCCGGTGAGCAGGAGCTCGCCGGCCGGGGGAGGAGCGATGCGATCCATGCGCTCCACGGTACGCCGGCGCCTGAAGCCTGCGTTACGACCTCGTGTCCGAATCGCGGTGGACCGCCCGGCGCGAACTTCGCGGTCCGCCCGTCCGCCTCAGCCCGTGTTGCGCATGCCCGCGGCGATGCCGGTGATCGTCGCGAGCAGCGGGTCGCGCGCGTCGGGCTGCCCGGACCGGTTGCGGTCGAGCAGCTCCACCTGGAGGTGCGTGAGCGGGTCGATCCACGGGTTGCGGTGCGAGAGCCGGCGTTGGAGCGCGGGGGAGTCGCCGAGCAGCACGGACTCGCCCGTGATCTCCAGGAGCCGCGAGACGACCCGGTCGTGCTCGCGCGCGATGTCGGGCCAGAACCGCTCGCGCAGCTCCGGCTCGACCAGTCGCAGGTAGCGCTCCGCGACGCCGAGGTCGGTCTTGTAGAGCGCCATCTCGAGCGTGGAGAGCAGCGACTGGTAGAACGGCCAGCCGCCGAGCATCTCGCGCTGCAGCGACAGGTCGCCCTCCGAGAGCGCCGCGCCCGCGCCATACCAGGACGGCAGCAGCAGGCGGTTCTGCGTCCACGCGAACACCCACGGGATCGCGCGCAGCGCCTCGATCCCGCCCTGGGCGCGCTTCGACGGCCGCGAGCCGATGTTCAGCGACGTGAGCTCCGCGATCGGCGTCACCTGCTCGAAGAAGCGCGGGAAGTCGGGCGACTCGTAGACGAGCCCGCGGTAGCGCTCGCGCGAGCGCTCCGACATCCGCTCCATCTCCGCCCGCCATTCGCGCGGCACCGGCGGCAGCTCGCGCGCCGAGGCGATCAGGACCGCCGAGAGGGTCTGCTCGAGCGAGCGCACGGCGAGCTCCGGGTCGCCGTAGCGGGCCGAGATGACCTCGCCCTGCTCCGTGATCCGGATCCGCCCGCGCAGCGAGCCGCGCGGCTGGGCGAGGATCGCGCGGTGCGTGCGCCCGCCGCCGCGCGACGGCGAGCCGCCGCGGCCGTGGAAGAGCTCGAGCTCCAGCCCCGCCTCGACGGCCTGGGCGGCCAGCCGCTCCTGGGCGACGTGCAGCGCCCACTGGCTGGAGACGAACCCGGAGTCCTTCCCCGAGTCGGAGTAGCCGAGCATGATCAGCTGGCGGTCGCCGAACTGGCGCAGGGAGTCGCGGTAGACCGGCGTGTCGTAGAGCACGCCCATGGTCTCCGGCGCGTCGCGCAGGTCGGCGAGCGTCTCGAACAGCGGCCCGAGCCGCAGGGCCGCCCCCGCGCGCTTCGCCAGCCACAGCGCGGCGAGCACGTCCGACGGCCGCTCGACCATCGAGATGATCATCACCGGCACCGCGCGCTTCCCGTACGCCTCGCGCGCCAGCGCCACGGTGTCGAGCATGCGCAGCAGCTCGCCGGCCTCGCCCTCGGGCCGGCGCGTCAGCCCGCGGCGCCCCTGGCTGATCGCCTCCTCGAGCAGCCGCCGCCGCTCGGACTCGTCGGCGTCGCGGTAGCCGGGCAGCAGCGTGGAGACCGCCTCCTGCACGACCGTGGCGGACTGGCGCACGTCGAGCGAGGCGACGTGGAAGCCGAACACGTCGATCTGCCACAGCAGCCGGCGGATCGCGCCGTTGGCGACGTGGCCGGAGCCGACGCTGTCGAGCACGAGCCAGAGGTCGTCACGCAGCTCCTGCGGATCGGAGTAGCCCGGCTCTCGCGCCAGCGGGTCGAGCATGTTGTCGAGCCGGTGGGTGATGAAGCCGAGCTTGGACCGCAGCGGCTCGTAGGCGCGGTTCGCGCGGCGCAGCACGCGGGCGGAGGGCAGCTCGGCCGCGTCGCGCTCGAGCGACGCCTCCAGCGCGGGGGAGACGTTCGTGCGGCGCGAGGAGTGGCTGAAGGCCTGGGCCAGCCGGTCGACGCGGGCGCGCAGCAGCCCGAGCGCCGTGCGCCGGTGCAGGGCGAGCGTGCGCGAGAGCGTCTCGGCGCCGACGCCGGGATGCCCGTCCATGTCCGAGCCCGCCCAGGAGCCGAAACCGACCTCGCGCCCGTCGGCGCGGACGTCGAACGTGCGCTCGAGCTCGTCGAGCACCTCCGGCACCGCGTCGAACAGCGTCGCCTCGAAGAAGAACAGGTTGCGGCGGACCTCGTCCTCGACCATCGGGCGCACCCGGCGGACCTCGTCGGTCTGCCACAGCAGCGTCACCGTCTCGCGCAGCTCGCCGAGCAGCACGCGGCGGCGCGAGCGGCCGATCCGCGGGTCGTCGAGCGCGTCGAGCCGGCGCGCGATCCGCAGCTGGTGGTCGAGCACGGAGCGGCGCGTGGCCTCCGTCGGGTGCGCGGTGAGCACGAGCTCGAGGTGGAGTGAGCGGACCGCGGCGGCGAGGTCGGCGCCCGACTCGCGCAGCAGGTCGGCGGCCTCCATCAGCGACTCGCGCTGGCGCGTGCCGGTCGCGTCGTAGTGGCGGCGCCGCCGCACGCGCTCGCGCTCCTCGGCGATGTTGGCGAGCTGCAACTGGAGCGCGCACGCGCGGATGCACGGCTCGACCTCCTCGTGCGGGAGCTTCTGGACGAGCTCCTGCAGCGCGGCGCCCGCGGAGTGGTCGCCCGCCCGCAGCGCGGCGGCCGACTCGTGCAGCCAGCGGACCGTGCGCGCGAACGCCTCGCCGCCCTGCTCGACGAGGACCTCGTGGAGCACCTGCGAGAGCAGCTCGGAGTCGCGCGTCAGCGCGTCGGTGGGCGGGGCGGCGGGGGGTGTTGAGGCGATCGACATGGGTCCGCCCCGAGTGTGGCACCGACGGGCCGGCGGACGCGGTCCGACCTCACCTGCCGGTGCGGACCGAGGTCAGCGACCCGTACGGGCGGCCTCGAGCGCGGCGGCGAGCGCGGCGACCGCCGGGCCCACGGACGGCGTCGGGATCCGGCCGTAGCCCAGGACGAGCCGCTGCGCCTCCGGCGGCGGCGCGCGCAGATGGGACTCGACGCTCGTCGCCGCGATCCCGTGGGCGGCGGTCGCGGCCGCGAGCCGCTGCGCGTCGAGCGGCGCCGGGAGCGCGAGCACGAGATGGACGCCGGCCGCCGCGCCCTCGATCGCGCTCCCCGGCACGGCGCGCACGAGCTCGTCGACGAGCAGCGCCCGGCGCTCGGCGTACGCGCGTCGCACGGTGCGCAGGTGGCGCTCGTGCGCGCCGGAGGCGTAGAGATCGGCGAGCGCGAGCTGGTCGAGCGCGGGCGAGCCGGAGTCCGCGTCGCGCTTGGCCTCCGCGAGCGCGCCCGCGAGCGCGGGCGGCGCGAGGACCCAGCCCAGGCGCAGCGCCGGGGCGAGCGTCTTCGACGCGGTGCCGACGTAGGCGACGCGCGCGGGGTCGAGCCCCTGGAGTGCCGCGAGCGGGCGCCGGTCGTAGCGGAACTCGGCGTCGTAGTCGTCCTCGACGATGAGCCGGTCGCCCGCGCGCGCCCACGCGAGCAGCTCGTGGCGGCGCTCGGCGCCCATGACCGCGCCCGTCGGGAACTGGTGGCTCGGCGTGATCACGACCGCGTCGGCACGGGCGGCGGCGAGCGCCTCGGCGCACACGCCGTCGCCGTCGAGCGAGACGGGGACGGCCTCGAGCCCGGCCCGCGCGGCGGCCTCCCAGTGATCGCGCAGCGACGGGTCCTCGAAGGCGATCCGGCGCGCCCCGCGGGCGGCGAGCTGCGCGAACAGCAGGGCGGTGGCCTGGCTGTAGCCCGAGGTGACGACGATGTCGGCCGGGTCGCAGGCCGTGCCGCGCACACGGCCGAGGTGGCCGGCGAGCGCCTCGCGCAGCTCGACCCGGCCGTGGCCGTCCTGATAGTCGAGCGCCGCGTCCGGCGCCGTCGCGGCCGCCCGCGCCACCGCCTTCGCCCAGAGGCCGCGCGGGAAGAGCGAGACGTCGGGGGTCGTGGGCGTGAAGTCGAAGCGCCGGCGCCGCTCCGGCGCCGGCGGCGGCGCCGCCGGCGGCGCGGGCTCGAGCGCCTCGCCCACCACCGTGGTCCCGGCGCCCTGCCGCGAGGCGAGCCAGCCCTCGGCCGTGAGCTGCTCGTACGCGTCGGTGACCACGCCGCGCGACACGCCGAGCTGTGTCGCGAGCGCGCGTGAGGCCGGCAGCCGCACGCCCGCGCGCAGGCGGCCGGCGCGGATCGCGTCGCGCAGCTCGGCGGCGAGCTGGCGGCGCAGCGGCTCGCTCCCGCCGGGGTCGAGCGCGACGAGCAGCTCGTCGGCCGCCGTCGCGGCGCCGCCGTTGTCGTCGCGAGAGGCCATCGGTGGATGATTGGTCCTGTCGCGATGCCTGTCAATGGCTCTGGACGCAGGGCCATTGCTCCCCGATCCTTCCCGGCGTGACCTCCCCGGCACTCCCTCGACGCAGGACCACCGCCCCCTCCGAGCGCGTGCGCGTCCGGCGGGCCCACAAGAAGGCCGCGTACGACCCCGACGCCATCGCGGCCATCCTCGACGAGGCGCTCGTGGCGCATCTCGGCTTCGCCCACGAGGGCCAGCCGTTCGTGATCCCCACGCTCCACGCGCGCATCGGCGACCGGGTCTTCGTCCACGGCTCCTCGGCGAGCCGGACGCTGCGCGCCCTCGGAGGCGGCGGGCTCCCCGCCTGCCTCACCGTGACGCTGGTCGACGGGCTCGTCTACGCCCGCTCGATCTTCGAGATGAGCACGAACTACCGCTCCGTCGTCGTGCTCGGCGAGGCCACGCCCGTCACCGAGCACGACGAGAAGCTGGAGGCGCTGCGCGCGTTCTCCGAGCAGGTCATGCCCGGCCGCTGGGACGCGGTCCGCCGCCCGACCCGCCAGGAGGTCAAGGCGACGGCGATCCTCTCCATGCCGCTGAGCGAGGCCTCGGCCAAGGTCTCCAGCGGCGGGCCGGACGACGGCGAGTCGGAGGACGCGGGGCTGCCCGTCTGGGCCGGGCACGTCCCGGTGCGGCTCGTCGCGGGCGACCCGATCCCCTGCGCGCACCTGCCGGCCGGCATCCCCGTGCCGGCCGACCTGGTGCGCCCGCAGCTGCGGGCCGTCCAGCCCTAGAAGCGGAACTGCCCGACGAGGCGCTCGAGCGTCTCGGCGGTCCGCGCCAGATCCTGGGCGGAGGCGGCGATCTCCTGGGCCGACGCGCTGGTCTCCTGCGTCGTGGCCGACACCTGCTCGGCCGACGCGGACGAGGACTCGGCGACGCCGGCGACCTCCGTGATGTCCGTCTGCATCCGCTCGGCCTCGGCCGAGATCTGCTGGATCGACGAGGCGATCTCGACGACGCGGGCGCTCATGTCCTCGACGGACACGCCGATCTGCTCGAACGCCTCGCGCGTGACGTCGACGGTGGCGACGCCGTCCTGCGTGCGGCGCGCGCCCTCGGCGACGACCTCGACGACCTTGTCCGTCTCGCGCTGGATCTCGCCGATGAGCGAGGAGATCTGGCCCGCGGCGTCCTGGGACTCCTCGGCGAGCTTGCGCACCTCGTCGGCCACGACCGCGAAGCCACGGCCCTGCTCGCCCGCGCGGGCGGCCTCGATCGCGGCGTTGAGCGCGAGCAGGTTGGTCTGCTCGGCGATGCCCGTGATCGTGTCGACGATCCCGCCGATCCGCTCCGAGCGGGCGGAGAGCTCCTGGATGGCGTCCGAGACGTCCTGCGAGGACGCGGCGACCTGGCGCATCGCGTCGGAGGCCTGGTTGGCGGCCTCGACGCCCTGCTGGGCGACGGAGCGCGCGGTGCCCGCGGCCTCGGCGGTGTGCTGCGCGGTCGCGGCGGAGAGCCCCGCGGCGCGGGCGGCCTCGGTGGCCGACGTGCGCGCGGACTCGACGACGCGGACCTGCGTCTCGGCGCCGGCGGCGACGTCGGTGATCGCCGAGGCGATCTCCTCGATCGCGTTCGTCGCCTCGCCCGAGGTGTTCGCCATCTGCTGCGACGCGGCCGAGACCGCGCCGGCCGAGGAGGAGACCTCGCCGATCGCGGCGCCGAGCTTCGCGCGCATGGCGTTGTAGGAGGCGAGGCCGCCCTGGGCCTTGGCGAGCATCTCGTTGAACGTCGCCGACAGCTGGCCGAGCTCGTCGCTCGACTCCACGTCGACCGGCGTCGTCACGGGCTGGGCGTCGACGGTCAGGTCGCCGTTCGCGCAGGCCTCGAGCCCGGCGCCGAGGTCGGTCAGGCAGTGCTCGTTGAGCGAGTCCAGCCGCGAGCGCAGCGCGTGGACCGGGCGGGTCACGGACCGCGTGATGAAGACGGCCAGCGCGGTGGCGACCACGAGCGCGAGCAGCGCGGCGACCAGGAGGTTGCGCTTGGCGGCGGCGGCGCCGTCGATCGCGGTGGCCGCGGCCTCGTCGGCGCTGTCGCCGATCGCCTTCTGCAGTGCGTCCGAGTCCTGCTCGAGCGCCGTGAGGGCGCCGACCACCTTCTCGGTGTACGTCGCGCGGGAGCCCTCGCGCTCCTCGACGCCGTCGACGGTCTCCTGGCGCGAGAGCTCGAGCGCCTTCTCCCACTGCCCGACGAACGCGTTGCGGGCCTTGGCGTACTCGTCGAGCTCGGCCACGGCATCGCGATGGGCGACGCGGACGATCGACGCGAGCTTCCCGCCGTCCTCGGTGTTCTGCCCGCGGAGCGCCTCGATCTCCTCCTGGAGGCCGTCCTGGGCCTCGAGGTCGCCGTCGAAGACGTAGAGGTGCTGCGCGGTCTTGTGCGCGATGGACTGGCTGCGCTCGCCGAGGTCGGCGACGAGCTCGAGCGCGGTGACGTCCTCGCTGGAGAGCGACTCCAGCGCGGCCTGGTTCTGGCTCGCGGAGGCGAGCGCGACGGCGGCGACGACGACGAGCCCCAGCGCGAGCGCGCCGAAGGCGACGCCGAGCCGGACGGCCAGCCGGAGATTGCGGAAGGTCTGCATTGGGATCCTCGGGGAAATGGCGGGAGCCGTCCGGTGATCGGCGCGTAGGCGCTCCCATTGAGTGATCCGGTTCGCCGACCGACCGCGCAGGCACGTCCAGGCAACCTCGACGGGAGGCAGTTGCATGTCGGAACCGCTGACCCTGGACCTGGTCGACAGGGACGGGGCGATACGAGAAGCGCACGAGGAGGGCATGAACCGGTCCGCGCTGTTCCGCCGCGCGGTCGTGGGCGGGGGGACGTTCCTCGCCGGCGGGCTGCTGGTCGGCGGGCTGCCGCGCATCGCGCTCGGCAAGCCGTCCGCGGCGCAGGACGCGAAGATCCTCAACTTCGCGCTGCTGCTCGAGTACCTCGAGTCGGCGTTCTACGTCGACGCCGTGGACAAGGGCGCGCTCCGCACGAGCCCCCGCCTCCTCGGCTTCGCGACCACGGTGCGCGACCACGAGCTCGCGCACGTGGACTTCCTCAGGCAGGCGCTCGGCGGCGCCGCGATCGCGAAGCCGTCGTTCGACTTCAAGGGCACGACGGAGGACGCGGACACCTTCGCGGCCACCGCGATCGTCCTCGAGGACACGGGCGTCGCCGCCTACAACGGGCAGGGCCCGCGCCTGCGGGCGAGGACGCTGCCGGCCGCGGCGCAGATCGTCTCGGTGGAGGCGCGCCACGCGGCGTGGATCCGCCACATCGTGCACGGCCCGGGCTACGCCGGCGGGAAGGGGACCCGCCCGGCGCCGCGGGCCTTCGACAAGGCCCTGTCCAAGTCCAAGGTCACCGAGGCCGTGACCGCGACCGGCTTCATCCAGGGGTGACGCGCATGCACATGGACATCGAGACCGTCGACACCGACGGCGCGATCCGCGAGACCGCGGCCGCGGCCGCCGGCGACACCCGCGCCCAGTTCTTCGCCAAGGCGGGGCTGCTCGGCGGCGGGATCATCGGCTCGGCCGCGCTGATCGACCCGTCGATCGCAGGCGCTGCGACGAAGAAGAGCGACGTCGCGATCCTCAACTACGCGCTCACGCTCGAGTACCTCGAGGCCGCGTTCTACACGCGCGCTGAGCGCAAGGGGGCGCTCACGGGCGAGCTCGCGCGCTTCGCGAAGGTCGTGGGCGCGCACGAGCGCGCGCACGTGATGGCGCTGAAGCAGGTGCTCGGGCGCAAGGCGGTGGCGCGGCCGCGGTTCGACTTCCAGGGCACCACGGAGGACGCGGGGAGGTTCGCCGCCACCGCCCAGGTGCTCGAGGACACGGGCGTGGCCGCGTACGCCGGCCAGGCGCCGAAGGTCAAGGCGGACGCGATCCTCAAGGCCGCCCTCGCCATCCACTCCGTCGAGGCCCGCCACGCGGGCTGGATCCGCGACATCAACGGCGAGGCTCCGGCACCGGAGGCATTCGACGCGCCGCTCACCAGGAAGCAGGTGCTCGCCGCCGTGGCCGACACCGGCTTCATCGTCCCCCGGCGCCGCGGGGCCTGAGCCGGGGACGCGTCATCGCCGGCGCCGCGACCAGGCGTGCCGGAGCGCGAGCTCCAGCACGTCGGCGGCGCCGGCGTAGGCGTGGCCCAGCGGTCCGGTGACGACCCAGGCGGCGATCCGGCGGCGCACCGCGGCGACGGTATCGTGTCCCGCCGCACATGGCCGCCCCCACGATCAACACATCCGTCACCGAGCTTCCCGAGTCCCGCGTGCGCGTCGAGGCCGAGGTGCCCGCCGCCGAGGTGGAGAAGCGCATCGAGCAGGCCGCCCGGTCGCTCGCCCGCTCCATCCGCGTGCCCGGCTTCCGCGCCGGCAAGGCGCCCGCCCCGGTCGTCATCAAGCGCGTCGGCCGGGAGGCCGTCCTCGACGAGGCGGTCCGCGACTCGATCGGCGCCTGGTACTCCGCCGCCATCGACTCCGCCGCGATCGTCCCGGTCGGCGAGCCGGAGCTCGACCTCGGCGAGCTGCCCGCCGCGGGCCAGCCGCTGACCTTCTCGATCGAGATCGGCGTGCGCCCCGAGGCGACGCTCGGCGACTACAAGGGGCTCGAGGTCGAGAAGGGCGACCCGGTGGCCGCCGACGAGGCGGTCGAGGCCGAGGTCGAGCGGCTGCGCGAGCGCTCCGGCCGGCTCGAGACCGTCGAGCGCGCGGCGGGCGACGGCGACTTCGTCGTCATGGACTACGCGGGCACGCTCGACGGCGAGGCGTTCGCCGGCGGCGAGGGGCGCGACCAGATGATCGAGCTCGGCTCGGGTCGGCTCGTGCCCGGCTTCGAGGAGCAGCTCACCGGCGCGAAGGCCGGCGACGAGCGGACGGTGAAGGTCACCTTCCCGGACGACTACGGCGCCGCCGAGCTCGCCGGCCAGGAGGCGGAGTTCGCCGTGACCGTCAAGGAGGTCAAGGCCAAGGAGCTCCCCGAGCTCGACGACGACCTGGCCGCCGAGGCCGGGTTCGACACGCTCGACGAGCTGCGCGACGACATCCGCGAGCGGCTCTCCGAGGCGGAGGCCGGCCGCGTCGAGGCGGAGTTCCGCGAGGCGGCGCTCGACGCCGCGGTGGCGAACGCCACCGTCGAGGTGCCCGAGGCGCTCGTCGAGGCCCGGTCGCGCGAGCTCTGGGACCAGATGCTCCACTCGCTCTCGCACCAGGGGATCAACAAGGAGATGTACCTCCAGATCTCCGGCCGCAGCGAGGAGGACATCGTGTCGGAGGGCAAGGTCGACGCGGAGCGCCAGCTCAAGCGCGAGGCCGTGCTCGCCGCGGTCGTCGCGGCGGAGTCGATCGAGCCGTCGGAGGACGAGGTCCTGGCCGCGCTCGAGGAGGCGGCGCCGCAGGAGCGCACCAGCGCCAAGAAGCTGCTGGAGCGGATGAAGTCGGCCAACCGGCTCGACACGTTCAAGGCCGACCTGGCCCATCGCAAGGCGCTGGACCTGCTGACGGAGTCGGCCAAGCCGACCGCCAAGACGACCGAATCCACACGCTAGAGTCCGCCGAGCAGGACTTAGGCGCCGAACGCGAAACGAAGCGAGGACCGTGAGCCCACTCGTCCCAATGGTCGTCGAACAGACCTCGCGCGGAGAGCGCGCGTTCGACATCTACTCCCGTCTGCTGAGCGAGCGGATCATCTTCCTCGGCACGCCGGTGGACGACCAGATCGCGAACCTCGTGGTGGCGCAGATGCTCCACCTGGAGTCCGAGGATCCCGACAAGGACATCTCGCTCTACATCAACTCGCCGGGCGGCTCCGTGTACGCGGGTCTCGCGATCTACGACACGATGCAGTTCATCAAGCCGGACGTGTCGACGATCTGCGTCGGCATCGCCATGTCGATGGGCGCGCTCCTGCTGGGCGGCGGGGCGAAGGGCAAGCGCATGGCCCTCCCCAACGCCAAGATCCTGATCCACCAGGTCTCGTCCGGCTTCCAGGGCCAGGCCACGGACATCGAGATCCACGCGCGCGAGGTCATCGACCTGCGCCGCCGGCTCGACGAGATCATCGCCCACCACTCCGGTCAGACGATCGAGAAGGTCAAGGGCGACACCGAGCGCGACTACTTCATGAGCTCGGAGGAGGCGAAGGAGTACGGGATCATCGACAGGGTGATCTCGGAGCACTAACCTCGCACGAAGGACGTATCCGTGGCACGCCCGACCGACTCAAACGAGCAGCTCCTCTGCTCCTTCTGCGGGAAGTCCCAGCGGCAGGTCAAGAAGCTGATCGCCGGACCGGGCGTCTACATCTGCGACGAGTGCATCGATCTCTGCAACGAGATCATCGACGAGGAGCTGACCGCCCCTCCGACCTTCGACATCGACAACCTGCCGAAGCCGAAGGAGATCTACAGCGTCCTCAACGAGTACGTCGTGGGTCAGGAGCAGGCCAAGCGCACGCTCTCCGTCGCGGTCTACAACCACTACAAGCGCGT
>JBEVIG010000180.1:0-7529 GCA_040510855.1 Solirubrobacteraceae bacterium
CCGCGGTACCCGGCGTGGCGACCGGCCTGAGCGTCACGGGCGCGGGCGGCGACGTCCTGTTCATCGAGGCCACCTCGATGACGGGCAAGGACGGGCTCGTGCTCACGGGCCAGCTCGGCGACGTGATGAAGGAGTCCGCCCGGATCGCCCTCAGCTACGTGCGCGGCCACGCGGCGGAGCTGGGCATCGACGAGGACGCCTTCGACGGCCGCGAGTTCCACGTCCACGTGCCCGCGGGCGCGATCCCCAAGGACGGGCCGAGCGCCGGCATCACGATGACGACCGCGCTCACCTCCCTGCTCACGGGGCGCCCGATCAAGCACACGGTCGGCATGACCGGCGAGGTCACGCTCCAGGGCCGCGTGCTCCCGATCGGCGGGCTCAAGCAGAAGGTGCTGGCCGCCCACGCGGCGGGCCTCACCGAGGTGATCCTCCCCGAGCGCAACCGCGGCGACCTGGACGACGTCCCGGCCGACGTGCGCGAGGCGATGACCTTCCACCCGGTGATGAGCGTCGCCGAGGTGGTGGAGCAGGCGTTGGAGCCGGCCCCGGCGAAGGTAGGGGTGTGACCGCGTTCGCCGACACGATCACCCGTGAGGTGACCTCTTGGGAGGGGGTCACCTCACGGCGCGGCCCCTTCGGGACCGTCGAGTTCCGGTTCGGCCGGTACCTGCTCGGGGCGCTGCCCCTGAGCGGGCTGGTCGACGAGCGGACGATCATCGAGCGCATGCGCAGCGTGTACGAGCGCGCGCAGGACGCCCTCGATCGGCGCGCCGGGGTCATCGCTTGACCCGGCGCGTCGTCGCCCTCTTCAAGCCCTACCGCGGCCGCCTGATGACGGTCCTGGCGCTGATCGTCCTGAGCGCCGGCCTCGGCGCCGTCTCGCCGTTCCTCCTCCGCGACGTCCTCGACGAGGCGATCCCGGAGAACGACGACAAGCTGCTGGCGCTGCTCGTCGCGGGCATGATCGGCATCGCCATCGCCACCGGCGTGCTCGGCGTGCTCCAGACCTGGCTCTCCAACCTCGTCGGCCAGCGCGTCATGCACGACCTGCGCGCGCAGGTCTACCGCCACCTGCCGCGCCTCTCGCTCGCCTTCTTCACGCGCACGCGCACCGGCGAGGTGCAGTCGCGGATCGCCAACGACATCGGCGGCGTCCAGACCGTCGTGACCAACACGGCCACCTCGATCGTCTCCAACGTCACCACGGTGATCGCGACGATCGTCGCCATGGTGCTGCTCGACTGGCGCCTGGCCGTCTTCTCCCTGGCGCTGACGCCCGTCTTCGTGCTCGTCGCGCGGCGCGTCGGCAACCAGCGCAAGCGCATCACGAGCGAGAAGCAGGGCGTGATGGCCGACATCTCCTCGCTCGTGCAGGAGTCGCTCAGCGTCTCGGGCATCCTGCTCGGGAAGTCGATGGGCCGCGGCGCCGAGCTCGCCGACCGCTTCGAGCGCGAGTCCGAGGGCCTGGCCGACCTCGAGGTCCGCTCGCGCATGGCGGGCCGCTGGATGATGGCCACGGTCCAGACCTCGTTCGCGATCATGCCCGCGCTCGTCTACCTCTTCGCGGGGCTCGACGGCGGCGCGGTGTCGATCGGCACCGTCGTCGCCTTCACCACGCTGCAGACGCGGATCTTCTGGCCGATCCAGTCGCTCCTCGGCGTCTCCGTCGACGTCAAGAGCTCGGGCGCCCTGTTCGAGCGGGTCTTCGAGTACCTCGACATGCCCGTCGACATCGAGCCGGGCACGCGCGACCTCCCCGCCCCGCGCGGCGACGTGGCGCTCGACGACGTCTGGTTCCGCTACGGCGAGGACGCCTGGACGCTGGAGGGCATCGACCTCGACGTCCCGGCCGGCACGCGCACCGCGATCGTCGGCGAGACGGGCTCGGGCAAGACGACGCTCGGCTACCTCGTCGCGCGGCTCTACGACGCCGATCACGGAGCGGTGCGGATCGACGGCGCCGACGTGCGCGACCTCACCTTCTCCGCGCTCGCCGACACGGTCGGCGTCGTGTCGCAGGAGACCTACCTCTTCCACGCCTCCGTCCGCGAGAACCTCCGCTTCGCGAAGCCGGAGGCGACCGACGAGGAGATCGAGGAGGCGGCGCGCGCCGCCCAGGTGCACGACGTCATCGCTGCGCTGCCCGAGGGCTACGACACCGTCGTCGGCGAGCGCGGCTTCCGCTTCTCCGGCGGGGAGAAGCAGCGGATCGCGATCGCCCGCACGATCCTGCGCAACCCGCCCGTGCTGGTGCTCGACGAGGCGACGAGCGCGCTCGACGTGCAGACGGAGCGCGCGGTCGAGGAGGCGCTCCGCCAGCTCGCCGAGGGCCGCACGACGATCGTCATCGCGCACCGCCTCTCGACGGTCCGCGAGGCCGACCAGATCGTGGTGCTCGACCACGGCCGGGTGGCCGAGCGCGGCACGCACGACGAGCTGCTCGCCGCCGGCGGCCGCTACGCCGCGCTGGTGGCGCGCGACAGCGCGCCGATCGCCGTCTGACTGACACGGGGTCGAAAATCCGCTTAGAGCACCCCATGGCCGCCTCCGGCGCCCCTAAGGTTGGCCGGTCATGCGCCGTCCTTCGGCATCCCTCGTCCTCGCCGCGACGGCGCTGTTCGTCGCGCTCGGCGGTCCTGCCGAGGCCGAGCGGCTGCTCGACGGGGACGACATCAAGAAGGGCACGGTGACCTCCAAGCAGGTCAAGGACCGGTCGCTGGGGACGAAGGACCTGTCGGCGAAGGCGCGACGGTCGCTCACCGCCACGGCCACGGGCTCGATCGGCGACGCGGAGCTCGCCGCGAACGCCGTCACCTCGCGCTCCGTGGCGAACAGCTCGCTCACCGCCGAGGACCTCGCGGCCAACGCGGTCGGCACCGAGGAGCTCGGCGACAACGCGGTCGGCCAGGCCGAGATCCGCAACAACGGCGTCGGGGCGTCCGAGATCGCCGACCAGTCCATCGACGGCGGCGAGATCATCGACGGCGGCCTGCGGGCGCACGACGTCGCGCGCTTCAGCGGCTCGCTCGAGGTGCGGCTCCCGGCGGTGCCGAAGCAGTCGTGCCTCCCGGCGCCCGTCTCGAACGTCGCGGCCGGCGCCGACATCTCCGGCGACCTCGTCGTCGTCTCGGCCTCGGAGGCCTGGCCCGACTCGCTCAGCTACCACGTCCGCGGCTCCGACCCGCCCGGCAGCTTCGTCTTCGTCGCCTGCAACCCGACCATCGCCACCGTCACCCCGCCGGCGGTCGTGCAGTTCCGCTACGCCGTCCTCGGCTTCTAGAGCATCGACTGCCAGACGCCGCCGTCGACCGACCAGGCGGCGCCGGTGACCCAGGCGGCGCGTTCGGAGCAGAGGAACGCGATCACGTCCGCGACCTCGCCGGGCTCCCCGATCCGCCGGAGCGGGACCTTCGAGGCCTGCGAGGCGAGCTCCTCGTCGATCGTCGTCCCGTGGCGGCGGGCGAGCTGATCGGCGAGGCCGCCCTCCTCGCGCCACAGGCCGGTCCCGGTCGGGCCGGGCGCCACGGTGTTCACGAGCACCCCGTGCGGCGCCCAGAAGTCGGCGGCCGCGCGCGAGAGCGAGTGCTGGGCCGCCTTCGCGACCGAGTAGGCGGGATAGGACTGCGAGGGGCGCTTCCCGGCCGTCGAGGTGACGTTCACGATCCGCCCCCAGCCGCGCTCCGCCATCCCCGGCGCGAAGTGCCGCATCAGCCGCAGCGGCGCCATCACGTTGAGCTCGAAGGCCTCGTACATGTCGGCCTCGGTGAGCTCGTCCAGCGGCGCGATCCGCGCCGTGCCGGCGTTGTTGACGAGGATGTCGACCGGCGCCCCGGCGCGCTCCGCGACGCGCTCGGCGGCGTCGGGCGCCGTCACGTCCTGGCCGTCGCCGCGCGCGACGGAGAGCACCCGCGCGCCGGCCTCCTCCAGCTTCGCGACCACCGCCTCGCCGATCCCGCGCGAGCCGCCCGTGACGACCGCGACGCGTCCTGCGATGCCCAGGTCCATCCGGGCATCATGGCGCGGGCTCGGGTGCGGCCGCCCCGGGGGCGGCCTCCTCCTCCTCGGCCTCGGCCGCGCGCGCCTTCGCGACGTCGCTGGAGATCTTGATCACGGCCGACGTCAACGGCGCGCCGAGCACGAGGCCGATCGTCCCGAACAACGCGCCGCCGGCGATCGTCACCACGAGCACCGCGAGCGGGTGGATCCCCAGCGCCGCGCCGTACGCGATCGGCTGGATCATCTGCTGGAGCACGCCGTTGGCGAGCAGGACGATCACGATCATCGCGATCGCCGCGCTCGTCCCCTCGGAGCCGTAGGCGACGAGCACCGTGAACGCGCCCGCCGACCAGGCGCCGAGGTAGGGCACGTAGGCCGCGACGAAGTTCACGACCGCGATCGCCCCGGGCTCCGACACGCCGAGGACCAAGGCGCCGAGGCCGATCACGATCCCGTTGAACGCGGCGACGGCCGTGACGCCGGCGAAGTAGCCGCGGAGCGACTGCAGCGTCCGCCCGGCGACGATCTTGCCGACCGGGGCGGGGACGCCCATGTGCGCCTCGGCCCAGGCACGGATGACCGGGCCGTCCTTGAGCAGGAAGAACAGGCTGAGCGCGGTGAAGGAGAGGAAGATGGCGACGCCGGCCAGCGCCTCGATGCCGGTGCCGAGCCCGCTGA
This sequence comes from Solirubrobacteraceae bacterium, assembly GCA_040510855.1. Taxonomy (GTDB): domain Bacteria; phylum Actinomycetota; class Thermoleophilia; order Solirubrobacterales; family Solirubrobacteraceae; genus DASQMT01. Next base: position 4,678 of record JBEVIG010000180.1, read on the forward strand.
TCAGCGCATGGAACGCCGAGCTGATGTTGGCGCTCGCGTCGTCGCCTGTGCTCTGGGCCTTGCTGTCGCTCACGCCGGCGTCCTTGAGGTGCTCCTGGGCCTTGTCGACGGCTGACTGGAGGCTGCCCTGGAGCTGCTCCGCCTGATCGACGATCCCGCTCATGACCATCAGGCCGACCACCGCGCCGAGGACGATCAGGCTGAGGAACACGATCGCCGCCGCCGCGGCCCGCGGCATGTGGCGGGCGAGCGCGCGGACGACGGGCGAGAGGACCGCGGCGATGATCGTGGCCGTCACGACCGGGATCACGATCGTGTCGATCAGCGACAGGATCCAGACCGATCCGATCAGCAGCCCGGTGACGCCGACGAGCAGCCACGACGCCACGCCGAGATCGCGGAGCCACGCCGGAGCGCGGAAGATCCCGGAGAGCTGGGCCGGCTGGAGCCCGGCGGCGAGCATGTCGTCGTCGGCGTGGGCTCGCGCGCGCGGCTGACGGTGCGGACGTCGCAGCATGAGCGCGAACGTACGGTGGCATGCCCTCCGGCGGCTCACCCTTTCGGGATGATCCCGCGCGCGCCGGGCTGCCCCGGAACGAGCTCAGCCGTTCGGCACCACGTAGTCGAAGCGGATCGTCTTGTCGCCCTTGCGGCCGCGCATGTTGAAGGTCTGCGCCGCCGTCGGCGGGAGGCTCTTGAAACTGAAGCCGCGGACGTGCTCGGGGAGCTTCGTGCTGCCGTCCTCGAGGTTCGCCTCGAAGCGGTCCATCCACCGCTTCGCGACGCGGTGCGCGGTCTTGCAGCCGCCGTTCGTGATCCGCAGCTTGAAGACGCCGAAGGTCTTCGGGCCACCCGGCTGAAACGGGTAGCGGAGGTCGGCCGAGGCGCACCGCTCGGCGGCCTGGGCGCCGGATGCGGGGAGCAGCACCGCGGCGGCCAGCGCGGCGCAGAGCGCGCCACAGGCGGGGAGTCGGGGGGAGGACATGGGCCAACGGTATCCGCGGCGCCGCCGGTGGGATAGGGTCTCCCGCCGCGAGATGGACCTCGTGGTCACCACCCCCGCCTTCCTCGATCTGACCTTCGTCGGACTCGAAGGCCTGCCCGCGCTCGGCGAGGAGAAGTTCGCCGGCGACCTCGTCCGCTCGCCCGGCGGCGGCGCCATCACCGCGGTCGCCGCGGCCCGCCTGGGGCTCCGCACCGCGCTCGTCGCGCCGCTCGGCGGCGACGTGCCCGGCACCTTCGTGCGGACCGAGCTCGAGGCCGAGGGCATCACCGTCGGCGGCCAGACCACACCGCGCATGCCCCAGACCCTCGTGCTCCCGTGCGGCGACGACCGCGCGATGGTCACGGTCGACCCGGGTGTTCGCACGCGGACCGGCGACGTCGAGGCATACCTTCCGGCCGGTGCGGTGGCCTGCAACCTCGAGCAGCTCCATCTCGTCCCCGAGGGGACGACGATGTACCTCACCTGCGGCAGCGACGACGCGCGCGCCTACACCGGGCGCCTGCCCGAGGCCACGGGCCGCGCGGGCGCGCTCTTCGTCGACGGGCCGGACGCCTGCCTGCTCGCCGGCGTGGACGACGTCGAGGCCGCGGGCGCCGCGCTCGCCGCGACCGTCCACACGGTGATCGTCACGCGCGCGGCCGAGTCCGCCCTCGCGTGGCTCGACGGCGAGGCGCTCCCGACGCCCGAGCGCGACACCGGCCGCGCCGTCGACACGACCGGGGACGTCGACCTGCTCTGCGCCTCCTACGCGTGGGCCGAGCTGCGCGGGGCCGACGCCCGCTCGGCGATCGAGTGGGCGCGGCTGCACGCCGCCCTCGCCGTCACGGTGCCGACCGCCACGGCCGGCGCCGTGCGCGTGGAGACGCTGCTCGCCGAGGGCACCCGCCGCGGGCTCGTGCCGCCGCCCGGTCAGGCGGCGGGCTCGCCCGTGTAGAAGTCGGTCGTGCGGGCCGCCGCGGCGCGCGCCTCGGCGGGGTCGGTGCCGGCGGCGATGTTCGCCTCCGCCCAGCGCTCGCTCGACCGCCGCGCGAACTCGCGGCCCTCCTCGGAGAGCTGCCACGCCTCCCCCGCCTTCTTGTCCGGGATCGCGTCGCTGCCCGCGAGGTGCAGCGTCAGGCCCACCAGGCCCTGGTCCCAGCCGACGCCGACGGCGCCCGGCCCGTACTGCGTCCAGATCTCGTCGTCCACATGGGCGATGTGCTCCAGGGAGAACCGCGTGCGGCCGTCGTCCGCGGGCGTCAGCCGGACCTCCACCCATGACGTCTGGCCGCCGTACTCCCAGGTCGCCTCGACGCGGTGCGGCGGCTCGCAGCGCTCGATCGTGCCCGACGCGTTGCCGTCGAACGCGTAGCGCCCGCCCTCCCGCAGGTCGCCCGAGATCGGGAGGAACCAGCGCGAGATGCGCTCGGGGTTCGTGCAGGCGTCCCAGAGGTCGTCGGCGGGCGTGTCGTAGACGCGCGAGATGATCATCGTGCGGGCCTCGCCGGCCGGCAGCGTGCGGCTGCCGACCTCGCGCTCGACGCTGTTGATCTCGTGGCTGACGTCGATCATCGGGTGGTCCTCCCGTCGGGGTTGGCGGCGAGCCGGCGCTGCCGCCGGCCGCGGGCGATCTCGGTGTCGAGCGCGTCGAGGTGGGGGGTCCAGAACGCGCGGAAGTGGTCGAGCCAGGCGTCCACGTCGCGCAGCGGCTCGGGGTTCACCGCGTAGAGGCGGCGTGCGCCCTCGGGCCGCACGGTCGCGAACCCGGCCTCGCGCAGCACGCGGAGGTGCTGGGAGACCGCGGGCTGCGAGATCCCGAACTCCGCGCGGATCGTCTCCGTGATCGCCCCGGACGACCGCTCGCCGC
>JBEVIG010000181.1:0-12661 GCA_040510855.1 Solirubrobacteraceae bacterium
AGTCGAGCGGCCGGAGCGCGGGCACGGACTCGAGCGGCCCGTCCGCCCGCGGCGCCGGACCGCCCGGGTCGCCGCCCCCGCCGCAGCCCGCCGCCAGGACCATCGCCGTCCCCGCGAGTGCTGTCGCGATCCGTCGCGCTCCACCCATCTCACTCCCATGATCGGCGCGTCGCGTGAAGCCCGCAATACACCAAGGTGAAGTTCTCCACATTCGCTGGTCGCAGGACGACACGCGCGGATAGCGTGCGGCGCATGCGTTCCCGCCTGATCGTCGCCCTCCTCGCGCTGCTCGCGCTCGCGGTCGCCGCCGCGCCCGCCGACGCCCGCAAGCCTCGCAAGGCGAAGCGGCTCGCCGCGTTCACGTCGTGCAACCAGCTGGTGGACTACGCGGGCCGCCACGTCGCGACGCCGCCGCCCGGCCCGCCCGTGCCCACGCCGCGCCCGATCTTCCCCGGCCGGGGCGACGGCGGCGCGGAGGAGGCGCCGGCCGCACCGGTGCCCGTGACGGACAGCCCCGACGCAGGTGACGACGGCGGCGGCGACGGCGTCTCGGGCACGAACAACCAGGAGCAGGGCGTCCACGAGCCCGACACGGTGAAGACGGACGGCGACACGCTGTTCGTGCTCTCCGGCGGCTCGCTCCACGCCGTCGACGTCACGGGCGGCGCGCCGAAGCTGGTGGGGACGATCGAGTTCAAGGAGTCCTCCCCCGACTCGATGCTGCTCCGCGGCAAGACGCTGCTCGTGCTCGGCAGCGGGCCGGTGGGCGCGCGGATGACGCAGGTCGACGTCTCCGACCCGAAGGCGATGCTCGTCCGCCGCACGCAGGACGTCGACGGCGCGATCGTCGACGCGCGCCGCGTCGGCCGCAGCGCCCGCGTCGTCGTGTCCTCCTATCCCGACGCCGCCTACGCGGAGCCCGAGCTGCGCTCCCGGGCGCGCGGCTGGCTGCCGGTCTCGACGCTGACCTTCCGCCGCAGCGGCCGCGAGGTGACGCGCCGCGCCGTGCGCTGCGACCGCGTCCGCCGGCCGGCCTCGTTCGCGGGCACGGGCGTGCTCACCGTCTACACCGTCGACATGGGCGCCGGCCTCCCGGCCGTCGACGCCGACGCGATCTTCTCGGGCGGCGAGACCGTCTACGGCTCGGCCTCGGGCCTCTACGTCGCGACCCAGCGCTACGACGACGGCACCTACGAGCCGGGGACGATGGTCCACCGCTTCGACATCACGGAGCCGGAGCGCACCACGTACGCGGCGAGCGGCTTCGTGGCGGGCACGCTGCTCAACCAGTTCTCGCTCTCCGAGGACAAGGGCATCCTGCGGGCCGCCTCGACGCGCGGGTTCGGCGGCGAGAGCGAGAGCCGCGTGACGACCCTCCGGCAGGAGGGCGGCTACCTCGTGCCGCGCGGCAAGGTCGACGGCCTCGGCAAGGGCGAGCGGATCTTCGCCGTGCGCTTCATCGGCGACGTCGGCTACGTCGTCACGTTCCGGCAGACCGACCCGCTGTACACGCTCGACCTCAGCGACCCGTCGGACCCGCGGGTGCGCGGCGAGCTCAAGATCCCCGGCTACTCGGCCTACCTGCACCCGGTCGGCGACGGCCTGCTGCTCGGCGTCGGCCAGGACGCGGACGAGTCGAGCGGGATGACGCAGGGGCTGCAGATCTCGCTCTTCGACGTCGCCGACCTCGCGAGGCCGAAGCGGATCGGGCAGCTCAGGCTGGGCGAGCGCTTCTCGAGCTCCGCGGTCGAGTGGAACCACCACGCGTTCCTGTGGTGGCCGGCGACGAAGCTCGCGATGCTGCCCGTCGACAGCGAGGGGTTCGTCGGCGCCGCCGGGTTCACCGTCGACCGGGCGGCGGGGATCAGCGAGCTCGGGCGGATCAGCCATCCGGCCGACGCGGGCTGGGCGCCGTCGATCGAGCGCGCGAGCGTCGTCCGCGGCCGGCTCTTCACGATCTCGAGCCACGGCGTCCGGGCGAGCTCGCTCGCCGACCTGACGGGCGACGCATGGGCCGCGTTCCCGGACCCGCCGGAGGTCTACCCGCCCGACACGCCCGTGGCGGGCCCCGGGATCCCGATCGACTAGAGCCGCTTCTTCAGCATCCCGAAGATCCCGCGCGCGACCTTCTTCTGCAGCTCCTTGCCCTGGCGGGAGCGGAGGAAGTCGCCGATGGCGTCGGCGCCCGATCCCCCGGGCGCCGGCGCCCTGCGCGGTTCCGGCTTGGGCTTGCGCGGCGCGGGGACGTGCTCCATCGGGGCCTGGAGGTCGGGCTCCTTCGTCTCGAGCTTCGGCTGCGCGGGGGGCGCGAGCCGGCCGGCGAGGATCTCCCGCGCGCTCTGCGCGTCCGTCCGCGTGCCGTACTCCGCCCACAACGGCGAGGCCTTCGCGGCGCCGTCGACGTCGTCGGCCGGGTCCATGCGCGAGGCGGGCGCGACCATCCGCGTGTGCACGACGGGCGTCGGCACGCCCTTCTCGGAGAGCAGCGTCACCGCCGCCTCGCCGATGCCGACGCTGGTCAGCAGCGTCTCGACGTCGTAGAGGTCGGAGACGGGGTAGGTGCTGACCGTCGCGCGCAGCTTCTTCGCGTCGGCGGGGGTGAACGCGCGCAGGGCGTGCTGGATGCGCAGGCCGAGCTGGGCGAGGACCTCCTCGGAGAGGTCGGTCGGCTGCTGGGTGACGAAGAAGACGCCGACGCCCTTGGAGCGGATGAGGCGGACGGTGCGCGCGAGCGCCTCCAGGAACGCCTCCGTCGCGTCGTCGAACAGGAGGTGGGCCTCGTCGAGGAACACGACGAGCTTGGGCTGCGGCAGGTCACCCGCCTCCGGCAGCGCCTCGAACAGCTCGGCGACGAGCCACATGAGCGCCGTCGACCACAGCGCGGGCTTCTCCTGGACGGCCGCGAGCTCGACGCACGAGATGACGCCGCGGCCGTCGGGCGCGGCGCGCAGCAGGTCGGCGACGTCGAACTGCGGCTCGCCGAAGAACTCGGTGCCGCCGCCGGTCTCGAGTCCCACGAGGGAGCGCAGGAGCACGCCGACCGTCGCCGACGACAACCCGCCGATCCCCTCCAGCTCGGGCTTCCCCGCGTCGGAGTCGAGGAACGTGAGCAGGGCGCGGAGGTCGCTCAGGTCGAGCAGCGGGAGGCCCTTCGTGTCGGCGTAGTGGAAGACGAGGCCGAGTGACGACTCCTGCGTCTCGTTCGCCTCGAGCACCTTGGCGAGGAGCTGCGGCCCGAAGTCGCTCACCGTCGCGCGGACGGGCACGCCGGGGCCGAGGCCGCCGAGCGACAGGAACTCGACGGGGAACGCGGTGGGCGTGAACGGCAGCCCGAGCTCCGCCATCCGCTTCTCGCCCGCGCCGCCGGGCTCGGCGGGGTGTGCGAGGCCGGACACGTCGCCCTTGACGTCGGCGACGAGCACGGGCACGCCGGCGGTGGAGAGCTGCTCGGCGAGGAGCTGCAGCGTCTTCGTCTTCCCCGTGCCGGTCGCGCCGGCGACGAGCCCGTGGCGGTTCATCGTCGCCAGCGGCACCCTGATCGCAGCGTCGAGCAGCGCGCCCTCGTGCACGGCGCGCCCGAGGTCGATGGCCGCGCCCTCGGTCGCGTAGGCGGCGGCGAGCGTTGCGGCGGCGTCGGGCGTGTCGGCCATGGCCGCGGAAGCTATCGCGCCGTCACTCGTACAGGGTGAAGACCGCGAGGATGAGGTAGGTCGCGATCAGCGCGGCGCCCTCGAAGGCCCACGCCTCACCGTCGCCCGTCACCTGCCAGATCGCGATGACGGTGAGCAGGAAGGCCGCGACGTAGACCGGCGCGAGGTCGAACGTGAGCGGGTCGGGGAAGAGCAGGGAGACGAGCACGAGCGCGGGGGCGAGGAAGGCGGCGACCTGGGCGACGGAGTTCTTCACGACGGAGACCGCGAGGTCGGCCTGGCCCTTGTAGGCGAGGACGACGCCCACGGCGTGCTCGACCGCGTTGCCCGCGATCGCCACGACGACGAGGCCGGCGAACTGGGCGGAGACGCCGATGGCGTCGATGGTCGGCCGGAGCGCGTCGACGAACCACTCCGACACGAACGCGGAGCCGAGGCCGGCGATCGCGAGCAACGCGATCGACGCCTTGAGCGGCATCCCGCCCTCGCGCGGCCCGCCGCCCACCTCGTCGCGCGTGCTGCGCAGGTAGCCCCACACCCAGACGCCGTAGACGATCAGCACCAGCACGGCGGCGATCGCCGAGATCGTGACGATGTCGTCGCTCGCCCGGTCGTGCGTGTTCGCCGAGACGCCGACGAGCCCGATGATGAACGCGGAGAGCAGGAGCAGCGTCGCCGTGTCGTTCGGCAGCCGCGGGTTGAAGCGCATGATCCCGTCCTCGCTCTTCGCGGCGCCGACCACGATCACGAAGCCGAGAACGAGCAGCGCGTTGGCGAAGATCGACCCGATGATCGAGAACTGGGCGACGACGACCTCGCCCGCCGAGAGCGCGAAGATCACGACGAAGAACTCGGGCAGGTTGCCGAGCGTCGACTGCAGGATCCCCGTCACCGCCGGACCGAAGTGCTCGCCGACCTCCTCCGTCGTGAACGAGATCACCCAGGCCAGCCCCGCGAGCGCGAAGCCGGCCACGACGAACGCGACGATCTCGTTGACCCCGGCGTAGTGCAGCCCGCCCGCCAGCAGGCTCAGCGCCAGGATCCCGCCCAGCAGGAACCGGCGCAGCGTCGTCACGTGACGGCGTCTGCCTTGAGCTTGCGCGCGAGCTTCGTGCGCGCGACCTTGTCGAGCGCGACCTTGCGCAGGCGCACGGACGCCGGCGTGACCTCGACGCACTCGTCCTCGCGCAGGAACTCGAGCGCCTGGTCGAGCGAGAGCTGGCGGTGCGGGACGAGGCGCACGAGCACGTCCGACGTCGACGACCGGATGTTGGTCAGGTGCTTCTCCTTGACCGCGTTGACGTCGAGGTCCTCGGAGCGCGCGTTCTCGCCCACGATCATGCCCTCGTAGACCTCCTCGCCGGGCCCGACGAACATCGTCCCGCGCTCCTGGAGGTTCATCAGCGCGAACTGCGCCGCGGTTCCGCGCCGGTCGGCGACGAGCGCGCCCGTCGGCCGCGTCCGCAGCTCGCCCGCCCACGGCTCCCAGCGGTCGAAGACGTGATGGAGCAGGCCGGTGCCGCGCGTCTCGGTGAGGAACTCCGTGCGGAAGCCGATCAGCCCGCGCGCCGGCACGAGGTACTCCATCCGCACCCAGCCCGTGCCGTGGTTGACCATCTGCTCGAGGCGGCCCTTGCGGAGGGCGAGCAGCTGCGTGATCACGCCCACGTAGTCGTCGGGGATGTCGATCGCCAAACGCTCCACGGGCTCGTGCGTCTTGCCGTCGATCTCGCGGATGAGCACCTGCGGCTGCCCGACGGTGAGCTCGAAGCCCTCCCGGCGCATCAGCTCGACGAGCACGGCGAGCTGCAGCTCGCCGCGGCCCTGGACCTCCCACGCATCCGGCCGCTCCGTCGGGTTGATGCGGAGCGAGACGTTGCCGACGAGCTCCTGGTCGAGCCGGTCGCGCACCTGGCGCGCGGTCAGCCTGGAGCCCTCCTGGCCGGCGAGCGGCGACGTGTTGATGCCGATCGTGACCGAGAGGGACGGCTCGTCGACGGTGATGACCGGCAGCGGCCGCGGGTCCTCGCGGTCGGCGAGCGTCTCGCCGATCGTGACCTCGGCGATGCCGGCCACGGCGATGATCTCGCCCGGCCCGGCCTCCGCGGCCTCCACGCGGTCGAGCGACTCCGTGACGTAGAGCTCGCCCACCGTCGCGTTCGCCACCGTGCCGTCCGCCCGGCACCAGGCGATCGACTGGCCCTTGCGGATCGTGCCGTTGCGGACGCGGCACAGCGCGAGGCGCCCGACGTAGGGCGAGGCGTCGAGGTTGGTGACGTGGGCCTGGAGCGGGTGCTCCGGGTCGTGCTCGGGCGCGGGGATGCGCTCCACGAGCAGGTCCATGAGCGGCGCGAGGTCCTCGGCGAGCTCGCCCTCCTCGAGGCCGGCCCGTCCCGCCTTCGCGTTGCAGTAGACGATCGGGAACTCGATCTGCGACTCGTCCGCGTCGAGGTCGAGGAACAGGTCGTAGACCTCGTCCACGACCTCGGCGATGCGCGCGTCCGGCCGGTCGACCTTGTTCACGACGAGGATCACGGGCAGTCGCGCCTCGAGCGCCTTGCGGAGCACGAACCGGGTCTGCGGCAGCGGACCCTCGCTCGCGTCGACGAGCAGCAGCACGCCGTCGACCATCGTCAGCCCGCGCTCGACCTCGCCGCCGAAGTCGGCGTGGCCCGGCGTGTCGACGATGTTCAGCTTCACGTCCCCGTAGCGCACCGCCGTGTTCTTGGCGAGGATCGTGATCCCCTTCTCGCGCTCGAGGTCCATCGAGTCCATCACGCGCTCGGCCACGTCCTGGTTGGCCCGGAACGCGCCGGACTGCCAGAGCATGGCGTCGACGAGCGTGGTCTTGCCGTGGTCGACGTGCGCGACGATCGCGACGTTGCGGAGGTCCTCTCTGGCGACGAGCATCGCCGCCAGAGGCTAGAAGGCGCTCAGCAGCGCGCCGGCTTCGAGGCGCCCGGCGCGAGGCAGCGCCGCGTCGACGAGGGCAGCTTGCGCCTGGAGCGGAACGTGTAGCGGACGACCTTGCCGACCATGCCCGGCGCGGTCACGCGCACCTCCAGGGTCGTGCCCGGCTTGAGCTTCGCGTTCTTGAAGTGCTTGCCGAGCTTGGCCGTGCCGCCCTTCGGCTTCACGGTCTTGCGCTCGAACGGGCAGCCCTTGCCCTTGCAGCGCATGGAGACCGTGCCGCCGGCCGGGATGTCCTTGACGTCGAACTGGAAGATCACCGTCGCGCGCTTCCCGAGGCCCCAGCGAGCGAGCAGGCGCGCCTCGACGCGCTCCGGGTCCGCCGGCTTGGGGTCGACCGGGTCCGGATCGGCCGGGTCGGGATCGACCGGGCCGGGTCCGCCCGTCTTCGGCAGGTCGGCGCCGCTGCAGTCCTGGTCGATGCCGTCGCCCGCGATCTCCGTCGCCCCGGGCTTGATGGCCGGGTTGGCGTCGTTGCAGTCGAGCGGCTGGGTCACGCCGTCGCCGTCGTTGTCGGGGAGCTGGACGGTCTCGCAGTCGGCGTCGACGGTGTCGAGGGGATCGACCACCGCGGTGTCGTTCCCCGGCCCGCAGTCGACCGTGTCGGCGGCGCCGTCGCGCGAACGCAGCGTGTCGTCCCCGCCCTCGCCGAAGAGCTGGTCCGCGCCGCCGCCGCCCTGCAGCGTGTCGCCGCCCTCGCCGCCGCGCAGGACGTTCGCCGCGGCGCTGCCGCTGAGGTCGTCCGCGCCGGTGCCGCCGGTGATGTTCTCCACGTCGGCGCCGACGTTCTGGCTCTCGCCCGCCTTGCCGTCGTTGTTGACGCCGTCGAGGGTGACGACCACGGGGTCGGCGTAGCCGCCGTAGCGGACCGTGTCGGTCCCCGTCCCGCCGACGACCTGGTCGCCGCCGCCGAGCGGCGTGAGGAGGTCGTCGTTCGCGCCGCCGTCGAGGATGTCGAAGCCCGTATAGCCCGAGAGGTCGTCGTTGCCCGCCTCGCCGTAGGCCTCGATCCGGGCGCTGGTCGTGAAGACGCGGTCGGCGCCGCCGCCCATGCGGAGCTCGACGGGGTTGCCCGCGGCGCCGACGTTGAAGAAGTCGTCCTGGCCCTGCGTGACGATCTTCGTCCGCGACCGCGCGAGGCACGACGACGCGCCCGTCGGGCGGGCGCGGCAGTTGCCGTCGCTCGTGGTCGGGTCGACGATGTCGTTGGCGGTCGGCAGGAAGAAGACCGCGGTGTTGCCGATCTCGTCGTCGAAGCCGGAGTAGACGACGATCGACACGCGATCGGCCGTGGCGCCGTCGTACTTGGTCAACGTGTCCGTCGTGGAGATGGTGGCCGCGGAGGCGGCGGCGGGAAGGAGCGCGGCGGCGATCAGCGCGGCCGGCAGAGCGGGTCGGAGCACGGCGGCATCCAACCAGGGCGCGGACGCCGTGTCACCCCTCGCAGGGATGACGTCGCTCCCTCGTCCGGTGCGTCAGGAACCCGACGGGCGGCCTAGTAACCGGCGTCACATGCTCCGGAGTCGGGCTAGGACCAAGGCGCGGGCGTTCGACTACGACGCGAACCAGCGCTACCTCTCGCACGGCTACCCGGCGGCGTCGCCGTTCACGGGCGGGCGGATGTACATCTGCGACGCGCAGCTCGCGACGCGCGACTCCGGCAACCCCCAGCCGATGGGCATCGGCTGCGACATGACCGGCGGCTCGTCGGGCGGCGGCTGGGTGACGACGGGCGGCCAGGTGGCCTCGGTGAAGTCCTACGGCTACCGCACGCTGCCGAACGTGATGTTCGGGCCATACCAGAACTCGGTCGCGCAGTCCTTGTTCAACGCGGCGCAGTAGCCGGGTTCAGCTGATCCTGCGCTCGGGCTTGCCGTTCTCGTCCCCCTGGACGATGGCGCCGCCCTTGAAGTAGGCCAGCCAGCGGAGCGGTTCGTCGTCGAAGACGTCGGTCTCGCCGATCACGTAGTCGATCCGGGCCGGGTCGAGGCCGAACCGCTCCGCCGCCCGCCTCACGAAGCGGGCGGGGACCGCCGGGTCGATGAGGTCCCAGTCGATCGTGTCCTGCGGGATGCCGACGTCGACGGGGTCGCCCTTGCGCAGCTCGCCGGTGTGGGTGAGCACGACGTTGCGCTGGTTGTCGCGCCTCGTGATCAGCTCCGCGTTGACGCGGTCGGGCCGAAGCGTGAGGTTGCCCAGGTCGCCCTTCTGCCGGCGCAGCACGTCGATCGCCGCGGCGAGGTTCGCGGGCCGCATCATCGAGCGGCCGCTGATCCCCGTCGGCGGCGGCTCCGCCTCGTCGACGGGCGTCGGGATGTCCTCGGTGGCGTCGTCGAAGGCGTCGCGCACGTCGTCGATCGTGTTCGCGGTGTCGCCGACGAGCGAGATGACGACGAACACGGGCACGGCGATGACGATGCCGACGACGAGCAGCGAGAACAGGCAGCCGAGCCCGCCCCAGGCGCCGCGAACCTTCTTCGGCCGGCCCGTGACCGGATCTGGCCCGGGATCGAGAACGACGGCTGCTGCGGCTGGGGCTGCGGGGGCGGCGCGATCGGGACCTCGGTCGGCGAGGCGCTGAAGACCGGCTCGGCCGCCGGTTCCGCGGCCGCCTCGGACCAGCCGCCGGACGGCTCCGCGGGGGCCGGGCGTGGCTGGGAGCCCGGGTCCCCGCCGAGACCCGCCAGCGTGTCCTCGCCGATCTCGCGGCCGAAGGCGTCGTACTTGGGCATCGCCCGGGATCCCATCCGATCGCCCGGACGGGGTCAACCTTCGTCGGTACCCTTCGGCCACATGTCCGATCTCGAGCCCCGCCGCCGCGGCGGCCTGTCCAGGCAGGCGCGCGCCGACCGCGCCTACAACCTCGTCCTGGTCACCAGCGGCCTCGGAATCGCGACGATCGCGCTCGTCATCCTCGGCGTGCTCGGCATCGTCGGCCTCGGCTGGGCCTTCATCGCCGCCCTGCTCACCGCGGGCAGCGGCTTCATTCTGAAGCGGACGCTGAACCCCTAGCCCGGCTCAGCGCGCGCCGGGACGCGCGACGGCCTCGGCCGCGAGCGCGCAGCCCGCGGCGAGCGCCTCCCCGGGCCCGGCCCCGCGCCTCCGCGCGGCGAGCAGGCCCGCCGCGAACGCGTCGCCCGCGCCCGTCGAGTCGGCGGCCGCGACCGGCGGTGCCGGCACCCGCGCCACCGCCTCGCCGTCCGTCCACAGCGCCCCCTCGGCGCCCAGCTTCACGACGACCTCGCGCGCGTGCGCCGTGAGCGCGCGCGCCGCGGCCTCGGGATCGTCCGTGCCCGCCAGCACGGCGGCCTCCGCGCGGTTGGGCAGCAGCAGCGTGACGCCCGCGACCCACTCGAGGAACGCGGGGGCCCGCGCGAGCGGCGCGGCGCTGGACGGGTCGACCGAGACCGGGAGGCCCGCGTCGCGCGCGGCGGCCAGCAGCGCGAGCGCGGCCGGGCGCGAACCCGGGTGCAGGAGCGCGTAGCCCGCGACGTGCAGGTGCGTCGCGCCGGCCGGCAGCGGCACCGCCGCGAGCGCGGCGTTCGCGCCCGCGTCGGGGAGCATCGAGCGCTCGCCCCCCGGCTCGACGAGCACGACGCAGGTGCCCGTGGCGAGCGCCGGGTCGACCTGCAGCGCACCCGCCACGCCCGCCGCGGCCAGCTCCTCCGCGACGCCCCGCCCCGCGGCGTCGTCGCCGACGCGGCCGACCAGGTGGACGGGCGCGTCCGCGCGGGCGAGCCACACCGCGAGGTTCGCGGCGGCCCCGCCACCGCGGTGCGCGATCCGCGCCGGGGTGTCGCTGCCGTGCGCGACCGGTCCGGCGAGCGCCACGACGACGTCGGCCATGACGTCGCCCGCGACGACGATCGTCATGCGGCCGCCGCGGCGGCGATGCGCGCCGCGAGCACCGCGTTGCGACGCACGAGCGCGACGTTGGCCTCGAGCGTCACCCCGCCCGTCTCGCGGTGGAAGCGGTCGAGGAGGAACGGCGTCGTCGCGCCGCCGCGGATGCCCTGCTCGGCGGCCGCGGCGAGCGCCTCGGCGAGTACGCGGTCGTGCAGCTCGGGGTCGACCTGCTCGTCCTCGGGCAAGGGATTCGCCACCACGATGGCGCGCTCGCCGAGCCCCAGCCCCGCCTGGGCGGCCATCACCGCGGCGACCTCCTCGGGGCTCTCCACGCGCGCGGGGACCGGGAAGCCGGAGTCCGAGAGGTAGAAGCCGGGGAAGCGGTCGGTGCGGAAGCCGAGGACGACGACGTTGAGCGTCTCCAGCCGCTCGAGCGTGGCGCCGACGTCGAGGATCGACTTCACGCCCGCGCACACGACGGTGATCCCCGTGGCGGCGAGCGTGAGCAGGTCGGCCGACTCGTCCCAGCTCTCCCGCGCCTCGCGGTGCACGCCGCCGAGCCCGCCCGTGGCGAACACGCGGATCCCCGCGCGCGCCGCGAGGTGGGAGGTCGAGGCGACCGTCGTGGCGGCCGAGCCGCCGCGCGCGACGACCGGCGCGAGATCGCGCACGCCGGCCTTGACGAAGCCCTCGCCGAGCGCCAGCGCCTCCAGTGCGGCCTCGTCGAGACCGATCCGCGGCTCTCCGCCGACCACGGCGATGGTGGCCGGCACGGCACCCTCGGATCGCACCGCGGCCTCGAGCTCGCGGGCCACCTCGAGATTGCGCCCGCGCGGCAGCCCGTGGGCGATCAGGGTGCTCTCGAGGGCCACCACCGGGCGGCCTTCAGCGAGGGCTGTGGCGACGTCGTCGGCGATGCGCATCGCGGGCCATCCTAGGAACCTGGCCCCTTGGGGCGTTGTTGACCCGCCTTGCAGGCATTACGCTGGCTGACGCGTTGGGCGCGAACGCTATCGCCGAAGTCCCGTCAGGACATAGAACACGCCGGCGGGAATCGATCCTGATCGCCGGGCAAGCACTCCTGCTCGCAGCGGCCCTGGTCGCGGCCGTCGTGGCCACCGACGCGGGCGACTGGGAGCCCTGGAGCCTGTTCTTCGCGCTGCTCGGCCTGGCCATCCTCGGCGAGTTCCTGGCGGTGCCCACCGGCCACGTCCACATCGGCGCGGCCTTCATCGCGACGTCCGCGGCGATGGCGCTGCTCGGCGCGGCGCCCGCGGCGCTGATCGCGGTGGCCGCCGTCCTCGTGTGGTCGATCCGCAACCACCGGCCGGCGCCGCTGCTGTTCAACAACATCGTCGCGTGCGCCACCTACCCCGTCGTCGGCGCGCTCGTCTTCCAGGCGCTCGGCGACCCGGCGAAGGGCGATACGGCCGAGCTCGGGACCGCGGCGATCGTCTTCGGCGTCTACCTCGCTGTCAACTTCCTGAACTTCCTGCTGATCGTCGGCTACCTCTGCCTGCGCGACGGGACGAGCCTCCTCGCCGAGATCCGGCGGGTCTACGTGCCCGTGCTGCCGTGGGAGGTCGCGACCGGGACGTTCACCGCCGGCACCGTCCTCGCCTACCAGGAGATCGGCCTGCCGGCCGTGGCGATGCTCGCGTTCATGCTCGTCTCCTACTACTCGCTGCTGCGCTCGGTGGTCGAGGCGCAGTCGCAGCGCGACGAGCTGCGCGCGCAGGTGGAGGAGCTCGAGGCGCTGCACCACGGCGTGATCCGCGTGATGGTCGAGACGCTCGGGATGCGCGACCGGATGACCGCGCGCCACTCCGCCGCCGTGGCGCGCTTCGCCAAGGCGATCGCGCAGGAGGCCGGCCTGCCGCCGCGCGACCAGGAGCTCGTGCACACCGCGGGCCTGCTGCACGACGTGGGCAAGTTCACGTTCCCGGACCACACGCTCACCGGGACGACGCTCACGGAGGAGGACTGGGCGCTCATACGGTCACATCCCCGACGTGGGGCGGACATCGTCAAGCGCGTGCACGGCCACGCGGAGGTCGCGGAGATCGTGCTCTGCCACCACGAGCGGGTGGACGGGCGCGGCTACCCGCGCCGGCTGAGCGGGGAGGAGATCCCGGCGCTCGCCCGGATCCTCTCCGTCGCGGACTGCTTCGACGTGATGACGGCGCGTGACTCCT
>JBEVIG010000182.1:0-9832 GCA_040510855.1 Solirubrobacteraceae bacterium
GGGCGTGACGCCGCTGACGACGTTCGTGCCGTAGCGCTTGTTGTTGAGCGTGTGGAACGTGCCCTCGCGGCCGGTGATGCCCGAGACGCAGAGCTTCGTGTCCCTGTCGACGAAGACGCTCATCCCGCCAGCTCCACGACCTTGTGGGCGGCGCCGAGCATCGTCGCCTCCGTGTGCACGTTGGGCAGGTCGGCCTCGGCCAGCAGGGCGCGGCCCTCCTTGTCGTTGGTCCCGTCGAGCCGCACGACGAAGGGCACGGTCGGCTTGATCTGCGCGAACGCCTCGATCAGTCCCTTGGCCACCTCGTCGCAGCGCGTGATGCCGCCGAAGATGTTGAAGAGCACGGCCGTGACCGCGTCGTTGGAGAGGATCACCTCGACGGCGCTCGTGATCTCCTCCGCCTTGGCGCCGCCGCCCGCGTCGAGGAAGTTCGCCGGCGAGCCGCCCGCCTGGGCGACCACGTCGAGCGTGCTCATCACGAGGCCCGCGCCGTTGCCGAGGATGCCGACGTTGCCGTCGAGCTTCACGTACGTGAGCCCGCGCTCGCGCGCCATGCGCTCCTGCGGATCCTCGCCGGAGACGTCGCGCAGCTCGGCGTTGCCGGGGTGGCGGAAGAGCGCGTTGTCGTCGAGCGTGACCTTCGCGTCGAGTGCCGCGACCGAGCGGTCGGCGGTCACGATCATCGGGTTGACCTCGACGAGCAGCGCCTCCTCGGCGACGAACGCGGCGTAGAGCTTGGTCAGCAGCGCGCCGACGCCGCGGATCACGTCGGTGTCGACGCCCGCATCGAACGCGAGCCGCCGCGCGTGGAAGTCCTGGAAGCCCAGCAGCGGGTCGACGTGGAGCTTGGCGATCGCGTCCGGGTCCCGCTCGGCCACCTCCTCGATGTCCATGCCGCCCTGCGTCGAGAGCATCACGAGCGGCTGCTTCGCCGACCGGTCGAAGACGATCGAGGCGTAGTACTCGGCGGCGATGTCGGACGCCGCCTCCACCCACACCTCGTGCACCGTGAAGCCGCGGATGTCCATGCCGAGGATCGCGCGGGCGTGCTCCTCGGCCTCCTTGCGGTCCTTGGCGACCTTGATGCCGCCGGCCTTGCCGCGGCCGCCGATGAGCACCTGCGCCTTGACGACGCACGGGTAGCCGATCTCGTCGGCGGCGGCCACGGCCTGCTCGACGGTGGTGGCGGGGGTGCCCTGCGGGACGGGCACGCCGTGGCGGGCGAAGAGCTGCTTGCCCTGGTATTCAAGGAGGTCCATAGGCGGCGGTGACTCTAGCCAACGGGCCTTCGCAAACGCGCCGCTGTCACAATGCTCCGTCGCCTATGCCGCTGCCCAAGGAAGTCACCTTCGTCACCTTCGACGTCTACGGCACCCTCATCGACTGGGAGTCCGGGGCGTACGACGCCTTCGCCAAGGAAGCCGAGAAGGACGGCTACACGCTGTCGCGCGATGAGCTGATCCCGCTCTTCCTCCAGACGCAGCAGGACATCAAGGGCGGCTCGTACGAGCTCTACGCCGAGGTCCTGCGCCGCACCGCCGTCACCATCTCCAAGCAGCTCGGGTGGCCGCTCGAGCCGTCGCGCTCCGGGTTCCTGCCCGAGTCCGTGAAGCGCTGGCAGCCGTTCAAGGAGACCAACACGCAGCTCGACCGCTTCGCCAAGAAGTTCGAGATCGGGCTCATCTCCAACATCGACGACAAGCTGCTCGGCGAGACGCGCCGGCACTTCAAGGTCGACTTCGACCTGGTCGTCACCGCGCAGCAGGTCCGCTCCTACAAGCCGGACCCCGCACACTTCAAGGAGGCCGAGCGGCGCATCGGCGGCAAGAAGGGCTGGGTGCACGTCACCTCGTCCTACTACTACGACGTCGAGCCGTGCCTGAAGGCGAAGGTCCCGGTGATCTGGGTCAACCGGAACAAGGAGACGCTCGACTCCAGCCAGAAGAAGCCGACCGCCGAGGTGAAGACGCTCCTCGAGGCGGCCAAGCTGCTCGGAGCTGCCTGAGCCGATGAAGGCCGTCGGTCTGCACGGCGACGTGATCGTGATCACGTCGCGGTTCTGGCA
The DNA here is from genome assembly GCA_040510855.1 of Solirubrobacteraceae bacterium. GTDB lineage: Bacteria > Actinomycetota > Thermoleophilia > Solirubrobacterales > Solirubrobacteraceae > DASQMT01. Next base: position 2,066 of record JBEVIG010000182.1, read on the forward strand.
GACCACGGCGACGCTCGTCCGCTCCGGCGAGGAGGCGTTCCTGCTCGACTCGCCGGTGCTCCCGGACGAGCTGGAGCTGCTCCCGGCGCTCGCGGAGCAGTCGGGCTTCCGCGTCGTCGGCCGCGTCGCCACCCACGCCGACTGGGACCACCTGCTCGGCGGCTACGCCTTCCCGGACGCGCCGCTCGCGACCGCGGAGACGAGCGCGGCACGGCTGCGCAACGAGCCCGGCGAGGCCCAGCGCGAGCTGCGCGAGTTCGACGACGAGAACTACGTCGAGCGGCCCGGCCCGCTGTCACTCCCGACGCCGCAGATGCTCCCCGTCCCCGGCCACTGCGGGATCGGCGAGCGGGAGCTGGAGCTCCACCCGGCCGACGGGCACACCGTCGACGGCATGGCGATCCTGATCCCGTGGGCGTCCGTGCTCGTGTGCGGCGACTACCTCTCGCCGGTCGAGATCCCGTGGATCTCCGAGAGCGGCTCGGCGTCCGCCTACCTGGCGACGCTCGACCGCCTCGAGCCGCTCGTCGAGCGCGTCGAGCACGTCGTGCCCGGCCACGGCGGCGCGATCGACGCGGAGCGCGCGCTCGCGCTCCTGCGCGAGGACCGCGCCTACCTCACCGCGCTGCTGGAGCAGGGCGAGGCCGCCCCGCTCCCGCTCGCGCGCCGCACCGGCGCGCAGCGCAAGATCCACGCCGAGAACGTCACCCGCGTACCGGCCGCAGGCGCGTCGGCGGGTCCGGCGCCCGGCCGCTGAGCGCACGCCCGGCGGGCACGGTCACCGCGAGCGTCGTCGCCGGACCCTGGCGGCCCTGCGCGTCGACGCCCCACAGCGTCACGCAGTAGCGGCCGGGCGGGTGCACCTGGATGTACTCGCGGTCGACGGTGTACTGCGGCGCCGTCGCGCAGGTGTTGGCCTGGACGGAGATCCACGCCCGCACGGCGCCCGCGCCGAGGCTCCAGCGGACGACGAGCCGACCGAACTGGTCGACGCCCGCGGTGACGCCGACGGGCGGCTGCGCCGGCTGGTAGGAGTTGCAGAAGGCCGGGGCGAGCGGCTTGCGCCTGCCGCCGTAGCGCATGATCGCGCCCTTGACGTCGTCGCGCTCGAGCGGCCGGCAGCGGAGCTGCCAGACGGCGGGCGGCTTCGGGCAGGCGTCCTCGCGCTGATAGCTCATCACCGCGCACCGGTTCTTCCGGTGGCGCAGGCCGAGCACGTGGCCGAGCTCGTGCGTGGCCGCGATGACCATGTAGTTGCGCTGGTACGGGTCGGCGAGCTTCTTCGCGCTCACGTGGTCGAGGAAGACGTGCGCGCCGTGGAGGCAGCGCACCTTCCGCAGCTTCCCGCCCTTGCGCACCCGCCCGCCGCAGCCGACGGGGCCGCGGTAGCGCCGGCCGTTCACGAGGCTGCCGACGTACGTGCTCCGGCTGCGGTAGCCCAGCGTGGCCCGGCCGGACGGGCCGCCGCGGTGGCCGTAGATGATGTGCAGCGCCGCGCGGCGCTTGCTCGCGACCCGCTTGAAGCGGATCTTGACCCCGCTCCGGTTCCAGGCGCGCGTCGCGATCCCGATCGCCCCCTCGTACTGCGGCGTCGCCACGTGGTACGTGATCGTGCGGGTCGGCCACTTCTTGCCGCCGAAGCGGGCGGCGTCGGCGGGCGAGGCGAGGACGAGCGCCGCGACGGCGGCGAGCAGCACGGCGGGCCATCTCATGGCGCGCCAAGGTAGTTGCGTCACCCGGCGACGTCGACCCACGTTGTCAGCGCCGGACCCGCGCGGCCCTCCGCGTCGACCGAGTGGGCGCTCACGCAGTACCGGCCCGGCTCCTCGAACGTCGTGAACGACGTGCCCGGGTGGATGGTGCCCCCGTCGGCGCTGCACGCATCGCGCGCGACGGTCACGACCGTGCCGGTGACGCCCGGCGACGGCGTCCACCGGATGGCGAGGAAGCCGTCCGCGTCCACGACCGCGGTGAGCGCGAGCGGCGGGGGCGGCGGCGGGTAGAGGTCGCAGAACTCGGGGGCGAGCGCGCTCGCGCGGCCGCCGTAGCGGCGGATCGCGCCCGCGACGTCGTCCGCCTCGAGGAGCCGGCACCGCTTCTCCCAGGCGCCCGCGGGCTTCGGGCACGCCTGCTCGCGCTGGTAGCTCATCACCGCGCACGTGTTCTTCGCGTGGCGGAGCCCGAGGACGTGCCCGAACTCGTGCGCGGCGACGATCGCCATCTCGTTGCGCGTCCACGGGTCGCCGAGCAGCGACCGCTTGACCGGGGCGAGGACCATCCGGGCGCCGTAGACGCATTTGACGCGCCGGAAGCCCCGGTCGGGGAGGCGGATCCGCTGGCCGCAGCGGACGTCGCCGCTGATCGCGATGCCGTCGACGGTCATCGAGAAGATGTCGCGCCGCCCGACGAAGCCGACGGAGGCCACGCCCGAGGGGGTGCCGCGCGGGCCGCCGGCATCGATGATCCGCAGCCGCGCGCGCCTCTTCGACGCGACCTCCTTCAGGCGGACGTCCGCGCCGCCGGCGTTCCACGCCCGGGCGGCCTCCGCGATCGCGTCCGCGTACTGCGGGATGCCGACGTGGTAGGTGATCGTCCCCGGCCACTTCTCGCCGCCGAGCTTGTACGCATGCGCGGGCGCGGCGGCCGGCGCGAGCGTGGCGAGGGCGACGACGGCCGCGATGAGCGCGCGCATGGACCGGAAGATAGTGCGCCGGTCAGCCGTCGGGGCTCTTGATCACCGCGAGGGTGTCGCCGGCCGAGACCGCGGCGCCCTCGCTGATCGGGAGCTCGGCGATCACGCCCGCCTTGTGGGCGGCGATCTCGTTCTCCATCTTCATCGCCTCGATGATGCAGATCAGCGCGCCCTCCTCGACGGTCGCGCCCTGCTCGACGAGCAGCTTGAAGATGTTGCCCTGCAGGGGTGACGCGAGCTCGTCCCCGCCGCCCCCTCCGCCGCCGGAGGACGAGCGGCGCTCGCGCTTGGGCCGCGCCGCCGCGTTGCCGCCGCCCCCTCCGCCGCCCGCGGGCGCGGCGATCGCGTCGCCGTGGACCTTCACGTCGAAGCGCTTGCCCGAGACCTCGACGACGTAGGTCCGCTCCAGCGGCTCCGGCTCGCCCTCCCCGGGCTTGGGCGCCTGCTCGAAGGCGAGCGTCTTGAGCCACGCACGGTCCTCGATCAGGTCCCGGCAGGTCTCCGCCCGCGCCCACTGCTCCGAGGCCATGATCGCCTTGTGGAACGGGATCAGGGTGCGCACGCCGTCGATGTCGAACTCGTCGAGCGCGCGGGCCATCCGGCGGGTCGCGCTCTCCCGGTCGGAGTCCCAGACGATCAGCTTCGCGACCATCGGGTCGTAGAGCGGGGTGATCTCGCTGCCCGCGAGCACGCCGGAGTCGACGCGGACCCCCGGCCCGCTCGGCTCGCGGTAGCGCGTCACCGTGCCCGGCGCCGGGGCGAAGTTCTTCGCGGCGTCCTCCGCATTGATCCGGCACTCGATCGCGTGGCCGCGGAGGACGACCTCGTCCTGGGCGACGGAGAGCGGCTCGCCCGCGGCGATCCGGATCTGCTCGCGCACGATGTCGATGCCCGTCGTCGCCTCGGTCACGCAGTGCTCGACCTGGACGCGGGTGTTCATCTCCAGGAAGAAGTACTCCCCGTCCTGGAGCAGGCCCTCGATCGTGCCGGCGCCGCGGTAGTCGACGGCGCGCGCGGCCTCCGTGGCGATGCTGCCGATCCGCTCGCGGAGCTCCTCGTCGACGAGCGGCGCCGGCGACTCCTCGATCAGCTTCTGGTGGCGGCGCTGGATGGAGCAGTCGCGCTCGCCGAGGTGGATGACGTTGCCGTGGCCGTCGGCGAGGACCTGGACCTCGACGTGGCGCGGGTCGGGCAGATAGCGCTCGAGGTAGACGGTCGCGTCGGAGAAGAACTTCTCGCCCTCGCGCGCGGCGCCCTCGAACGCCTCCTCGAGCTTGTCGGCGTCGAGCGCGACGCGGAACCCCTTGCCGCCGCCCCCGCCGGAGGCCTTCACCGCGATCGGGTAGCCGATGTCCTTGGCGATCTTGGCCGCGGCCTTCACGTCGGGGACCGGCTCGGTGACGCCGGGGACGATCGGGACGCCCGCCTTCTGCATCAGCTCGCGGGCGCGGGTCTTGGAGCCCATCGCCTCGATCGCCGACGCGGGCGGGCCGATGAACGTGATCCCCGCTTCCTCGAGGCGCTGCGCGAAGGCGGCGTTCTCGGCGAGGAAGCCATAGCCGGGATGGACCGCCTCGGCGCCCGACTCCTCGACGACCTCGAGGATCTTGTCCACGACGAGGTAGGACTGCGCCGCCGGGCCCGGGCCGAGCAGGTAGGCCTCGGACGCGCGCCGGACGTGCTGCGCGTCGCGGTCGGCCTCGGAGTAGACGGCGACGGAGGCGATGCCGAGCTCGTCGAGCGCGCGGATGACGCGCACGGCGATCTCGCCCCGGTTGGCGACGAGGACCTTGGAGAACATGGCGGCGCCGGACTCTACCCGCGCGCCGGGCGTTAGGTTGCCGTGCATGGACGAACGCTTCCTGGTGACGGGCTCGGGCGGGTGCATCGGCGCGTGGACGGTCGCGCAGCTGGTGGGCGAGGGGACGGGCGTCGTGGCCTTCGACGCGTCCGAGGACGACCACCGGCTGCGGCTGCTCCTCTCCGACGACGAGCTCGCCGCGCTCACCCGCGTGCGGGGCGACATCACCGACCTCGAGGGCGTCGAGCGGGTGCTGGACGAGCACGCGATCACGCACGTCGTCCACCTCGCCGCGCTGCAGGTGCCGTTCTGCCGCGCCGACCCGCCGCTCGGCGCGCGCGTCAACGTCGTCGGCACCGTCAACGTCTTCGAGGCCGTCGCCCGCCGGCGCGAGCGGATCGCCGCCCCGGTCGTCTACGCCTCCTCCGTCGCGGCCTACGACGCGCTCGACGAGGGCGAGGACCACGCGAGGATGGTCGGCGTCCCGAGCACGCTCTACGGCGTCTACAAGCGCGCGAACGAGGGGACGGCGATGGTCTACGCCGAGGAGCGCGACACGGGGAGCGTCGGCCTGCGCCCGCACACGGTCTACGGCCCGGGCCGCGACCAGGGCCTGACCTCCGCGCCGACCGTCGCGATGCTCCACGCCGCGGCGGGCAAGCCGTACACGCTGCCGTTCGGCGGCGCCTACCAGCTCCAGTACGCGCCCGACGTCGCCGCCGCGTTCGTCGCCGCGGCGCGGAGCGAGGGCGCCGAGGGCGCGGCGCTCGAGGACGTCGGCGGCGAGACCGTCCGCGTGGAGGAGGTGATCGCCGCGATCGAGGCGGCGTCGCCCGGCGCGGCGATCGACCACGAGCCCGTCGTGCTCCCGTTCCCGTCCGCGACGGGCGGCGGCGTGATGCCGACGTCGCTCGAGGACGGCGTGGCCGACACGATCGCCCGCTTCCGCGCGCTGCTCGAGCGCGGTCTCGTGACGGTCTGACGCGCAGGCGTCCCCGCCCGCCCGCGCGAGGGTCGCCCCCGCGAACTGAACCGCTTCACGGACCACGGTCCGGTTACCCCTTGCGGACTACGGTCCGGCACGCTACTGTGGTGCTCACGAAAGGTAAGTGGACTCCGGTCCGGAGCCACGAGCCTGTCAGAGAGATCCACCTCCACACCGGGAGCATCCTGAGATGAGCACCGCCACCACCACCCTGCCCGCTGCGACCTGGGGCGTCGATCCGGTCCACTCCACGGCCGGCTTCTCGATCAAGTACATGGTCTCGTCGTTCAAGGCCGACTTCGCCAAGGTCGACGCCGCGCTCGACACCACGGGCGACACGCCGAAGCTGACCGGTTCCGTGGATCCGGCCTCGATCCAGCTCAAGGACGAGAACTTCCACGCCCACCTCCAGAGCGGCGAGTTCTTCGACACGGAGAACCACCCGGCCATCACCTTCGAGTCCACCGACTTCCGCACGGACGGCGACGAGCTGGTCGTCGACGGCAACCTGACGATCAAGGGCGAGACCCGCCCGGTCGAGGCCCGCGGCACGATCGGCGAGCCCTTCGAGGACCCGTTCGGCGGCACGCGCGTCGGCATCACGCTCGAGGCGTCGGTCGACCGCACGCACTTCGGCATCAGCTGGAACAACCCGCTGCCCAAGGGCGGCCTCGCGCTGGCCAACGACGTCCGCCTGGTCGTCGACCTCCAGCTGGTCAAGGCCTAGCGCGATGAAGGTCCTGGGAATCTCGGGCAGCCTGCGCCGGGACTCCCACAACGCGGCGCTCCTCCGGGCGGCGGCACTGCAGCTGCCGCCCGGGGTCGAGCTCGAGCTGTGGGAGGGCCTCAAGGCCGTGCCGCCCTATGACGCGGACGACGAGGCACTGGCCCGCCCGCGCCCGATCCGCGAGCTCGACGCCGCGATCCGCGAGGCCGACGCCGTCCTGATCGCGACCCCGGAGTACAACCACTCCGTGCCGGGCCAGCTCAAGAACGCGCTGGACTGGCTCTCGCGCCCGCTGGCCAAGAACCCGCTGCGCAGCAAGCCGGTCGCCGTGATCGGCGCCAGCACAGGCCTGTTCGGGGCCGTCTGGGCGCAGGCGGAGGTCCGCAAGGTCGCGACCGCGATCGGCGCCAACGTGATCGACCGCGAGCTGCCCGTCGGCCAGGCCGCCGACGCCTTCACCGAGGACGGCCGGCTCGCCGACGACGAGCTCGAGCTGGTGCTCGCCGACCTCCTGGCCGAGCTGCTCGGCGAGGTCCGCGAGGCGCTCGCCGAGGCCGCCTAGAACTTCGGACGGGGAGATGGGGGACGGAGGGCCTGGGCCCTCCGTCCCCCGCCGTTTCGTCGCTGCGCTTGGCCCGCTTCTTCGCCTGCCTGGACGAAAGGCGGTCCGCGGGTCTGGCCGGTCGCGCGCGACGTGGTTACCCTCGGAAGATGACGACGGCGACGCGAACGGACTCCGTGCCCACGCCTCCGCTCGCCGCGCGCCTGCGCGGCGTCCAGTCGTCGCCCGTACGCGAGATCCTCGCGCTGACCGAGCGGCCCGGCGTGATCTCCTTCGCCGGCGGGCTCCCCGCGCCCGAGCTGTTCGGCGCCCCCGCCCTGCGCGCCGCATTCGACGCGGCGCTGCGGGACGAGGAGGTCGCCGGCCGCTCGCTGCAGTACTCGACGACGGAGGGCAACCCGGCGCTGCGCGCCGCCGTCGCCGCCCGGCTCACGGTCCGCGGCCTGCCCACGCACGCCGACCAGCTGCTGATCACGAGCGGCTCCCAGCAGGCGCTGACGCTGATCGCCACCGTCCTGCTCGAGCCCGGCGACACGGTGCTGGTGGAGGAGCCGAGCTACCTCGCCGCCCTCCAGGCCTTCCAGCTCGCCGGCGCCTCCGTGGTCCCGGTGCCGTGCGACGACGACGGGCTCGACCCCGACGCCGTCGCCGCGCTCGCCGAGCGCCACGGCGCGCGCCTCCTCTACACGATCCCCACGTTCCAGAACCCGACCGGCCGGACCCTGCCGCGCGACCGCCGCGAGGCGCTCGTCGCGCACGCCCGCCGGCTCCGCTTCTGGCTGCTCGAGGACGACCCGTACGGCGAGCTGCGCTACTCGGGCACGCCGCTGCCCCCGCTCGCCGCGATCGCCCCCGACGACGGCGACGAGCTCGTGCTCTCGCTCTCCACGCTGTCGAAGATCGCCGCGCCTGGCCTGCGCATCGGCTGGGTCCGCACGCCCGCCGCGCTGCGCAAGCCGCTGACGATCGCCAAGCAGGCCGCCGACCTGCACTCCTCCAC
>JBEVIG010000183.1:0-13220 GCA_040510855.1 Solirubrobacteraceae bacterium
GACCTACTTCGAGACGAAGGGCCTCAAGCTCGGCGAGCCGATGAACCTCGCCGACCCGGACTTCCCGCCGCGGCGCGTCGTCACGGCGAAGGTGCTGGTCTCCGGCATGGGCGGGCTCTCGACGCCGGCGTACCCGAACATCCCGGGCCTCGATCGCTTCGAAGGCACGAAGTTCCACTCGCAGTCGTGGGACCACGAGTACGCGCTCGAAGGGAAGCGGGTCGCCGTGATCGGCACGGGCGCGTCGGCGATCCAGTTCGTCCCCGCGATCCAGCCCGAGGTGGGGACCCTCCACGTCTTCCAGCGCACCGCGCCATGGGTGATGCCGCGCGCCAACCGGCGGATCTCCGTGCGCGAGCGGGCGCTGTACCGGCGCTTCCCGGTGCTCCAGAAGCTCGCGCGCGGCGGCATCTACACAAGCCGCGAGGCGCTCGTCGCGGGCCTCGCGAAGCGCCCGGCGCTCCTGGCGGTCGTGGAGCGCGCCGGCCGCGCCCACCGGCGGGCGCAGGTCGCCGACCCCGAGCTGCGGCGCAGGCTCCGGCCGGACTTCCGCGTCGGCTGCAAGCGGATCCTGCCCTCCGACGAGTGGTATCCGGCGCTCCAGCAGCCGAACGTCGAGCTCGTCACGGACGGCATCGCGGAGATCCGCGAGCACGCGATCGTCACCGCCGACGGCCGGGAGCGCGAGGTCGACACGATCATCTACGGCACCGGCTTCCGCGTCGCCGACATGCCCGTCGGCGAGTGGGTCCGCGGCCGCGGCGGCGTCCGGCTCGCCGAGGCGTGGCAGGGCAGTCCCAAGGCCTACCTCGGCACCGCGACGAGCGGCTTCCCGAACCTCTTCTTCCTGCTCGGGCCGAACACGGGGCTCGGGCACTCCTCGGTCGTCTACATGATGGAGTCGCAGCTGTCGTACGTGCTCGGCGCCCTGCGCGCCGCGGGCGACGGCATCGTGGAGGTCCGGCCGGAGGCGGAGGCCGCGTTCACGGCCGAGATCGACCGGCGGATGGCGGGCACGGCCTGGTCGAGCGGCTGCATGTCCTGGTACCAGGACGCGACGGGGCGCAACCCGACGATCTGGCCCGACTGGACGTGGCGCTTCCGCCGCCGGACGCGCGCGTTCGAGCCCGCGAAGTTCACGCTCACGCCGGCCCCGCGCGCCGCGTCCGCCGAGAGGGTGACGGCGTGAGCGCGCGCGTCATCGTCACCGGCGCGCGAGGCGGGATCGGCACCGCTGCGACGAGGGCGCTGCAGGCGCGCGGCGCGACCGTCGTCGGCCTCGACCTCCAGGGCGACGGCGAGGCGGTGCTGGCGTGCGACGTGCGCGACCAGGCCTCGGTCGACGCCGCGGTCGCGGAGGCGATCGGGCGGCTCGGCGGCCTGGACGTGCTGATCAACAACGCCGGGCTCGGCACGCCGCAGAGCGCGGGCGAGGCGCCGGACGCGGCCGCCCTCGCGGTCATCGACGTCAACCTCCTCGGCCCTTGGCGGGTCACCTCGGCCGCGCTCCCGGCGCTGCGCGAGTCGCGCGGCCGCGTGGTCAACGTCGTCTCCGGCCTCGCGCACATCACCCTCCCGTTCGCGACCGCGTACGTGATGAGCAAGCGCGGCCTGGTCGGCTACTCCGACGCGCTGCGCCTCGAGCACGGCGACGCGATCACGGTCACCTCCGTCTACCCCGGCTACATCCGCACGCCGATCCACGACGCGGGGCGCGCGCTCGGCATCGGGTTGGAGGGCACCGTGCCCGCCGAGCCCGTCCGCGCCGCGGCGGCCACGCTCGTCCGCGCCGCGCTCGGGCCGCCGGCCCGGGACCTCGCGACGACCCGCCGCACCGGGGTCGCGCTCCTGGTGGCCCGCCATCTCCCCCGCCGCGTCATGGAGCGCGCCGGCCGCGCATCGCTGCGCCGCCTCGCGCGAAAGGGTCACTTCGACGGGTCCTCGCTGGCCGCACCCCTGGGCGAGCGGCTCCGACAGGACTGAGTGGTCCGGCGGTCGACGGTCACCCGCCGGGCCCCTAGATGTCCGACCGGCATGGCAGCCGGGCAAGCGGCAGGAGACGCCGATCTCGTCGAGCGCGAGCGGGAGGTGCACGCCCTCGAGCGGGTGCTCGACGGCGCGCTCGCCGGCGACGGCCGGGTCGTCTTCATCGAGGGGCCGGCGGGCATCGGCAAGAGCCGCCTGCTCCAGCTCGCACGCCGCCGGGGTGAGGCGGCGGGCGCGCTCGTGCTGGCCGCGCGCAGCTCGGAGCTCGAGCGCGAGTTCCCCTACGGCGTCGTACGCCAGCTGCTCGACGCGCAGCTCGCCGACCCAGCGGTGCGCGAGCGGGCGCTGGCCGGCGCGGCGGCGGGGGCGCGGGCGGTGTTCGAGCCGGCCACCGGCGACGACCGCGACGCCTCGTTCGCGACCCTGCACGGGCTCTACTGGCTGCTGCTGAACCTCGCGGGCGACCGCCCGCTCGTGCTCGCCGTCGACGACCTGCACTGGTGCGACCGGCCGTCGCTGCGCTTCCTCGCCTACCTCACGCGGCGGCTCGAGGGGCTGCCGATCCTGCTCGCGGTCACGGCTCGGAGCACGGAGCCCGGCACCGACCCCGCGCTCGTGGGCGAGATCGCCGCGGACCTCGCGACCTCGCCCGTCCGCCCCGGGCCGCTCACCGGCGCGGCGGTCGGCGACCTCGTCCGCGGCTCGCTCGGGCCGGAGGCCGACGACTCCTTCACCGCCGCCGTGCACGGCGCCACCGGCGGCAACCCGCTGCTCATCCGCCAGCTCCTGCGGGCGCTCGAGACCGAGGGCGTGCGGCCCGACGCGGGCAGCGCCGGGATCGTGCGCGAGATCGGGCCGGGGGCGATCGCCCGCACCGTGCTGCTGCGCCTGGCGCGCCAGCCGCCCGAGGCGCTCGCCGTCGCACGCGCCGTGGCCGTTCTGGGCGAGGGCGCGAGCCTGCCCGCCGTGGCCGCGCTCGCCGGGGTCGACGAGGCGGCGCTCGCACGCGCCGCCACGGTGCTGGCGCGCACGGAGATCCTCCGGCCCGAGCCGCCACTCGGGTTCGTCCACGCGCTGGTCCGCGACGCCGTCTACCGCGAGCTGCCGCACGGCGAGCGCGCGCTCTGGCACGAGCGCGCCGTGCGCGTGCTGCAGGAGCTCGGCGCGCCCGCGAACCAGGTCGCCGCGCAGCTCCTCTCGGTGCCGCCCAAGGGCGACGCCGCCGTCGCCGCGCTCCTGCACGACGCGGGTCGCTCCGCGTTCGCGCGCGGGGCGCCGGACTCGGCCGTCGGCCTGCTCGCCCGCGCACTCGCCGAGCCGCCGCCCGAGGAGCGGCGCCCCGCGATCCTGCTCGACCTCGGGCTGTCCGAGATGCTCGTCGACGGCACGGCGGCCGTGGAGCACATGCGCGCCGCCTACGCGGCGATCCCGGATCCGCGGAGTCGCGCGCAGATGGCGACGCTGTTCACGCAGATCCTCACCTTCACCGCCGCGCCGGAGGAGTCCGTGGCCGTCGCCGACGAGGTGCTCGCCGCGCTGCCGGAGGAGGACCTGGACACGCGCCGCCGGCTGGAGGCCGAGCGCTTCGTCGCGATCCAGTGGGGCGGCGGCGACCTGGAGCAGATCCGCGCGCTCGACGCGCTCGGGGACGGCCTCGACGAGCCGGGCCCGGGCGCGCGGATGGTCGAGACGATGGTCGCGCTGCGCTTCGCGTTCGACGTCCGCCCCGTCGCGGAGGTCCTGCCACTCCTCGAGCGCGCCTACGGCGACGGGACGCTGCTCGAGGCCGACGACGGGCTCTTCACCGTCGTCGTCCTGCTCGTCTACGCGATGGCCGACCGCGACGAGGCGCTCCGCGTCGCCGACGACATGCTCGCGCGGGCGCACGAGCGGGGCTCGCAGTTCGGCATGCTCGCCGTCTCGCTGTGGCGCGGCTGGCTGCACCTGCGCCGCGGCGAGCTGGTCGACGCGGTCGACTCCACGCGGCAGGCGCTCGACGAGCTCGCCGCCTGGCACGGCGCGGCCGGCGGCGACGTCTACGCCGCCGCGCTGCACGCCCACGCGCTGCTCGAGCGCGGCGACCTGGACGGCGCGTGGCGGAGCCTCGACCCGCTGCTGCGCGACAAGGTCTGGACCTCGCTCGAGGCCGCCCGCTGGTGGACGGGCGTGGAGTGCGAGCTGCTGCTCGCATCGGGCCGACCTGACGAGGTGCTGCCGCTCACCGCGCTGCTGCGCACGCAGCACTGGCACGCCCTCAACCCGACCGCGATGTCGTGGCACTCGCCGGAGGCGCGGGCCCTGCACGCGCTCGGGCGCACGGACGAGGGGCTCGCGCTCGCCGAGGAGGCGCTCGCGCTGGCCCGCTCCTGGGGCGCGCCGAGCGCCGTGTCGCGCGCGCTGCGCGAGCTGGGCGAGCTGCGCGGCGAGGCGGGCATCCCCGACCTGGAGGCCGCGGTCGCCGCCGTCGAGGGCTCCCCCGCGCGGCTGGAGCTGGCGAAGGCGCTCGCCGCGCTGGGGCGCGCGCTGCGCCACGCGCGCCGCCCCGCCGACGCGCGCGAGCCGCTGCGCCGCGCGCTCGAGCTGGCCGACGCGTGCGGCGCCGAGGCGCTGGCCGAGGACGTGCGGACGGAGCTCTACGCGGCCGGCGCGCGGCCGCGGACCTCGGCGCTGAGCGGCGCGGGCGCGCTCACGGCCTCCGAGCGGCGCGTGGCCGCGCTCGCCGCCGAGGGCTCGAGCAACCGCGACATCGCGCAGGCGCTCTTCGTGACGCCGAAGACCGTCGAGGTCCACCTCTCCAACGCGTACCGCAAGCTCGGCATCCGCTCGCGGCGCGAGCTCACCGGCGCGCTGGCCTAGCCGGCGAGGCCGACGACGATCAACACGGCGCCGATCACCACGGTGCCGAGGCCGATCATGCGCAGGAGCCGGACCACCGGCGTGCGCTCGTCCGGACCGAGCCCGCCCGGGTTGGACTGCCGCTGCTGCGCCTGGATGACGGCCGCCGCGCCGAAGTCGGAGATGCCGACGACGACGAGGATGACGCCGATGAGGGTGACCATGCGCGCGACCCTAGCCCACGGTCGCGGGCGCCGTCGAGCGCTCCCTGCGGCGGTGCAGGAGCCAGGCCGCGAGCACGCCGCCGATCGCTCCGAACAGGTGTCCCTGCCACGAGATGCCGTCCTCGGGCACCAGCCCGCGGAGCAGCGTCGTGCCCCAGATCGCGATGACGACGAGGCCCATGGCGATCTGGCCGAGGCTGCGGGAGAACACGCCGCGCGCGACCAGGTAGGCCGCGAAGCCGAAGACGAGCCCGCTCGCGCCGATGTGGTTCGTATGCGCGGGGGCGATCAGCCACGTGCCGAGCCCGCCGACCAGCATCACGATCACCGTGACCGCGGCGACGCGGGCGATCCCGCCGAGCGCGATGCCGACGCCGAGCAGCAGGAACGGGACGGTGTTCCCGATCAGGTGCTGGAAGCCGTCGTGGAGGAACGGCGCCCACAGCACGCCGTCCAGTCCGTCGACCTCGCGGGGCTGGATGCCGTTCTGGTCGAGGCTGCCGCCGGCGGCCTGGTCGATGCCCTCGACGATCCACATCGCCGCCGCGAGGACGCCGATCAGCGCGAGCCCCTGCAGGACGGGCGAGTGGTCGCGCGCCGCGCGGGGCTCCGTGCCTTCCATGCCGGGAGGATCCCATAGGCTGTGCGCCCCGTGTACGAGTCCGTGGTGCGCCCGCTCCTCTTCCGGCTCGACCCCGAGCGCGCGCACGATCTCGCGATGCGCGCGTCCGAGCTCGGCGGCCGGTCCGGGCTGACCCGCCGGATCGCCCACAGGACGTTCGCGGTGTCCGACCCGCGGCTGCGCACGAGCGTCGCCGGGCTCGACCTCGCCAACCCGCTCGGGCTCGCCGCCGGGTTCGACAAGAACGGCCGGGCGGCCCCGATGCTCGGCTCGCTCGGCTTCGGCCACGTCGAGATCGGCTCCGTCTCCGCCCATCCGTCGGACGGCAACCCGCGGCCGCGGCTGTTCCGGATCCCCGACGACCGCGGGATCGTCGTCGCCTACGGCGTCCCCAACGAGGGCGCCGACGCGGTGGCCGCGCGGCTCGCCGGCAGCCGCGTCCGGGCGCGCGTCGGCGTGAACCTCGTCAAGACGAACGACCCCGCGCGGCCGGCCGTCGAGCCCGACGTCTACGAGGACTACGCGGCCTCGCTCGCGCGGCTGCAGGACCGCGCCGACTACGTCGCGCTCAACCTCTCCTGCCCGAACTCCGCCGCCGACCGCGACTTCTTCGACGACCTCCCGCGGATCGACCGGCTGCTGGCCGCGCTCGGCGAGGTCGGGGTCCGCCGGCCGCTGTTCCTCAAGCTCAAGCCGACGCAGGACGCGGGGGTGCTGCGCGAGATCGTCGCGATCGCCGACGGGCACCCGTTCGTCGCGGGCTTCGGGATCAACCTGCCGGCCGGCAAGCCGGACACGCTGGAGATCCGGTCGACGCCGCGTGACCGGCTTGCGGCGATGCCGGGCGCGGTCGGCGGCCCGCCCGTCGAGGCGCTCGTCAACGACATCCTCGCGACGCTGTACGGGATCGCCGGCGACCGCTACGCGCTCGTCGCGGCGGGCGGCGTGGCGAGCGCCGACGGCGCGTACCGCAAGCTGCAGCTCGGCGCCTCGCTCGTGCAGCTCTACACGGGCCTCGTCTACCGCGGGCCGCGCGTGATCACCGAGATCCTGCGCGGGCTCGTCGAGCGGCTGGAGCGCGACGGGCACGCGACGGTGGCCGGCGCCGTCGGCAGCGCCGCCGGGTAGCCGTGCTCCTGCGCGCGTACCGCGCAACCGGGGCGGACCTCCCGTTCGGGCGGCCCGAGCGCGCGCACGGGGTGCCGTTCGAGGGCTACTACTGGCGCATCGTGCACCCCGAGCGCGGGCTCGTGGTCGTCGCCATCGGGGCGGACTGCGACGGCGCGACCGCGTCGGGCCACGTCCGCCCCGCGGCTTCGACGCGGAAGTCGTGGGGGATGGCGACGCTGGCCGCGCATCCGGGCGGGTTCGTGCGCACGTCGGTGGAGCCGTCGGCGGTCGCGGACCCCTACGCGTACGGCGTCACGGTCGGCCGCGCGCTGCGCGGCGACGCGCTCGGCATCCACGTCGACCTCGGCCCGGACGCGCGGCTCGACGCCGCGTTCGACGACGTCGTCCGCTGGCCGCGGCGGAGCCTGGGCGCGCTCGGCGCCGCGCACGCGGTCCCCGGGCTCGCCCAGTACTGGCAGCCGGTCGTGCTCGGCGCGCGCGTGCGCGGCCGGGCCACGCTCGGCGGGGAGGAGCTCGCGCTGGACGGCGCGGTCGCCTACGCGGAGAAGAACTGGGCGCGGGCCTTCCCCGACCACTGGTGGTGGGGGCACGCGGCGGCGTTCGGCGAGCCGGGCGTGATGACCGCGTTCGCGGGCGGCCCCCTGCGGCTGGCGGGCACGACGGTGGCGGCCACCGCGGTGGTCGTGCGGCTGGGAGACGAGCTGCTCGCGCTCGCGCCGCCGCTCGCGCGCACCCGGGTCGCCGCGGGCGCGGCGGGCTGGCGGCTGCGGACGCGTGGTGCCCGCGGGGTTCGCGTCGAGCTCGAGGGCGAGCCGGGCGGGGCGCCGCACGTGCTCGACGTCCCCGTGCCGGGCGAGCGGCGCACGCTGCCGCGCTCGCACCAGCACCTCGCGGGGCGGCTCACGCTCACCGTGCGCCGCGGCACGCGGCTGATCTACTCAGGCGAGTCGGCGCTCGCCGGGCTCGAGCACGGCGTCTAGCTCTCTGCGGCGCGGCGCGTGGCCACCGTGAGCGGCTCGGACGCGACGAGCGGCTCGAAGCGCCCGATCACGCTCCAGAGCGCCTTGAGGCGGATCGCGGAGGTGCGGTCGACGGGCTTCACGCGCGCCTCCGTGCAGAGCTGCGCGTCGTCCGTCACCCAGTGGGCGAAGCAGACGCGCACGGTGCCCTTCCCGTCCCAGGCGCGGAACGCCTCCGGGCCGTCGAGCTGCGGGTAGTCCCGCGCGAGCGTCCAGATCCGCCCGCAGAGGCCGGAGACGAGGTGGCGCTCGCCCTCCTCGAGGACCACGAACGGGTAGGTGCGGAAGAGCTCGTCGTACGTGCGGTTGCCGGACATGCCGGGGATCCGCCAGCGCACGAGGCGGCCGAGCGTGCCCGTCTCGGCGAGCCGGAGCGTCCGCGCCTGCTCCCACAGCGCGTCCGGCGACGCGTCCGCGCGGCGGCAGCGGAACGTGCGGACGGTGGGATCGGGGAGCCAGGCGTCGAGGTCGGGCATGCGGTTCGGCTGTCTGTACCCGGCACCAGGGTGGCACCGCGCCACGCTTCGCGACCCGTAGAGTTCGTTCGCGGGTTGCGGCTGCTCCAGCACAAGACGGAGGCCTACTGGTTCTACCGGTTCCTCTCGCTGGTCTACGACCGCTGGGTGAACCCGCTGTTCTGGACCGAGGCGATGCGCGAGGCGGCGCTCGACGCCGCCGGGCTCGGCGACCGTGGGCTGCGGACGCTCGACTGCGGCGCGGGCACCGGGTTCACCACGGAGGGGATCGTCGCGCGCGTCGACGCCGCGAACGTGACGATGATCGACCAGTCGCCGCACCAGCTCGCCCGCGCCCGTGCGAAGCCCGCGCTGGCGGGCGTCAAGACGCTCGAGGGCGACGCGGAGGCGCTCCCGTTCGGCGACGACGCGTTCGACCGCTACGTCTCGGCCGGCTCGATCGAGTACTGGCCCGACCCGCAGCGCGGCATCGCGGAGGCCTACCGCGTGCTGCGCGAGGGCGGGCGGGCGACGGTGATCGGCCCGGTGCGGCCGGGGAACCGGCTGCTGCGGGCGATGGCGGAGGCGTGGATGCTCTTCCCGTCCGAGGCCGAGTACCGGGCCTGGATGGAGCGCGCCGGGTTCGCGTCGGTCGAGCTCGTGCCGCTCGCCCCGGCCTGGTACCGCAGCCGCAAGACGCCCTACGCCGTCGCGGCGGTCGGGGTGAAGCCGGCGCCGGGCGCGTCGCCCGCCGCGGGCGCCGCGCCGGCGGCCGAGCGCGTGCGCGCGCCGATGACACCGCGGCGCCGGCTCCAGTTCGCGGCCCGCTTCGTCGCGGGCTCGCTCGCGGGCGCGCTCTTCGTGCCGGTCGGCGCCGTGCTCCACGCGCGCCAGCGCCTGCAGGAGCGCCGCGGGACGTGAGCGCGGGCACCGCACCCGCGCGGGCCACGGCGGTGTCGCCGGCCGTCGCGCTCTGGCGGTTCTCGCGCCCGCACACGATCATCGGGACGACGCTCTCGATCATCGGGCTCTACGTGCTCGTGGCCGAGGAGGCGACGGCGCCCCCGCTGTGGGACCTCGCGTGCACGGTCGTCGCCGGCTGGTGCGTGAACGTCTTCATCGTCGGGGTCAACGAGATCACCGACGTCGAGATCGACCGCGTCAACAAGCCGTACCTGCCGCTCGCGAGCGGCGAGCTGTCGATGGCGGCGGCGCGGTGGATCGTGGGAGTGGCCGCGGTCGTGCCGGTCGCCATGGCGCTCACGCAGGGGGCGGTCGAGACGGCCGCGGTGCTCGCGGGCCTGGCCGTCGGCGCGGCGTACTCGCTCCCGCCGCTGCGGCTCAAGCGCTTCCCGCTCGTCGCCTCGCTCTGCATCACCGGCGTGCGCTCGATCGTGGTCAACCTCGGCGTGGCGCTCCACTTCACCGGCGGCGGTGTGCCCGCCGGCGTGTGGGCGCTCACGCTCTTCGTGCTCCCGTTCGCGTTCGCGATCGCGGTGCTCAAGGACGTCCCCGACCTGGAGGGCGACCGCAGCCACCACATCCGCACGTTCACGGTCCGCCTCGGCGGTCGCGCGGTGCTGCGGATGGGCCTCGCGGCGCTCGCGGTCGCCTACCTCGGCATGGCGATCCTCGGCCCGCTCCTGCTCGAGGGCGCGCAGCCGGTCGTGCTCGCGGGGACGCACCTGCTCGTGCTCGCGGTGCTCCTGCGCGCGGGCCTGCGCGCCGACCCGGCCGACCCCGACGGGTTCACGCGCTTCTACATGCTGGTCTGGAAGGCGTTCTTCCTCGAGTACGTGCTCGTTCCGCTCGCGTACGTGGTCTAGGTCGCAACGTCAACGTCAACGGCGGCCGGGTAGGGAGGCAGGTCGGACGCCCGCATGACGTCGCACGAATCGGCCACTCGGATCACCGTGCGACGTTATGCGCGCCGACGTCCGACCCCCTCCCCACCCAGCCGGTGTTGACGTTCGTCCCGAAATCAGGCGTCGAGCACGACGTCCCCCTCCGGCCGCGCGCAGCAGAGCAGCGCGGAGCCCGGCGGCGGCGGGTCGAGCGGCTCCGGGTCGTGGCGGACGGAGCCCGCCAGGACGGGCGTGCGGCAGCCGTGGCAGGAGCCGATGCGGCACCCGGAGGGCGCGTCGACGCCGCTCGCCTCGGCGAGGTCGAGCAGCGAACCGCCGCCCCACGGCGCCTCCACCCCGGAGCGCGAGAACGTCACCGCCGGGCCCCCGACGGGGACCGGCGGCGGATCGGCGGGACTCTGGAGGGATGTCCCGCCGCCGAACGCCTCGCTGCGCAGGTGGGTGGCGCCGCGGGCACGGAGGCCCTCCTGCAGGTCGCGGACGAAGCCGGTGGACCCGCAGAGATGGAAGGCGGCGTCGAGCGGGACGCCGAGCCGCTCGAGCGTCCCGGGCTCGATCCGGCCGGCGGCGTCGAAGCCGCTGTCGCCGGCGTCGGGCCGGCTGTAGGCGATGTGGGAGCGCGCGTTGGGGAGCCGCGCGAGCAGCGCGCGGACCTCCGCCGCGAAGGCGTGGTCGCGGCCGTTGCGGGTGCCGTGGATCCACCACACCTCGCGCTCCGATGGCTCCTCGGCGAGCGCGTGGAGCATCGC
Source organism: Solirubrobacteraceae bacterium (assembly GCA_040510855.1). Lineage (GTDB taxonomy): Bacteria > Actinomycetota > Thermoleophilia > Solirubrobacterales > Solirubrobacteraceae > DASQMT01. The sequence continues at coordinate 10,887 of JBEVIG010000183.1, forward strand.
GAGGACGGGCGTCGCGCCGATCCCCGCGCTGAGGAGGACGACCGGCCGGACCGGGTCGCGGTCGAGCGTGAAGCGGCCCTGCGGCGCGCCCACCTCGAGCAGGTCACCCTCGCGCAGGGCCGCGTGGAGCACGCCGCTCACCGCGCCGTCGCGCTTCACGCTGATGCGGTGGCCGTCGGCGGCCGAGAGCGAGTAGCTGCGCGAGAGGCCGGCGATCCGCACGGGGATCGACTGGCCGGGCTCGAAGTCCGGGAGCCGGCCCGCCCCGCGACGCGGCGCGAGCGCGAACGACGTGACGTCGCTCGACTCGGGCGTGACCGCCGCGACTCGCAGCTTGCGGAAGCCCGTCGGGCGCGGCAGCACGCGCATGAGGAAGAGGAACAGGATCGGCGCGCCCGTGACCAGCAGGAGCACGCGCATCCACGGCGCGGACGCGTCCGTGCCCGCGCCGAGCGTGTGCGCGACCGACAGGACGTAGACGAGGATCGTCGCCTTGTGGAGCTGCCGCCACAGGCGCGGGCCGATGCGGCCGCGGAGCCAGTAGCTCAGCCCGAGGATGGCGGCGAGCCAGCCGCCGATCACGCCCAGCCCGGTCCAGACCGGCGCGTGGTCGATCAGGAACGGGACGGCGATGCCGGCGAGGCCGGGGTCGAGGAAGGCGTCGCCGAGGAGCGTGATGCCGTGGACGGCGATCGCGACGAGGCCGACGAGCGCCGTCCACTGGTGCACGTCGAGCAGCGCGCGGGCCGCCCGCGGCGAGAGGCGCCCCGCCATCGCCAGCCCGACGCCGACGGAGACGGTGATGCACAGCAGCGCGACGACGCCCGCGGAGCGCGAGGCGAGCCACCAGGCGTGCTCGGCGGGATCGGGCGTCACGCCGCCACCTCCTCGGCGCGGATCAGCAGCCCGCCGTGGGCGAGCGCGGCGTCGGTCCCTTGCAGCAGCGCCACCTTCGCGAGCGTCTCGGCCTCGAGGGCCGTCGGCGCGAGCGCGGTCGCGGCGAGGACGCCGCTCCAGACCGGCTCGCCCGTCGCGGGGTCGAGGAGATGGTGGCGCGGCGTGCCGTCGTCGCCGCACCAGGCGCGGCGGACGACGCTGGAGGTCGCGACCGCAGTGTCCGTGAGCGTCCACCGCGCGGCGAGGGCGCCGCCGAGCGGGTGCGCGACGTGGACCTCGTGGGTGCCGCCGAGGCGGACGTCGCCGCCGCAGTCGACGACCCACGAGCGCGCGGGCGCGAGCAGCGCCGCGACCCGGTCGGCGACGTGGCCCTTGCCGGAGCCGCCGAGGTCGAGCCGCAGGCCGCGCGGCCGGCTGATCGTGCCGGCCTCATGGTCGACGACGATCGCGCGCCAGCGCGCGTCGGCGGCGGGCGCCGCCGCGCGGAGGGGGCGCGAGGTCGGCATCAGCGCGTCCGCCGCCGCGCGGCGCACGTCGCCGCCCGGCGACGCGGCCATCCGGGCCGGCGGCGCGAACGAGTCGCGGTAGCCCGCGTCCTCGAGCGAATCGAGCAGGCACGGGTCGACGAGGCCGCCGCTGCGGCGCGCGGCCCAGAGCGCGGCGCCGACCGCGTCGCGCAGCGTGCGCGACGCGGGCACCACGCGGCGCGGGTCGGCGTTGAGCGCGCACAGCTCCGAGTCCGGCCGGAACCGCGAGCAGCACGCCTCGAAGCCCTCGATCAGCTCGCGCGCGGCCGCGGCGAGCGCGGGCGCGCCGGGCGCGGAGACGAGCAGGCGGACGTCGGTCCCCAGCGCGCGGAACGTCTCGTCGGTGCGCAGGGAGAGGATCACGAGGCCCCCGTCGTGACGGGCGCGGGGGCCGGTGCGGGCGCCGGGGCCGCGGCCGGCGCGGGCGCCGGCGCCGCGATCGAAGCTGCGGCCCAGGCAGCGACGGCGGCGGCCGAGGCGACCGGGCCGATGATCGCCAAGCGTGGCCGCGCGTCCTACACCGGGGAACGCAGCATCGGATCGGTCGACGCCGGAGCCACGGCCGTCGCCGTCATTCTTGACCGGATCAGCAAGGCATGGCCCACCGACGACCAGGAGGTCCCGCAATGAAGAAGTTCGTCAACGACCCCAAGAACTTCGTACCCGAGATGCTGGAGGGCATCGCGCTGGCCAACCCGGACACCATCACCTACGTCCCCGAGTACAACCTGATCCAGCGCTCGGACGCGCCGCGGGACGACAAGGTCTCGATCGTCCAGGGATCGGGCTCCGGCCACGAACCGGCCCACGTCATGATCGTCGGCAAGGGCATGCTCGACGCTGCTTGTCCCGGCGATGTGTTCGCCGCGCCGCCGATGGACTACGTGTACGAGTCGACCAAGCTCCTCAA
>JBEVIG010000184.1:0-7172 GCA_040510855.1 Solirubrobacteraceae bacterium
CACGGGGACGACGATCGTCGTCGACGGCGGCGCCGACGCCTGGGGCATCGGCACCCCGCCGCCGGCCGTCGAGGAGGGAGTGCGATGAGCGGTCCGCTGGTCGAGTTGCGGCGCGAGGGCGCGACGGCGGTGCTCACGTTCCGCCGCGAGGCGAAGCTCAATGCGATCTCGACGGCGGTCGAGCGCGAGCTGGACGCCGCGCTCGGCCACCCCGACGTGCTGGGTGCGCGCTGCGTGGTCATCACCGGCGGCGACAAGGTGTTCAGCGCGGGCGCCGACGTCGGCGAGATGCGCGACATGGACCCCGCGTCCGTGCTCGCCTACTACCGCGAGACCGGCGGCGTGTACGACCGCGTCGCGCGGCTGCCGCAGCCGACCATCGCGGCGATCGCGGGCTACTGCATGGGCGGCGGGTTCGAGCTGGCGAGCGCGACGGACTTCCGGATCGCCGACGAGACCGCGACGTTCGGGCTGCCCGAGGTGGCGATCGGCATCGTGCCCAGCTCGGGCGGCACGCTGCGGCTCACGCGGCTGCTCGGGATCGCGCGCGCGAAGGAGCTGATCCTGCTCGGCGAGCGCTTCGGCGCCGAGCGGGCGGCCGCGCTCGGCCTGGTGACCGAGGTCGCGCCGGCCGGCGAGGCCCTCCCCCGCGCGCTCGCGCTGGCGGAGCGGCTCGCCGCGCAGCCGCCGCTCGCGACGTCGGTCGCCAAGCAGCTCGTCGACGCCGTCCCGGAGGCCTCCGGCGAGGCCGTCCTCGCGCTCGAGCGGCTCGCCTACGCCGCGCTGGCGCAGACGGACGAGCACGCCGAGGCGACACGCGCGTTCATGTCCCGAAAGGAGCGTTGACCATGCCGATCGTCACCGTCGAGCAGTCGCCGCGGCCCCTCGACGAGAAGCGGAAGCTCGTCGCCGGCATCACCGAGGCGTTCGTCGCGGCCTACGGCGTCGAGCCGGAGCACGTCCAGGTGTTCATCCACGAGGTCGGTCACGAGAACTGGGCCAAGGGCGGCGAGCTCGCCGTCGACCGCTGACTCAGCTGATCGACACGCGGCGCGCCACGCGCCCGGCATCGCCGGGCGGGCGCGCGAGCGGCGCCGGCCGCGCGAACAGGAACCCCTGCCCGAGGTCGCATCCGAGATCGGTCAGCCACGCCCGCTGCGCCTCGGTCTCGATCCCCTCCGCGACGACCGCGAGCCCGAAGCTGCGGCACATGGAGACGATGGTGCCGATCAGCGCGCGGTTCGCCGCGGCACTCGCCCCGTCGCAGTCCGTGAAAGACCGGTCGATCTTGAGGCAGTCGAACGGCAGGTCGCGCACGTACGACAGGGACGAGTAGCCCGTGCCGAAGTCGTCCAGGGCGAGCCGGAAGCCGAGCTCCCTCAGGGCCTGCAGGCGCTCGAGCGCCAAGTCCGTGTTGCCGACCAGCGCCGTCTCCGTCAGCTCGAACGAGATCGACGCCGGCTCGACTCCGGCGTCCGCGACCGTGTGCCGGACGACGGCGACGAGGTCGGGGGCGAGCAGCTCGCGGGCGGAGAGGTTGACGGCGACCGCCACGCCGGCGCCGTGGCGCTCGCGCAGCGCGGGAAGGTCGGCGCAGACGCGGCGGAGCACGTGCTGCCCGAGCGCGACGATCGTCCCGCTGCGCTCGGCGATGTCGATGAAGACGTCCGGCGGGACGGCGCCCCGCTCGGGATGGTGCCAGCGCGCGAGCGCCTCGACGCGCTCGACCTCGGCGTCGCGGCCGAGGGCGACGATCGGCTGGTAGTGCACGTCGATGTCGCCGGCCGCGACGGCCGCCTCGAGATCGGCCTCCAGCCGCAGCCGCGTGACCGTCTCGTCGAGCATGGAGACCTGGAAGTGCCGGAGCTCGCCGGGGCCCTCGCGCTTGCCGGCGTACATCGCGATGTCCGCAGCGCGCAGGAGCTCCTCCGCCTCCATGCCCTCGGCCGCGAGCGCGGTGCCGATGGTCGCCGACGACTTGATCGGGCGGCCCTCGAGCGTGAAGGGCCGCTCGAAGGCCCCGGCGATGCGGCCGGCGACCTCGTCGACGGTGAGCAGCGCCGGGCAGTCGTCGAGGAACACGGCGAACTCGTCACCCCCGAGTCGCGCGACGAGATCGCCGTCGCGGACGCTGTCGCTGAACCGCCTCGCGGCCTCGCGCAGGAGCTCGTCGCCGGCGGCATGGCCGAACGAGTCGTTGACGTCCTTGAACCCGTCGAGGTCGACGAACACGAGCCCCGCCTCCGGGCCGGCCGCTTCGCCGGCGCGCTCGGCCAGGCACCGCCGGACGCGCTCGAGCAGCAGCGACCGGTTCGCGAGGCCCGTCAGCTCGTCGTGGAAGGCCTGGTGCTGCAGCCGTTCCTCGGTGCGGCGCAGGTTCCCCGCCATCACCTCGAGCGCCTCCCCCACGTCGGCGAGCTCCGTGAGGTCCGACGGCCCGACCGGCGCCGCGAGATCGCCGGCCGCGAACCGCCGCGCCGCCGCCTGCAGCCCGCCCAGCCCACCGCGGAGCGAGCGGACCTGCAGGACCGCGATCGACGCCGCGACCAGCAGCGTCGTCAAGGCCGTGACGATGCTCAGCGCCCACACGCCCGCGGCCGCGTCGCCGCCCTCCCGCGCCGTGGCGACGTCGGTGCGCGCCAGCGCGTCGGTGTGCGCGGACAGCGCCTCGTCGACTCCGCGCAGCACGTTCGTCGTGGTGTCGTCGCCGACCGCGCCCCTGACCGCCCAGGCGAACAGCGTCTCGCGCGCACGGGCCCACGCGCCGGCGATGCGCCGGTTCCCGCGGAGCGCCGGATCGTGCAAGGCGTCGTCGGCCCTGATCACGACCGCCTGCAGGCGGGCCCTCGCCGGCCTGGACTCGGGGTCGAGCCGCACGGCGTGGGCCGCCGACCGCACGTTCAGGATCGCGTTCTGGCCCACGCTCAGCGCGTGCAGCGCCGCACTGACCTGCTGCTCCTCCTGCAGGCTCTCCTTGGCCGCGGAACGCTGGTTGAGCGCCGCGATGGTCGAGCCCGCCAGCTGCGGGAGCAGGACGAGCGCGCACGCGATCGCCGCCCACTTCCGGAGGGAGCGGGTCCGGGTACGCCTGGAACGGGACGTCGCGGGAGCAGGCACGGGTGTCCACGCGGTCGGCCGCTCGCCGCGGAACTTGAGCGCGGACAGGCCCTGAGGCGGATTGGATTCATGTATCCTCGGCCGCCACGTGACGCACCCGGCACCGGACCGCGTCGTCCTCACGGGACTGGCCGACGAGATCGCGTATCGGATCCAGGCGGCGATCCTCGAAGGCGAGTATCCGGCGGGCACGCGGCTCCAGCAGGAGGATCTCTGCCGCCGGTTCGGCGTGAGCCGGACGCCGGTGCGCGAGGCGCTGCGCAAGCTGCAGGCCCAGCACCTCGTGGAGCTCGTCCCGAACAAGGGCGCGACGGTCCGCTCCCTCTCCCGCCGCGAGCTGGGCGAGGTCTACGCGCTGCGCGCCGAGCTCGAGGGCTTCGCGGCCGAGCTGGCCGCCGCCCGGATCGGCGCCGCGGAGCTCGCGGCGCTGGACGACGCGCACGCGGCGATGGAGCGCGTCATCGCCACGATCGAGCGCGGGTCCGGCGACGCGGCGGGCATCAACGCCGCGGTCACGGAGGCCAACGAGCGGTTCCACGGCGTGATCCACGAGGCGGCGGGCAACCGGCGGCTCGCCGAGACGCTCGCCGAGCTCCAGCGCGTCTTCCCGAAGGACTACGTCTGGCGGGCGATCACGTCGGCCGACGAGGCGCGGGAGCTCAACCTCGCGGAGCACGTCGCGATCCGCGACGCGCTCGCGCACGGCGACGGGGTGGCCGCGCGGCGCGCGATGAGCGACCATGTCGCCCACGCGGGAGCGGTCCTGCTCGCCCATCTCGACGAGCGCGGGTTCTGGCCGTGAGCGAGGCCCCGGCGCGAGTCGGCGTACTCGGCGCCGGCACCATGGGGTGCGGCATCGCCCTGTCCTTCGCGCTCGCGGGCTCGTCCGTCCGCATCCACGCGCGCCGGGACGCGACGCGCGAGCGCGCGCGGCGGCGGCTCGCCGCCGGCCTCGAGGCGCTGATCGCCCACGGCGGGCTCGGCCGCAACGCGGCCGGCGACGCCGGCGCGCGGGTCGAGCTCGTGGCCGACGGCGACGACGCCGTCGCGGGCGCCGCGCTCGTCGTGGAGTCGATCGTCGAGGATCTCGCGGTCAAGGCCGAGGTGCTCGGGCGTGCGGAGGCGGCCGCGCCGCCGGACGCGCTGCTCACGACGAACACCTCCTCGCTCCCGCTCGCCGCGCTGAGCGAGTCCCTGCGCGACCCGGGCCGCTTCGCGGCACTGCACTGGTTCAACCCGGCCGAGCTCGTGGAGCTCGTCGAGATCGTCGCCGCGCCCGCGACCGCGCCGGCCACGGTGCAGCAGCTCGTCGCCTGGAGCCGTGCCGCGGGCAAGACGCCGGTCCGCCTCGAGCGCGACGTTCCGGGCTTCGTCGCCAACCGCTTGCAGTACGCGCTCATCCGCGAGGCGTACGCGCTCGTCGAGGCCGGGGTCTGCGATGCGGCCGCCGTCGACGCCGCGGTCACCGCCGGCCTCGGGGCCCGCTGGGCCGCGGTGGGGCCGTTCGAGTCGATGGACCTCGCCGGACTCGACGTCCACCTCGCCGTCGCCGGCCGGCTGTTCCCGCTGCTCGCCGCCGACGAGGCGCCGCCCGCGCACCTGCGCGCGCTCGTCGAGGCCGGCGACCTCGGCGTCGAGACCGGCCGCGGCCTGCGCGGCGACTACTCGCCGGACGCCACGGACGCGATCGCCCGCCGGCGCGCGAGCACGCTGCTCGCGCTCTCGCGGCTGCGCGCGTCAGCGGCCGGCGAGCCGCGCTGAGCCGCTCGGCAGATCGAGCTCGTGGCGGCGCGCGGTCTCCTGGGCGGCCGGGTAGCCCGCGTCCGCGTAGCGCGCGACGCCGAGCGCGGGATCCGACCAGAAGACGCGCGCGATCTTGCGCTCGGCGAGCTCGCTCCCGTCCGCGACGACCACCAGCCCGCTGTGGGTGCTGCGGCCGATTCCGACCCCGCCGCCGTTGCCGACGGCCACCCAGCTGGCGCCCTGCGCGGCGCTGAGCAGCGCGGAGAGGATCGGCCAGTCGGCGATCGCGTCGCTCCCGTCCAGCATCCCCTCCGTCTCCCGCGAGGGCGAGGCGACCGAGGCCGGGTCCATATGGTCGCGGCCGAGCGCCAGCGGCCCGCACTCGCCGCTGCGGACGAGCTCGTTGAGGCGCCGGCCGACCGCGTCGCGCTCGCCGAGCCCGAGCCAGCAGATCCGCGCCGGCAGCCCCTGGGGGCGGATCCGCTCGCGCGCGAGGCCGATCCACCTCGCCAGCGAGGACGTCCCGATCACCTCCATCAGCGCGTCCTCGCTGCGGCGCAGGTCGCGCGGGTCGCCGGAGAGCGCGATCCACCGGTACGGGCCGACGCCCGCGGCCAGGATGTCGCGCACGTAGGCGACGACGAACCCGGGCACCTCCGCCGCCTCGGCGACCCCGGCCTCGACGGCCTGGGCGCGCAGGTTGTTGCCGTACTCGAACGCCACGGCGCCGCGGTCGCGCAGGGCCAGAAGCGCCTCCGCGTGCGCGGCGATCGACGCGCGCACGCGGTCGCGGTAGGCCGCGTCGCCCGCGTCGGCCGCCGCCGTCTCCTCGGGCGTGCCGCCGGCGGGCACGTAGCCGTGCAGCAGGTCGTGGGCGGCGGTCTGGTCCGTCACGACGTCGAAGCCGACGCCGTCGCGGACGAGCCGCGGGGCGACCTCGGCGACGTTGCCGACGAGGCCGATCGAGCCGGGGCCGTCCGGGTCGGCCAGGGCGGCGACGGCGTGCGCGTAGTCGTCGGTGAGATGGTCGATCCACCCTGCGTCGGCCCGCCGGCGGGCACGCCGCGCGTCGACCTCGACGATCAGCGCCCGGCCGCCGTTGAGCGTGACGCCGAGCCCCTGCGCCCCGCCCATGCCCCCGAGACCGGCGGTGAGCACGCGGCGGCCCGCGAGCGAGCCGCCGAAGTGCTTGCGCGCGACGGCACGGAACGTCTCGTAGGTGAAGCCGAGGATCCCCTGCGTGCCGATGTAGAACCAGCCGCCCGCCGTCATCTGGCCGTACGTGGTGAGGCCGGCGGCCTCGAGCGCCCAGAAGTCGTCCCACGTCGACCAGGCGGGGACGAGCATCGCGCTCGAGATCAGGACGCGCGGCGCGTCCGGATGGCTCGGCAGCACCGCCACCGGCTTGCCGGACTGCACCAGCAGCGTCTCGTCGCCGCCGAGCCGCCGCAGCGTCGCGACGATCCGCTCCAGCGAGGCGTGATCGCGCGCCGCCTTGCCGTTGCCGCCGTAGACGATCAGGTCGCCGGGCGCCTCGGCCACCGCCGGGTCGAGGTTGTTGAGCAGGCAGCGCAGCGCGCCCTCCTGCTCCCAGCCGCGGCAGGTGAGCGCGCTCACCCGGCCCCGCTCACGGCGTCGAGGAGCGCGCCGCTCGGCGGCGAGGGGGCGTCGGGCGCGCCGGCGACGCGGTGCAGCATGCCGTCGACGAGGTCGTAGTGGCCGATGCTCTGGATCGGCGGCGAGTAGACGTGCACGGTGACCGCGCCTGGCGCGTGGTCCATGCGGTGGATGCCGTCACCGGGGAACGCGAACGAGTCGCCCGCGCCGTACTCGCGCGCCCGCCGCGGACCGCCGACGATGAGCGGCTCGTTCCACGCCCGGCCGTCGAGCACGTACACGCCGACGCAGGAGCCGCCGTGGTCGTGGTAGCCCGTGTCACGGGGCTCCCACCAGGTGTTGAGCCACGCCTCGGAGTGCGCGTCGCGCCAGAGGAGCCGCGCCTCGCCGGCGCCGGTGCGGTCGAGCGCGCCGAGGTCGACCAGCGCCGCCGCCTGCCGCGCGCGCCCGGCGCACTCGGCCGGCGTCAGCGGACGATCGCCCGCGGCGATCGCCGCGAACCGGTCCTCCGTGACCTCGTCGCGGACCCGCAGCGCCTCCGCGAGCGCTCCGAGGTCGCCGGCGGGCGCCGTGCCCGCTGCGGTGAAGGGAACGTGCTCGCGCGTGAGCTCGTAGAGGCGCCGCGTGCCGGCGCCGAGCTCCGCGACCCGGTCCCGCAGGTCGACCGCCTGCGCGGCGCAGACGAGCTCGACCGC
>JBEVIG010000185.1:0-22057 GCA_040510855.1 Solirubrobacteraceae bacterium
CAGGTCCCGCCGCCACCGGGCGGCCGAGCGCAGACCCGGACGTCGGCGTCGCCGAGGGCCCAGCGGTCGCGCACGCGCACCGCGATCCGGTCGCCCGGCCGCGCTCGGCGCGGCGCGCGGACCGCAAGCCGGGCGGCGCACCCGGGCGTGCGGGTCACGAGGCTCGCGCTGCCGCCGTCGGCCGCGGTGGCGACGAACTCGCGCGAGCGGCGGTCGCAGCGCCACGCCGCCGCGCGCGGCAGGGTCGTGAGCCCGGCCTCCGGTGTCACCGTCGCCAGCGGCTCGAGCGAGCCGCCGATGCGCTCGGCGACCGTGACCGCCGTGCCCGGCGCAGCCGTGAGCCGCAGGCCGACGTAGCCCGTCTCCGAGAGATCCGCGGCGAGCGCCAGCGGCGCCTGCGCAGGCGCGGCGGTGGTGACCAGCCAGCCGGTCGCGGCAACGGCCGCCACGATGCCCGTGAGCGTGCGCGGCACGGCGCGCCCGGCTAGAGGTGATCCACGTCGTGCTCCGCCACTGCCCCGCCGACCCTATGGCAGGTCACGGTCGGATTGCCAGCGCCGGCGTCGGCGCGCGGCTCAGCTGAACTGGAGCAGCGCGGAGCGCGAGGAGCCGTCCCGCAGGGAGAGGGTCATCATCCGGCGCTGGCCCGCGTACGCGGCGGGCGTCTGCCAGTGGAACCGCCAGTAGCCGTCGCCGAGGTACTCCGGTCCCGCGCCGCCGGCGTCATCCGGCTCGCGGGCCGGCGCCGCCGTCGACGTCACGCCGGCGAAGTGCTCCGCGTCCGAGACGGGCGCGCCCTCGGCGTCGAGCACCCGCCACTTGACGGGCAGCGTCGCCCCGGCACGCGCCTGGATCGCGCGCGGCTCCGCGAGCGGGTCGTCGCACGACACCGGGTCGCAGAGCGCGAGGTAGCCCGAGCGTGAGAGCGTGCCCAGCAACGGCATGGCGTGCGGCATGACGTGATCCTCTCCCTGCTGGTAGAGCGTGGTCCGGCCCCTTCCGAGAGCGAACGTACTCCCCGCCGGAACCGGGGTGTGGGAGCTTCCGCACACAGCGGGCACCCCGGAGTGGGAGGTCGATCACACAGCGCTCAGCCGTCGCCGTGGAGCGCCTTGATCACGTCCTTCGTGTGGAGCAGCGGGATGCGGTTTCCCTCCAGCTGGACGCTCGATCCCGTGTCCTTGTGGATCAGCTCGAGGATGCGGACGTTGACGCGCTGGTGGACCTTCGTCTCGAGCTCGGAGCGCGCGAAGCGGAAGATCGGCCGGGTCGGCCGGCGGCGGCCGTCGGTGTCGAAGCCGACGACGGACGTCGGCGTCACGGCGACGACGAGCCACTCCGGCAGCCCGGTCGTCGCGTCGTGCACCTTGGCGCCCGCGACGGCGCCGCCGACGGTCCCGATGGCGTTGACGAGGTCGGGTCCCGCGCCGGCGATGCCGTCGCCGACGATCCCCCCGGCGAACATGGATCCGGTGTGGCCGCGCGGGTTGAAGATACCCGCGGCCTCGACGTTCTCGGGGGCCCCGCTCTCCGCGAGGACCTCGGTCGTGCGCTCGATGAGCTCCTGCTCGTTCATGCCAACCACCTACCGGACCCGCCCCGCGGAGTCAACGACCGCTTGCACCTTCGGCATGGATCGGACTACGGTCGTCCGATGGGACGCATGCAACGTGGATGGGCGCTGTCCAAGGAGAGCTGGGCGATCGTCAAGGCCGACCGCTCGCTGCTCGTCTTCCCGGTGATCGCGGGAATCGGGGCGCTGATCGCCGTGGCGGTGTTCGGGGGCGCCGGTGCCGGGCTCTACTCCACGAGCGCGCCCCTCGCGATCGCGATCGCGGTGATCGGCCTCTACGTCGTGATCGCGTTCTCCATCTTCTGCAACGTCGCGCTCGCCGCCTGCGCCGCCCGCTCGCTCGAGGGCGAGGACACGCGGCCGTCCGAGGGGTGGGCCGCGGCCCGCGAGCGGCTGGGACCCGTGCTGGGCTGGGCGCTGCTCCAGCTCGTCGTCGGCGGGCTGATCACGGCGGTGCAGGCCTTCCTGCGCCAGGGCGCCGGGCAGCTCGTCGGCGCGCTCGTCGGCGGGCTCGCCAACTTCGCCTGGACCGTCGCGACGTTCTTCGTCATCCCGGTCATCGCCTTCGAGGACCTCGGTCCGAAGGCCGCGCTGGGCCGCTCGATCGCGGTGCTGCGGCAGCGCTGGGGCGAGGGCGTCGCGGGGACGTTCGCGATCGGCGCGATCGTCTTCCTCGTCGCTTTCCTGCCGGGCGCCGCGCTCGTCGCGCTCGGGATCGTGCTCGGCGGGGCGGGCGGCGCGGTGCTCATCGTGCTCGGCGCCGCGGTATTCCTCGTCGGCGCGGTGGTCCAGAACACGCTGATGGCGGTCTTCAAGGTCGCGGTCTACCGCTTCGCGACCGAGGACCGCGTCCTGGGCCGGTTCGAGCGCGAGCAGCTCGAGGCGGCGTTCCGGCCGCGCGGCCGGTTCGGCCGCGCGGCGGTGTGAACGCCGTCAGCCCGTGACGTGGATCCAGACGCGGCGCGTCTGCGACATGACGTTCGTGTTGTCGGCCAGCGAGCGCACGACGAGGGTGTCGTCCTCGTTCGTGCCCGCCGGGGCGCACGTGATCGCCGCGGTGTTGCAGCGGCCGACCGCCGCGTCGCCGGCGAAGGCCGGGTCGGCCATCCCGTCGCCGGTGCGGTCGATCCGGTTCTGGATCGCGATGGCCGCCGTCAGCCCCTTGCCGACGAGCGAGCCGCCCGTGTCGACGTAGATGTTGGGGTTCGTCGCCGGCTGGCCGTTGATGCCGGGCTTCGAGATGCGGGTGAAGCCGCCGGACTGCTCGGCGATGTCGCCGTTCTCGTCGATCAGCAGCCAGCGGCCGCCGTCGCCCGGATCGCCCTTGTCGCCCTTGTCGCCCTTCGGTCCTCGCTCGCCGGGGGCGCCCGGGTCGCCCTTGGCCCCTTCGGGCCCGGCCTTGAGCACGCCGGGGCGTAGATCGGCGGCGCGGAGGCTGCCGTCGCGGACGTCCTTGCCGGTCAGCGAGCCGTTGCGCACGTCGTCGCCGGTGATCTTCACCGCCGCGTACGACGAGCCGCCGAGTGCGATGAAGACGGCCGCCGAGGCCATCACGTTCGAGTAGGTCAAGCCACGCACTTGGTCCCTCCTTGGGATCGGATTGACCGCGGTGCGCCGCCGACCCCGTCCGCGGGTCACCAACCTGGCGCGGTTGCGCTCACCCGCGCAGCGGCGCCGCGGCGAACTCCGCCATCCCCGCGGCGAAGTCCTCCCCGGCGGCGAAGCCGAGCCACTCGCGGGCGCGCTCCGCCGAGGCGACGATGTGGCGCACGTCGCCCGCACGCCACTCGCCCGTCACCGCCGGCGCCGCCTCGGGTGGCGCGTCGCAGGCGGCGGCGAGCGCCTCCGCCATCTCCAGCACGGTGCGCGACGTCCCGCTCGCGACGTTGAAGGCGCCGGCGACGGGCTCGGGCGCCGTGAGCGCGAGCAGGTTGGCCCGCGCGACGTCGCGGACGTGGACGAAGTCGCGGCGCTGGCCGCCGTCCTCGAACACCCGCGGCGCGCGGCCGGCGGCGTAGGCGGAGCGGAAGATGCTCGCGACGCCGGCGTACGGCGTGTCGCGTGGCATCCGCGGCCCGTAGACGTTGTGGTAGCGCAGCGCGGTGACCGGCACGCCGGTCTCCCGGGAGTACGCGCCGCACAAGTGCTCCTGCGCCAACTTCGTCGCCGCGTACACGCTCCGGGGGTCGAGCGGCGCGTCCTCCGGGACCACCCCGGGCGCCAGCTCGCGGCCGCATTCCGGGCAACGGGGCTCGAAGCGGCCCGCGTCGAGGTCGCCGGGCGCGCGCGTCCCGGGAGCCACCACGCCGTGGACGGAGCACGTGTAGCGGCCCTCGCCGTAGACGACCATGCTCGACGCGAGCACGAGCCGGCCGGCGAAGCCGCGGAGCGCCAGCGCGCGCAGCAGCTGCGCGGTGGCGAGGTCGTTGTGGCCCACGTAGGCGGGCAGGTCGCCGAGGTCGACGCCCAGCCCGACCATCGCCGCCTGGTGGGAGACCGCGGTCACGCCGGCCACGGCGCGCGCCGCGACGTCCGGGTCGCGCAGGTCGCCCTCGATCCACTCCGCGGCCTCGGCGAGATAGCCCGGCCGCTCGCGGTGCGCGGCGGGCAGGAGCGCGTCCACCGCCCGCACCTCGTGCCCCGCGGCGAGCAGCGCGTCGACGAGGTGCGACCCGATGAACCCGGCGCCGCCGGTCACGAGGATCATGCCGCCAGCGTACGGAGCGGTCATCCGGTAACAGCGGGTGCGGCGTAGAGACAGACGAACATGTTCTCCGTCGTCCTCCCCGTCCTCGACGAGCGCGACGCCCTGCCCTGGGTGCTCGAGCGCATGCCGGCCGGCTACGCGCCGGTCGTGGTGGACAACGGCTCCACCGACGGCTCCGGCGCACTCGCCGCCGCGCTCGGCGCGCAGGTGGTGCACGAGCCGCGGCGCGGCTTCGGCGCCGCCTGCTGGGCGGGCCTGCAGGCCGCGGAGGGCGACGTCGTCTGCTTCATGGACTGCGACGCGTCGTTCGATCCGCGCGAGCTGCCACGCGTCGCCGACCCGGTCGCCACCGGCCGCGCCGACCTCGTGCTCGGCGCGCGCAGCGCCGCCGCCGCGGCCGGCTGGCCGCTGCACGCCCGCGCCGCCAACGCGCTGCTGGCCGCCGAGCTGCGGCGCCGCACCCGCGTGCCGTTGCGGGACCTCGGCCCGATGCGCGCCGCGCACCGCGACGCGCTCCTCGGCCTCGGCCTGCGCGACCGCCGCTTCGGGTGGCCGCTGGAGATGGTGCTCCGCGCCGCCGCGGCCGGCTGGCGCATCGACGAGGTGACGGTGACGCAGCGCCCGCGCCGCGGCCGCTCGAAGGTGACGGGAACGGTGCGCGGGACGCTCCGCGCGATCCGCGACATGGGCGCCGTGCTCTCGTGACGCCGGCCATCCTCGTCATCGCGAAGGCGCCCGTCCCCGGGCGGGTGAAGACGCGGCTGTGCCCGCCGTGCACGCCCGAGCAGGCGGCCGAGCTCGCCCGCGCCGCGCTCCAGGACACGCTCGCCGCCGCGAGCGCCGCAGGCGCGGCACGCCGCGTGCTCGTGCTCGAGGGCGCGCCGGGACCATGGCTGCCCGAGGGCTGGGAGGTGGTCCCGCAGCGCGGCGACGGCCTCGCCCAGCGGCTCGCCGCGGCGTTCGAGGATGCCGGCGGGCCCGCCTTCCTCGTCGGGATGGACACGCCGCAGCTCACGCCCGCGCTGCTGCGGGCCGGCCTGCGCGCGCTCGCCACCCACGACGCCGCGTTCGGCCCGGCCGCGGACGGCGGCTACTGGGGCATCGGCCTGCGCCGCGCCCGCCGCGCGGTGTTCGAGGGCATCCCGATGAGCGAGCCGCACACCGGCCTGGCGCAGCGCCGCCGGCTCGCGCAGCTCGGCCTCCGCACCGCGGAGCTGCCCGCGCTGCTCGACGTCGACACGATCGCCGCCGCGCACGCGGTGGCCGCCGACGCGCCGGCGAGCCGGTTCGCCGCGACGCTCGCGGAGCTGGCGGCATGAGCGCCGTCGCCGCGCCGACGCTCGAGCCGGCGGAGCTGCTCTACGGCCGGCTTCTCGCCTCCGCCGCCGCGGGCCGCGGAGGCGAGGGGGCCTACCGCGTCGCGGACGGCGGTGTCCGCCGCCTCCCGATCGGCCGCTGGCTGGCGCCGGTCGACGCGGCGGACCGCGCCCTGCTGCGCGCCGCCGTCCCGCCGGTGCTCGACATCGGCTGCGGGCCCGGCCGCCACCTCGCCGCGCTGGCCGCCGCCGGCCACGAGGGGCTCGGGCTCGACCTCTCCCCCGTGGCCGTCCGGATCGCGCGCGCCCGCGGAGCCGAGGCGATCCTCCGCTCCGTGTTCGCCGACGTGCCACGGGCCGGGACGTGGCGGACCGCGCTGCTGCTCGACGGCAACATCGGGATCGGCGGGCGGCCGGACGCGCTGCTCGCGCGGGCGCGCGAGCTGATCGCGCCCGCCGGCGTCGTGCTCGCCGAGGTCGCGCCGCCCGGGCAGCCGACCCGGCGCGAGCGGATCCGCCTCGAGGGCGGCGGCGCCATGAGCCCGTGGTTCGGATGGGCGACCGTCGGCGCCGACAGCATCGGCCCCGTCGCCCGCCTCGCCGGGCTGCGCTGCGCCGAGCTGCTCGACCACGGCGGCCGCTGGTTCGCCCGGCTGGAGCGGCTCCCGTGAAGGGCCCGCCGCCCGGCCCCTTCCGGCCGGGCTTCTTCCGCTCGCCGCTGCGCGGCCCGCGGCTCACGGCGATCCTCGGCCTCACGCTGCTCGGGCTCGTCGCGATCGTCGCCGTCACGGGCTTCCTCTCGCATGCCGCGTACCAGCCCGACCTGGGGAACAACGCGATCGTCGAGCCCGACCTCCCGCTGACGTTCTTCGACTGGCCGACGGGCCCGTCGTGGCTCTACGCGCTCAACCAGGGCCTCCACGTCAACGCCGGGCTCGTCGCCGTCCCGTGGCTGCTGGCCAAGCTGTGGTCCGTCATGCCGCGGCTGTTCGCCTGGCCGCCGGTCACGAGCGCCGCGGAGGCCGTCGAGCGCGCGACGATCGCGCTGCTCGTCGCGAGCACGATCTTCCTGTTCGCCACCGGCATCGCGAACATCCAGTACTGGTACGTCTTCGATTTCGACTTCGTGAAGGCGCACTCCTACGCGGCGGTCGTGTTCGCCGCCGCGCTCGGCGTCCACCTCGTCGTGAAGCTCCCGGTCGCGCTGCGGTCGCTGCGCGGGCGGGCGGGCAGCGAGCTCCGCGACTCGCCGCTCGTGGCGATCGCGCCCGACGCGCCCGTGCTCAGCCGGCGCGCGCTGCTGGCCGCGGTGGGCGGCGGCTCGGCGGCGCTGCTCGTGGCCAACGCCGGCGAGTCGATCGGCGGCCCGTTGCGCCGGATCGCCTTCCTCGCCCCGCGCCGCGACGGCGGCTTCCCGGTGAACAAGACCGCGGCCGGGGCGAAGATCACCGAGGCGATGACGGGGCCCGCCTACCGGCTCGTGCTCGCGGGCGGCGGCGGCGAGATCGCGCTCTCGCGCGAGGAGCTGCTCGCCCTCCCCCAGGCCACGCACACGCTCACGCTCGGCTGCGTCGAGGGCTGGTCGACGCGACAGGAGTGGACGGGCGTCCCGCTGCTCGAGCTCGCCCGGATCGCCGGCGTGCGCGACCCGTCGCAGCTCACCGTCGGCTCGCTGCAGCCGCAGGGCATCCTGCGCCAGGCGACGCTCGCCGCGAACCAGGTCGCCGACTCCCGCTCGCTGCTCGTGCTCAAGGTCGGCGGCGTGGACCTGGAGCCCGACCACGGCTACCCGGCGCGGATCATCGTCCCCGGGCTGCCCGGCGTGCACAACACGAAGTGGGTCGGCCGGATGGAGTTCCGCGCGTGAAGCGATACGGCGCGTCGCCCGTGCACCTGCTCGCGCACCTCGCGGCGCTGGCGCTCGCCGCGTGGGCGCTGCTGCAGGTCCCCGGGCTGGGGAACTGGCAGCGGATCGCTGTGTGGCTCGTCGCGGCGGTGGTCGTCCACGACCTCGTGCTGTTCCCCGCCTACACGGTCGCGGGGCGGCTCGTCGGCCGCTCGCCGTTCGTCCGGATCCCGCTCGCGCTCTCGGCGCTGCTCCTGCTCGTCTTCTTCCCCGTGATGTGCGGGAAGGGCGAGGGCGCGTACACGCGGGTGAGCGGCGTGGAGTGGGACGGCTACGCCGAGCGGTGGCTGCTCGTCAGCGCGCTGCTCTTCCTCGGCTCCGGCATCCTCTACGCCGTGCGGTCGAGGACCTGAAGGACGCCATCCGCCCGTCCGCTCACGTACACGCGCCCCGTGCGCTCGTCGACCGCCACCGCGTCGGGCTGGCGCGGCGTCGCGTGCAGGCCGAGCCGCGTCAGGCGCGCGCCGACGTTGAGCACCCAGAGCCGGTTGCGGCCGACCTGCGTCACGAACATCCGGTGGCGACGGTTGTCGATCGCCATCCCGTACGGCCCGTCGGGGAGCGCGTAGCGGCGCACGAGCGCCAGCTCCGGGCGGACGCGGAAGACGAGCACGGCGCCGCCGGCCGCGTCGGCGACGAAGACGTAGTTCCCGTCGTCGGAGACGACCCGCGCCGGGCCGACGCCGGCGGGCGCCGAGTCGATCCGCTGCGCGCCGTCGTAGAGCTCGAGCACGCGCTCGCGCGGGCGGAGCACGACGCGCGTGGCGCCGCGCTCCGCGGTGGTCTCCGTGCCCGCCCGCGGCAGGTCGGGGAGCGCGGAGGCGGCGACGAGCCGGCCATCGGGCCGCGCGTCGAGGGGCGGCGAGACGGGCGGGCCCGCGGGCGGCGGGTTCTCGGCGAGCGGCGCGGAGCCGCAGCCCGCGAGCGCCGCGGCCAGCAGCGGCCCGGCGATCCACCGCGCGGCCCGCGCCCGCGGCCGGGTTCGGCGGCGGCGCGGGAGCATCCGCCGAGGATGGCAGGCGCCGATGGCTGACGCCGCCGAGGAGCGCGCGGCCACGGCGGCCCGCCTCGCGCGCGGGCGCGCTCTCGCCGTCGCGGGCTTCGCCGTCATGGCCGCCACCGTGGTGGCCGGGCTGGTCGCCGGCGCCGAGCTCGGGCTCCCGGCGCCGCCGTTCATCGGGCGCTGGGCGGTCGCCGTGGACGCCGGCTGGGCGCTCGCGGCGGCGGCCGTGCTCGGCGCGGGCGTGTGGCTCGGGCCGCGGCTCGTGGCGTCCGCGCCGCCGGCCGCGTTCGCAGCGGCGCTCTTCGCGCTCACGCTCGCTGCCCGGCTCGCGCTCGGCGCCGCGAACCGCGGGCCGGGCGAGTGGTCGCGCGTGTTCGACCTCGACGGCTTCGAGGGGCCGAACGAGTACCTCCCGTCGCTCTCCGCGTTCCGGTACGGCGCGGGCTGGTTCCTCGACCGCTTCGCGGAGCTCGTGCCCGCGCTGCCCGTCCACAGCGCCGGCCACCCGCCCGGGCTGCTGCTCGTCCTGCACTGGACGGGGATCGACACGCCCGCCGAGCTCGCCGCGCTGTGCATCGTGAGCGGCTCGGCCGTCGCGCCGCTCGCGTACGCGACCGCGCGGTCGCTCCTGCCCGAGCGGTCCGCCCGCGTCGCGGGGCTGCTGACCGCGCTCGCGCCCTCCGTGCTGCTGTTCGGCGCGACCTCCGCGGACGCCGTGTACGCGACGCTCGGGCTGCTCGCCGCGTGGCCGCTCACCTCGACGCGCGTCGGCGCCCGGCTCGCGGGCGCGGCGCTGCTCGCGCTCGGCACGTTCTTCGCCTGGTCGCTGCTGGCGATCGGCGCCTGGGCGGCGCTGCTCGCGTGGCGCCGTAGCGGCTTCCGCGACATGCTCGTGCTCGGCGTGCTGTGCGGCGCGGTGCTGCTCGCCGCCCACGCCATCGTCGCCGCGGCGACCGGGTACGACCCGATCGGCACGCTGCATGCGACGGAGTCGGTGTACCGCTTCGGGATCGCCGACCGGCGCCCGTACTGGTACTGGCTCACCGGCTCCCCGACCGCGTTCCTGCTCATGCTCGGCCTGCCGGTCGCCTGGTACGCGCTGCGCGCGCTGGGCGAGGGCGAGGACACGGCGATCGCGATCTTCGCGGTGATCGGCGTGGCCGCGGTGGCCGGCTTCACGAAGGCCGAGGTCGAGCGGATCTGGCTCTTCCTCGCGCCGCTCGCCTGCATCGCCGCCGCGGCGGCGATGCAGACGGAGAGGCTGCGGCTCGCGCTCGTGCTGCTGGCCGCCCAGGCGCTCGCCTGGGAGCTCGTGCGCAACACGGTGTGGTGAGGAGGAGGCTCAGGCCTCCAGGTCGAGGTCGATCTTCGCGACGCCGATCACGAGGCCGCCCTTCAGGGCGTCGGTGCCGAACGTGTCGTTCAGGAGCGTCGCGGCCTCGTCCTTGAGCTTGACCGTCGTGCCCTCGAGCGTGGCCGTGCTCGCGGTCGTCTCGAGCGGCTTGAGCGTGCGGCCGTCGAGGAAGAACAGCGGCGCGTCCTCCGCGGCGACCTTGCCGTCGACGGACACCGTGCCGGTGAGCATGGACTTGCCGGGGTCGATGACGAAGTCGGTCAGCTCGACCGTCTTGCCGCCGCCGGTGAGGCTGAGGCCGCTGCCGTCGTGGTCCAGCTCACCCTGCACGAACGGCGCGACGGTGCCGGGCTCGTAGTAGGTCACGCTGCCGCCCGTGATCGGGAAGCGCGCGACGCCGGCCTTGGTGATCTGCCCGTCGCCGACCGGCGCGGGCGTGAGCTTCAGCGTGCCGAGCGCCTCGACGAAGCCCTGGTCGAGCATGACCTGGGTGTCGCGGCCGGAGACCGGGTCGATCTGGGCGACCGGCTCGGGCGCGGCCTTGGACGTGGACGTGGTCTGCTCGTCGTCGTCGCCGCACGCGGCAGCACCGACTCCGAGCAGCCCGACGAGCGCCCAGAGGGCGATGAAGCGGGACATGTGCAGCTCCTTCTGGAGTGGAGGAAGGTCGTGGTGGATGCGCAGGAGCGGCGGCCATCGGATGCCTGCGCCGGCGGTCGTGGCGCGCGGCCGCTCGGAGCGTGCTCCCGCGCCGCCTGCGCGGCGCTGCCACCGGCGGCTACCGTTCCCGGCATGACCTGGACCGTCGACGTGCCCGAGGCCGGGCAAACCGCAGCACCGGCGCTGCCCACCGCCGCGGTCGCCGAGGCCCTCTCGCGGCCGGCGGCCCAGCAGCCCGCCTGGCCCGACACCGACCTGCTCGGTCGGGTGCGCGCGCTGCTCGAGACCGTGCCGCCGATCGCGGTGCCGAGCGAGGTCGACCGGCTGCAGGAGCGGCTCGGCGCGGTCGCCCGGGGCGAGGCGTTCCTGCTCCAGGGCGGCGACTGCGCGGAGACGTTCGCCGACAACACCGAGGTCCACCTGCGCGGGACGATCCGCACGCTGCTGCAGATGGCGATCGTGCTCACGTACGGCACGTCGATGCCGGTCGTGAAGGTGGGGCGCATCGCGGGCCAGTACGCGAAGCCGCGCAGCTCGGAGACCGACGCGGTCGGCCTCCCCTCCTACCGCGGCGACATGGTCAACGCGCTGGAGGCCAGCGCCGACGCGCGGCGCCCCGACGCCGGCCGGCTGGTCCGCGCGTACGCGAACGCGGCCGCGGCGATGAACCTCACGCGCGCGATCACCGGCGCGGGCCTCGCCGACCTCCACCGCCTGCACGAATGGAACATGGACTTCGTCCGCCGCTCGAGCGCGGGCGAGCGCTACGAGCGCGTGGCCACGGAGATCGACCGGAGCCTGCGCTTCATGTCCGCCTGCGGCGTCGACGACAGCTCCCTGCGCACCGTCGAGATGTACGCGAGCCACGAGATGCTCGTGCTGGACTACGAGCGCGCGATGCTGCGGCCCGAGGGCGACCGCCTCTACCTCGGCTCCGCCCACCAGCTCTGGATCGGGGACCGCACACGCCAGCTCGAGGGCGCGCACGTCGCGCTCGCCGCGCTGCTCGCGAACCCCATCGGCGTGAAGATCGGCCCGAGCGTCACCCCCGAGGGGGCGGTCGAGCTCGTCGAGCGGCTCGACCCGGATCGCGTCGACGGGCGCGTCACGCTCGTCTCGCGGATGGGCAACGAGCACGTCCGCGAGCAGCTCCCGCCGATCATCGACGCGGTCAGCCGCGCCGGGCATCGCGTGGTCTGGCAGTGCGACCCGATGCACGGCAACACGGAGGAGTCGCCGAGCGGCCACAAGACCCGCCACTTCGACCGCATCATGGACGAGGTCGAGGGCTTCTTCGAGGTCCACCAGCGGCTCGGGACGCACCCGGGCGGCATCCACGTCGAGCACACGGGCGAGGACGTCACGGAGTGCCTCGGCGGCGCCGAGATGATCTCGCACGACGAGCTCTCCTCCCGCTACGAGACCGCGTGCGACCCGCGCCTCAACACCCAGCAGGCGCTCGAGCTGGCCTTCCTGGTCGTGGAGATGCTCCGGCGGACGGCCGGCTGATGGCCGCGGGGCCGAGCACGTCCCTCGGCCGCGCCGTCTACGCGCACCTCGGCTCCAAGGACGTCGTCAAGGTCGTCTACGGCTCGATCGTCGGGCTCGCGCTCGTCGTCGCGCTGGAGGCCCACCCGGGCACACCGACGCAGACGGTGGCCGCCGTCGTCGCCACCGCGATCGCGATGGCGCTGGCCGAGGCGTTCAGCGAGTTCATCGGGATCGAGACGCGCGAGCGCCGGCACGTCGCCGGGCGCGAGCTCCCCGCTCTCGCCACGGACGCGGCGGCGGTGGCGGTCGGCGCCGGCTTCCCGGCCGTGTTCTTCCTCCTCGCCGCGCTGGGGCTGATCGAGCTCGACACGGCCTTCACGATCGCCAAGTGGAGCGGGCTCGGGTTGATCTTCGCCTACGCCTGGGCGGCCTCGCGGCTCGCCGGCTCGTCGCTCGCGATCGCGACGCTGCACGCCGCGGCCGTCGGCGCGGTCGGCCTGGCGCTGATCTTCATCAAGGCGCTGCTGCACTGACGTCGACGTCGACGGCGTCGACGACGACCGTCCGGGCGATCATGTCGTGCAGCCCTCGGCGCCGCTCGTCGACGACGATCGGCAGGAAGCCGGCGAACAGCGGGATCGCCGCCAGCAGCATGGCCCCGAAGCGGACGAGCGCCCGCCGCGGCTTGATCGGGCCGAGCTCCGTGCTGCAGACGCGGAAGCGGAACGCCCGCGCGCCCGGCGTCTGGCCCGTCGTCGACCAGAACCCGACGAAGTAGCCGATCGACCACAGCACGTAGACGACGCCGCCGATCACGACGAGCGCCTTCTCGAGGTCGGAGGGCAGGGAGAGCACGGACAGCGCGAGCCCGAAGACCGCGGCCGTGAGGACCGCGACGAGGTTGATGACGGCGGCGTCCAGGGCGAACGCCAGCGTGCGGGTGACGAGCCCGACGTAGCCGACGACGGCGACGGGCGCAGTGCCCGCCGCCGGCGCGGCCTCGCCGAGCCCCGGCGGCTGGGGCGCGGCGAAGCTCATGGCCCGCTCGCCGGCGTGGCCGGCGACGCGGTGCGGTTCAACATCCGGCGGGCCGCGCGCTCCAGCCAGGCGTCGGCGCGGCGCGTGCGCACGCCCACCTCCTCGACGACCTGGTCGGCGAAGCCCATGCCCTGCTGGGAGATCGCGGCGGTCACGGCCGGGCTGCGCGCGATCTCGTCGACGACGAGCCAGAGCTCCTCGCTCGCGAGCACGCGCTTGACGCTCTCGTCGAGCAGGCGGCTGTCGAGCACCTGCGCGACGAGCCGCTCCGTGGCCTGGTCCTCGAGCACGCGCGTGACGAGGCGGTCGAGCTCCGAGCCCTGCAGCACGCGGTCGGCGACGTGCTCGGCGACGCCGGCCTCGAGCATCTCCCCCGCGACGCGCTCGATCAGCCCGCTGCGGACGGCGGCGCGCGCGGCGACGTCGCCGAGCGGGCCCTCGACGAGCAGGCACACGGCGCGGGACGCGAGCTCGCTGCGCAAGGCGGTGTCGAGCGCGGTGATCGCGGCGTCCTCGGCGGCCGAGGCGGTGGAGCGCACGACGCGACCGCCGAGGCGGACGACGCCGAACGGGTCGAGCAGCTGGATCCGCATCGCTCAGCCCACCGGGACCAGCGGCTCGAAGTCCTGCTGCTCGAACACGCCGTCCGCCGCGATCCGCACCGAGCTCGACTGCGGGATCTCCTCCCACACCCCGGGCAGGTCGGAGAAGGGCTCCGAGACGATCAGGCGGTCGTCGTCGCGCAGCTCCGCGAAGCGCTTGTTGTCCGGATAGAGCTTCCGCACCGCTGCGACGTCGCAGCTGGCGTAGAGCGTCCGCGCCGTGCCCTCCGTCGCGTAGCGCAGCGCCCACAGCGACTCGCCGTCCGCTATGCCGAACGTCCCCTGGACGAGCGGAGCGACGCCGCGCCGGCGCGCGGCCTCCTCGATGTGCCCGATGGTCCGGGCCATCGCCACCAGCGGATCGTCCTCCAGACCGTACGTGAGCGCGAGGTGGAAGACGACCTCCGTGTCGGTCGAGCCCTGGACCGCGGCGAACAGGTCGGGGTCGAGCGCCAGCATCAGGTCGCGCCGCAGGTGGTGGAAGTCGCCCACGTAGCCGTTGTGCACGAACAGCCAGCGGCCGTGCCGGAACGGGTGGCAGTTCGTCTGCTGGACCGGCGAGCCGATCGCGGCGCGGATGTGCGTGAGGAAGAGCGGGGACTCGATGTGCCCGGCGAGCTCGCGCAGGTTCACGTCTCCCCAGGCCGGCCTGATGCTGTGGTAGACCGCGGGGCCCTCGCCCGCGCCGTACCAGCCGAGTCCGAAGCCGTCGCCGTTCGTCGTCTCGGCGCCCATGCGGGAGTGGAGGCTCTGGTCGACGATCGCGTGCGGGCTGTCGAACAGCAGCTCATGGATGAGCATCGGCTGCCCGTGCCAGGCCATCCAGCGGCACATGCTGCGCTCCGATCCCGGTCGCGTCTGCCGCGCCCGTGTCGTGGTTGCACATCTCCCGCCACTCCCGGAACAGCCGGTTGATCGCCTCCGCGCCGACGACCGGCTCGTCCGGCACCGGCAGGCGCGTGGGATGGAGGACGAAGGGCCGCGTCTGCGGGCCGCCGAGGCCGCCGTGGAAGGAGATGAGCTCCTCGAAGGCGCAGCCTTCCTCCGTGTCGGGGTCGTAGAAGCTGTTGATCATCAGGTCGGCGACGTGCGGGAACCCGTCCGTGCGCCGGAGGTGGTGGGCGGCGTTGGGCGAGAACGCGGCCAGCGGGTCGGTGCCCGTGACCGCGCCGTCGGCGAGCCGCCGCATGCCGTCCGCGCCGAGCGCCACCGCGCCGTCGGCCGCCGAGCGCGCGAGCACGAAGCCGATGTGCGGGTGCGCGCGCAGCGCCGGCACGAGGTCCGGGTGCAGCTCGTCGATCTCCTCGAGCGTGAGCCGGTGCGGCCGCTCCATCAGGTAGACGAGGCCGAGGTTGCCCGAGCCGAGCACGACGGCCTCCTTGCCGGCCGCGACGGTGTCGGGCGCGTGGGCGGAGTCCTCCGACGCGTCGGCGCGGCCGGTCGCCTCCCCGATCGCGCGGCCCATGCCGCCGTGGTTCTCGTCGCCGGCCTCCATCGCGCGGACGTCGCCGGCGCTGAGCGAGCGGCGCACGAGCTCGTCGAGCCCGTAGCCGTTGCGCTGCAGGAACGTCGCGCCCTGGGTCTGCCCGTGATCGGAGAGGATCACGAACTCGTAGGGCCGCGGCGCGTACCGGGCGCCGCGCTCGACCAGCCCGAAGCGCGCGTCGAGCTTGCGCAGCGCCTCGAGCGTGTCGGCGCGCTCCAGGCCTGAGTGGTGCGCGACCTCGTCGTAGCTCGGGAACGTCGCGTACACGACGGGGACGCCGCGGTACATGTCCTGCAGGACGGAGAACACGACGAGGTCGCGGACGAAGACGCACATCCCGGCGCGCAGCAGCGGGTAGATCCCGCCGCGGTGCCCGCGGGGGCGGACGTCGCGGCGCCGCTGCCGGGTCGCGGCGATCAGCTCGATCCCGATCTCCTGCAGGAAGAGCACGAGCGTCCGCGTGACGTTCGCCCCGTTGGCGAGGAACGCGCGATAGCCGGGGTTCGCGCGCTTGTCGGCGCCGATCCGGCTCACGGTGAGGATCGCGGCGTCGGCGCTGCCCGAGAGCAGGTTCCCGCGGCTGGTGCCGCCGCCGGCGAGCAGTCCGCGCCCCGGGGTGCGCGAGTCCTCGATGGCGGCGCAGTCCGCGGGCTTCGAGCAGGTCACGACCTGCCCGGACTCCTTGTCGACCCAGCGGAACGCCGGGATGTCGTGGTTGTCGCCGAGCAGGATCCCGGCCTGGCTCGCACCCGTCTGCGAGGAGAGGTCGGTCTCCCACTCCATGAGCTTGTGGCTGCCGTCGGCGAGCCAGCGCGCCATCACCGGCGTGGTGCCGTCGCGGATCGCGCGGCGCAGCACGGGCAGCGCCAGCCCATCGATCTCGAGGAAGATGATCCCCGGCGCGTCGGTGGCGATCGGCTTGCCGGTGCGGCGGGCGACGCGGCGCGCGACGCGGTACGTGTAGCTCGCGTCGTCGTCGATGCCGGCGATCGCGCCGGCGACCGTGCTCACCGCCGAGGCGAGGATGGAGACGCCGAGCGCGGAGGCGAATCCGTCGACGTAGAGCTCGTCCGGCGCCACGTCGGCGGCGATCAGCAGCGCGGCGGCATCGGCCGCCAGCACGGCGATGAAGCCGATCCCGATCGTGAACGGCAGCCGGAGCGCCGCGAGGATCGGCGGGACGATCGCGTTCACGACCGCGACGAGCGCGGCGACGATGATCGCGCCGCCGACGCCGCGGACCTCCGCGCCGGGGACGATCCAGGCCGCGAACAGGAGCGCGAGCGCGGAGATCACCCACGCCACGATCATGCGGACGGGGTGGACGCTGGGGTTCTCCGGCTTCCACGCCGGTGCGGGCTCGGCCGCCATGAGCCCTAGATACTGTCGCGCAGTCCGCGCAGGCGGAAGGCCCGCACGATGTCGGTCACACCGTGCATCAGCGCCCAGATGCCGGCGAAGACGAGCAGCGTGTAGGCCTTCTCGATGAAGAACTGGCCGCTGGTCCAGAAGGCCATGATCAGCATCAGCACGCCGGCCAGGAGGCCGAGCCACCAGAGCGGGTTGTCCTCGCGGTCGGTGAACGCCTCGATCAACCACCACACGCCGACGATCAGGAACAGGAAGCCGAGCGTGTCGGCCAGGCCGGCGAACGTCGCCTCGGGGTTGATGAAGCAGATGATCCCGGCGATCAGGAAGAGCACGCCGAAGATCGCCCACAGCCAGCGCAGGCGATCGGTCACGGCCGCGATCACGAACTGCTGGGCCGCGGCGAAGCAGAACAGGACGCCGACGATGACGCCGATCGTCGTGATCGAGGCGCTGTCGAACTGCAGCACGACCAGGGCGGCGACCGACCACGCGATGCCGGTGATCAGCCAGACCCACCAGAAGCCGGCGATCTCGCGCACGACGGCGCGGGCGTCGGTCATCGAGGTGGTGTCAGCGGGAGGAGAGGCGGCGCTCATGGACGAATCGTCTTGCCGCCGCGGCGGCGGGGAAAGCCGGTGCGTACCCGACCGGCGGGGGGGCGCCCACCACCTGATTCAGTCGTGCGGGTGCTCGGACAGGTAGATGAGCGCGGCCTTGACGCGCCGGCTCACGTCGAGGGCGTCCTGGAGGCTGAGCTTCAGGAAGATCGCGTTGATGTGCTTCTCGACCGCGCGCTTGGTCAGCACGAGCTCGTCCGCGATCGCCTGGTTGCTGTGCCCGCGCGCGACGAACGACAGGATCTCGAGCTCGCGCGGGGTCAGCTCGCCGAGCGGCGAGCTCTCCGCCGCGGTCCGGGCCGTGATCAGCGCGTCGATGACCTTCGCGTCGATCATCGAGCCGCCGCGCGCGACCGTCTCGATCGCCGAGACGAGCTGGCCCCGGTAGCGGATCCGGTCCTTGAGCAGGTAGGCGCGCCCGTCCGAGCCGCGGTCGAGCAGCTGCAGCCCGTAGCTCGGCTCGGAGTACTGGCTGAGCACCACGACTCCGATCTCGGGGTGCGTGTCGCGCAGCCGGTCGGCGACCTGGAGGCCCTCGTCGCGCGAGTCGGGCGGCATTCGGATGTCGGTCACGACGACGTCGGGGCGCTCCGACTCGACGGCGGCGTAGAGCGTGTCGCGATCGCCGCACGTCGCCACCACCTCGATGCCGTCCGCGGCGTCGAGCACGTGCACGAGCGCCTCCCGCAGCAGGTAGCTGTCGTCCGCGAGCGCCACGCGCAGCGTCCCCGCGGGCTCGCGCGCGCCGTTCGGCGATCCGCCTTCCCCCATGGGCTGACTATCACCGGAAACCGCGCAGTCGTCAATGCGGCCTGGACGTTCGTGCCTACATCCATCCCAAGGGGTGGGGTGTCCCCTTGCCTGCGCGGGCGGCGGCCGCGAGCGTACCGGCATGGCTCCGGTCCGTGTGCTCGCCGTGGATGATCAGCCGATCTTCCTCCGGACGCTGCGTCAGCTGATCGCCGCCGCGCCGGGGTTCGAGCTCGCCGGCGAGGCGACCTCGGGCGAGGAGGCGCTGGAGCGCGCGGCCGCCCTGCACCCCGACCTGGTGCTGCTCGACGTGCGCATGCCCGGCATGGACGGCGTGGCGACCGCGCGCCGGCTGCTGGCGGGCGAGCTGGCGGGCACCGTCGTGCTGATCTCGCTCGAGCCGCTCCCTGAGCCGGACGCCGTCGTGCTCGGCCACGGCGCCGCCGCCTTCGTCCGCAAGCAGGACCTCTCGGTGCGACGGCTGCAGTCCGTGTGGGCCGAGCACCGGCCGCGGGCGTCCGCGGACCGCGGGCCCTAGGTTTCGACGACGACGTCGGTACGGACGACGCCGCGCACGGTCGTGCCGACGCCGACCGCCGAGCTGATGTCGAGGCGCCCGCCGAACGCGGCCACGCGGTCGCGCATGCCGGTGATCCCGGCGCCGCCGCGCAGGGCATCGCCGCGCCGCACGCCCGCGCCGTCGTCGCGCACGGCGAAGCGGAGCTCGGCACCGTCGCCCTCCAGGTCGACGGTGATGCGGCGCACGCCCTTCGCGTGCTTGAGCGCGTTCTGCAGCGCCTCGAGCACGCAGAAGTAGACCGCGCTCTCCAGCTCCGCCGGGTAGCGGCCGACGTCGTGCGCGTCGACGTCGACGCGGACCGGCGAGCGTCCCGCGACGGCCTTCAGCGCGTCGGCCAGTCCGCGATCGGCCAGCACGGGCGGGTAGACGCCGTGCGCGATCGCGCGCAGCTCCTCGAGCGCGTCGTCGACGTCGCGCTCCAGTTCGCGCAGGCGCGCCCGGCCCGCCTCGTGGTCCGTCCCGAGCAGCTCCTCGGCGAGCTCGAGCTCGATCCGCAGCGCCACGAGCCGCTGTTGCGCGCCGTCGTGCAGGTCGCGCTCGATCCGGCGCCGCTCGCGCTCCGCGCTGGTCGCGAGCCGAGCGCGGGAGGCCTCGAGCTCGCGCAGCGACGCCTCGGCGCCTGCGGCGAGCCGCTGGTTGGCGAGCGTGACGGACACCAGGGACGCGGCCGCCTCGACCAGCGCGGGCTGGAGCTCGAGGTCCTTGTCGCACACGATCGCGGCGATCACCTCGCCCCCGTCCTCGACCTCGACGACCCAGCGCCCCGTCTCGGGCCCGGGCAGCAGGTACGGCCGGCCGGCGCAGTCCGACCAGAGCTCCGGCGTCGCCGGCCGCGGGAACGCGAGCCGCAGCTGCGGATCGCCGAACGCGCGGGCGAGCGCGCGCCGCAGCTCGATCGGGTCGGGCGCGCCGCGGACGCCGCCGGCGAGGCTCTCGAGCACGCGCCCCGTGTAGAGCTGGAAGCGCCCGAGCCCGACCGCGAAGGCGACGGCGAGCGCGGGTGTCGCGAGCGCGAGCGCCCAGGCGATGATCTCCATCGTCTCCTGCTCGGGGGCGATCTGGCGCACGACGATCGCGACGCCGAGGACGGCGGTCCTCGCGGCGAGCACGATCGCGACCGGCAGCAGCATCCGCTGCGTGATCGAGCGACCCTCGCCGATCCGCATGCAGAGCCGGGCGACGACGGCCAGGTCGATGGTGAAGACGAGCAGCGCCCCGCCCGAGCGCAGCCCGCCGAGCAGCGAGCTGGGCTCCGTGTCGAGCGCGAAGAGCGCGCTCGCCGGGCAGTCGCCGGTGCAGCTCGTGTAGGGCGACGGCACCTGGAGGTGCTCGGCCAGGAACAGCTGCGGCAGGAAGAACACCACGAGCACCACGCCCGTGATGCCCACCAGCCAGCGGTCGGCGCGAGAGGTCAGCCGCCCGTAGGGGAACGAGAGCGCCGCGTAGACGAAGACGAGCTCGATCGTCCACCCCGCGCCCCTGCCGAACGTGTACCAGCCGCTGCGGTCCGACTCGGAGAACGTGGCGAGGAACCACGCGAGGCCGAGCAGGATCAGCACGGCGCCGAAGCGGGCGGCCCGGCGGCTGTGCCATGCGTAGAAGCCGACCGCCAGCGGCGCGCCGACGATCAGTCCGCGGGCGAGCCCGACCTCACCCGCGTCCGGGCCGGCGCCCGCCGCTGCGACCCCGCCGGCGAGCACGGCGAGCAGGCACGCCGCGACATAGCCCGCGGAGGCCGGCATCCGCCGGGCCGACGCCCGGCCCACGTGGACCAGGCTTGGCACCGCGACGCTCATGCCGCGACTCTACTCCCGTTCCCGGCGCGGCCGCCACCGTGGCACCCCACAGATGGCGCGCTCTCAGGCCTCGGCCGGGGTGGCCGCGGAGGGCGGCCGCGAGGGCAGGCCACGGGTGAACCAGAGCGCGAGGAGGGCGAACGCGCCGACCGCCCCGAGGGCCCGCTCGAGGCCGTGGAGCTGCGCTTCCCCGTAGTCGGCGGCGATGGCCGCCGCCTCGGCCGGCGGCACGCCCGCGTCGCGCGCGGCGGCCTCGACCTCGTCGACGGGGATGATCGGCGTGCCCTCCTCCGCGACCTGGACGACCTGCTCGCGGACCGCCGGGGAGATGTCCGGGTTGCGCTCGACCCGCTCGACCACGTTGGTCGTGAGCGCGGCGAGCAGGACGGCGCCGATCAGCGCCGTGCCCAGCGACGCTCCGAGGTTCTGCGCCGTCCCCTGGAGGCCGCCCGCCTCGTTGGTCTTCTCGGGCTCGACCGAGGACATGATCACGTTGCCGAGCTGGGACAGCATCAGGCCGGCGCCGACGCCGAACACGGCCATCGCGACCGCGAAGTCCGCCTCGTCGAGCTCGACGTCGATCGTGCCGAGCAGCAGCACGGACGCGAGGGCGAGCGCGAGCAGCCCGACCTGCGTGACCCGCTTCGGCGCGAAGCCCGCGGCCAGCTTGGGCCCGGCCATCGCCGCGACGAACATCGCCACGGACATCGGGAACAGCCGCTTCCCGGTCTCGAACGCGTCGAGCCCGAGCACCACCTGGAGGTACACGGGCATGACGAAGAACGTGCCGAGCAGGATGAGCTGCTGCATCATCAGCGTCGTCAGGCCCGCACGCAGGGTGCGGATGCGCAGGAGCCGGCGGTCGAGGAGCGTGTCGCGGCCCTGGCGCTCGCGGCGGTCCTCCCAGAGCACGAAGAGCGCGAGGAAGCCCAACCCGCCCATGATCAGGAACGGCACGGACGAGAAGCCGAACGGCGTGATCTCCTCCCCGCCTATCGTCAGCGCGCCGCGCGGCTCGATCAAGCCCCACTCGCTGCTCTTGAGGATGCCGAAGACCACGAGCGCCAGGCCCGTGGACGAGAGCAGGACGCCCACGCCGTCCAGCCGCGGCCGCTCCGCGACGGTCGCCGGCGCGGCGCGCAGGCGCCCGCGGAGCGCGAGGACGCCGAGCACGATCACGACCTCCGCGGCGAACACGTAGCGCCAGCTGAACTCGGTGGTCACCCAGCCGCCGATCAGCGGCCCGGCGGCGATCGCCGCGCCGGCGACGCCGCCGACGATCCCGAACGCGAGCGCGCGCTGGGGCCCGCTGTAGATCCCCGCGATCAGGGAGACGATCGCCGGCATCACCATCGCCGCGCCGATTCCCTCGATCAGCGACCAGCCGAACAGCAGCACGCCCAGGTTCGGGCTGAGCGCCGTGATCAGCGAGCCGGTTCCGTAGACGGCGAGGCCGATCGCGAACGTCCGCTCGCGGCCGATGATGTCGCCGAGCTTCGCGCCGGCGAGCATCAGCGCGGCCATCACGAGCGTGTAGGCCGTGATGGCGAGCTGGACGCCCTGGATGGTCGTGTCGAGGTCCGCGACGATCTGGCTGATCGACACGTTCATGACGCTGCTGTCGAGCACCATCACGAACTGCGCCGCCGCGAGGATGGCGATGGGGAGCCACGCCATCGGCGCGGAGGCGGCCGGAGCCGCCTCGGCCTCACGGCCGGCAGTGCTCACGAGGTCCTCACACGCCGAAGCCGGTGCTGTCGAACGGCTTGTCGTGCCTGTCCTGCCGGCGGTCGCGCTGCGCGGCCTC
>JBEVIG010000186.1:0-10529 GCA_040510855.1 Solirubrobacteraceae bacterium
TTCGTGTAGGTCGCACGGCGTGGCGCGGCTTCGAGCCCGCTCTTTCCGCCGATCGAGCGTCGAACATGGGTCCATGTGGCCGGATGGCTCATTGCTCCGGAAACGAGGTGGGCATACGGTCGGAACCCGGACAATGGCCGATCCACCCTTCGTTCTCCTGCTCGTCGCACCCGACGAGGCCGACCGCCGGCGCATCGGCGAGCTGCTGACGGACGCGCAGGCCGAGGTGCACTGGGTCACGACCGCGAGCTCCGGATTCGCAGCCGCCGCGGAGCACCCGCACGACGCGGTGCTCGTCGACGCCGCCCTCGCCGACGACGCGACGCTGCACGGGCTCCTGGAGGAGGACCCGCGCGCCCAGATCATCCTGCTCGGCGACCCGAGCGGGGCCGAGGCGGTGCGCAGCGCGCGGCTCTCGGGCGCGATCGACCACCTGCCGAAGCTGGGGCTGGACGCGGACACGCTGGAGCGCGCCGTCCGCTACGCCGCCGACCACCGGCGCTCCGTCGAGCGGCTCGAGCACACCGCGATGCACGACGCGCTGACCGGGCTCCCGAACCGGACGCTGTTCCTCGACCGGCTCGAGCAGTCGCTGCGACGGGCCCGCCGGCGGGGGGCCGGCAGCGGGGGCGCGGTCCTCTTCCTCGACCTCGACCGCTTCAAGGTCGTGAACGACTCGCTCGGCCACCAGGTCGGGGACGAGCTGCTGCGCGCGGTCGCCAAGCGGCTCGACGCGGCGATCCGCCCGGGCGACACCGTCGCGCGGATGAGCGGCGACGAGTTCACCGTCCTGCTCGAGGACGTCGCCGACCCGCGCGAGGCCACGGTGGTCGCCGAGCGCGTGCTCGCCACGCTCCGCGATCCGTTCCCCGCCGCCGGGCGTGAGCTGCACGTCTCCTGCTCGATCGGGATCGCGCTCGCGGCGCCCGACGCCGACCCGGAGGAGCTGATCCGCGACGCCGACGTCGCGATGTACCGCGCGAAGGCCGAGGGCAAGGCGCGCCACGCCGTGTTCGACGCGCGGATGCACCGCCGCGTGCTCGACCGCCTGAACCTGGAGACCGACCTGCGGCGCGCGATCGAGCGCGAGGACCTGCAGGTCCTCTACCAGCCGATCTTCCGCACGGACAGCGCGGCGCTCGCGGGCTTCGAGGCGCTGTGCCGCTGGGAGGTGGAGCCCGACGAGTTCGTCGCGGTCGCCGAGGAGACGGGGCTGATCGTGCCGCTCGGGCACTTCGTGCTGCGCGAGGCCGCCCGCCGCGCCGCCCAGTGGGGCGTGCCCGTCTCCGTGAACATCTCGGCCCGCCAGCTCTCCGATCCGGACCTCGCGCGCGCGGTCGAGGACGCGCTGATCCGCTCGGGCGCGCGGCCCGGCGACCTGCGGCTGGAGGTCACGGAGTCCGCGATGGCGCACGACCCGGAGGCCGCGTGCGAGACGCTCGCGGAGCTGCACCGCGGCCTCGGCGTCGGCGCGCACCTCGACGACTTCGGGACGGGCGCCTCGTCGCTGCGGTTCCTGCACCGGTTCCCCGGCGACGCGCTGAAGGTCGACCGCTCGCTCGTGATCGGGATGCTCACCGACCCCGGCTCGCACGCGATCGTCAAGGCGGTCGTCGGGCTCGCGCACAACCTCGGGATGGAGGTCGTGGGCGAGGGCGTCGAGTCCGCGGCCCACCTGGACGCGCTGGCCGCGCTCGGCTGCGAGTCCGTCCAGGGCTTCCACCTCTCGCCGCCGCTCACCGCGGAGGCGGCGACGCACATGCTCACGGAGCGCGCCGCCGCCGAGACAGGCTCGGCGGCGCCGCTGCTGCC
Organism: Solirubrobacteraceae bacterium; assembly: GCA_040510855.1. Lineage (GTDB taxonomy): Bacteria > Actinomycetota > Thermoleophilia > Solirubrobacterales > Solirubrobacteraceae > DASQMT01. The sequence goes on from JBEVIG010000186.1 coordinate 1,813, forward strand.
GTAGGCGCTACCGGCGCTCCGACTCGCGGACGTCGTCCGTGATGCGGGCGCGGTCGAACCGGCGCTCGTCCTCGCGGCCCTGCTCGTACTCGGGCGAGGAGGCGGTGCCGCCCTCGGACTCCATGCGCGCGCCGTTCTCGTCGCGATGCGTCGCGTCGCGGGCGCGGTCGTCCATCGTGTGGCCGTCGCCGTCGCGATCGGCGGGCGTCTCCATGACGTCGGCGAACTTGTCGCGCTCGTCCTCGTCGACGAGCTCATGGTCCGCCCTGCCCTGCTCGTGCATCTTCGCGCGCTCTTCCATCAGGCCCGCCTCTGCACGCTCCTTCTGGGCGGCCTGCTCGGCCATCCGCGCCTTCTGCTCGGCGGCCTCGGCGCGCTCCTCGCGCTCGCGGGCGGCGCTGCGGTGCTCGTCGGCGACGGTCTCGCGGCGACGATGAAGCTCGCGCTCGGCCTGCTGGCGCTTCGCAGAAGCGCGCATCCGCGGCAGCATCACGAGTACAGCGATGAGGATGATCGCCACGACGACGATCACCACGATCAGTCCGGTGGACATGGGTGCTCCCTTCCTGAATGGGTGTCGGCTTCTAGGGTTCCCGGCGCATGCAACCGCCACACGTCCGCCCCGACTTCGACCTCCAGTCGCATTCCGTGCACTCGGACGGGGCCCTCTCCGCCGCCGACGTCGTCGCCCATGCGGCGGCCGCCGGCCTCAAGACCATGTCCCTCACCGACCACGACACGGTCGACGGCGTCGGCGAGGCGCTCGCGGCCGCGCGCGAGCACGGCCTGCGCTGCGTTCCGGGCGCGGAGCTCTCGTCCGTGTCGGGCGAATTCGAGGACCTCCACGTCTGCGGCTACGAGCTGCGCCACGACGACCCGGTGCTGCGCGAGACGCTCGCCGACTACCGCGCCGACCGCGGCCGCCGCATCTGGGCGATGGCGGACCGGCTCGAGGAGCTGGGCTTCCAGCTCGACCGCACGGAGCTGCGCACCCGCGAGGCCGCCGGCCAGCCGCTCGGCCGCCCGCACCTGGCCGACGCGGTGCTCGCGCACCCCGCGAACGCCGCGCGGCTGCGCGAGGAGGGGATCGCGGGCAAGAACGAGCTCTTCCCGCCCTATCTCGTCCCGGGCGCGATCGCCTACGTCGCGCGCTCGCGGCCGACGGTGGAGCAGGCGATCGAGGTGATCCACGCCGCGGGCGGCCTGGCCGTGTGGGCGCACCCGTTCTGGGACATCGACCACCCGGAGACCGTGCTCTCCGCCATCGACCGCTTCACGGCGGCGGGGCTCGACGGCGTCGAGGTCTTCTACCCCTCGCACGACGAGGCGCAGACGACGCTCCTGTACGAGACGTGCACGTCGCGGGGCCTGCTCACCACGGGGTCCGCGGACTTCCACGGCCCGGAGCACGGCAAGTTCAGCGTGTTCGGCGGCTTCGAGCTCTACGGCCTGGAGCCGGTGCTCGGCCCGCTGGCCTGACCCTCGCGCACCACCCGCCCCGTCTCGGCGGTGGAGTAGCCGCCCAGCGCCTCCACCGCCGCCTTGAAGCCCGGATCGGCCATCAGCGCGAGCAGGGGCGCGACCGCCGGCTCGCCCGGCGCCATGACCAGGTCGAACGGCTCCCGGGCGACCGGCACGAAGCCGAGCCCGAACGCCCGCGCGGCCGACATCACGCCCAGGCCCGTGTCGACCCGACCCGCCGCGACCGCCGCGGCGACCGCCAGGTGCGTCGGCTCCTCCCGCGTGTAGCCGTCGATCGACGCCGGCTCGATCCCGAGCCGGCCCAGCTCGGCGTCGAGGAGGACGCGCGTGCCCGCCCCGCGCTGGCGGTTCACGTAGCGGACGCGCCCGAGATCCTCGAGCCCGCGCAGCCCGAGCGGGTTCCCCGGCGCGACGATCAGCCCCTGCTCGCGGTGCACGAGTCGCACGACGTCGACCTCCCGCCCCGGCATCACGCGCTCGATCCACGGCAGCGTGTACTCGCCCGCGACGGGGTCCAGCAGGTGGCAGCCCGCGACGTGGCAGAGGCCCTCGCGCAGCGCCACCAGCCCGCCCAGCGAGCCGACCGGCCCGGAGACGAGCGTGAGCATCGGGTCGCGCGCGCGGAGCATCGACGCCGCGAGGTCCAGCACGGGGTCGTGCGAGCCGATCGCGACGATGGTGCGCTCGACCGCGTCGAGGTCGCGCAGCAGCCGCACCTCGACCTCGGCGCCCGCGTCGTAGCCCTCGCGCGCCGACGGCACGAGCAGGAGCCCGGCGGCGCGCACGAGCGAGGTGAGCACGCCCGCGCCGCGCGGCAGCGGCGCCGCCACGAGGGCGCCGCCGACCCGTCCGAGCCGCACGCGGATCCAGTCGTCGGCGCCCATCGACGAGGCCAGCCGGCGCGCCAGCCGCGCCGTCGCCCGCGGCCGCCCGACCGGCGCCGCGCCCTCGAGCGCGGCGAGCAGCGGGAGCGCGAAGAGCTCGAACGTCAGCGCCGCGGAGACGGGGTAGCCGGGCGCGCCGAGCACCGGCGTCCCATCGACGTCGCCGAGCACCACGGGATGCCCCGGCTTCACCGCGACGCCGTGCACGAAGAGCCGGCCGGCGCGCTCGACGACCGCCGCCGTATGGTCGTCGCGCCCGCGGCTGGAGCCGGCGATGATCACGACGAGGTCCGCCGCGCCCACCGCCTCCCGCACCGCATCGGCGATCCGCTCCGGGTCGTCGGGCACGATCGCGACCGCCGAGGCCTCGCACCCCGCCTCGGTCGCCTGCGCCACCAGCATCAGGCCGTTCGTGTCGAGCAGCTGCCCCGGCGCCGGGTCGCTCCCCAGCGGCACGATCTCGTCGCCCGTCGGGATCACGAGCACCCGCGGCGCCCGGCGCACCGCCACGCGGACGTGCCCGGCCGCGGCCGCCGCCGCGAGATCGACGGCGCGCAGCCGGTGCCCCTCGGGCAGCAGCAGCTCGGTCGCGCTGACGTCCTCGCCGATCGTCCGCACGTGCTGCCACGGCGCCGCGGCCGTGCGCACCTCCGGCACCCCGTCCTCCCAGTGCACGTGCTCGCGCATGACGACCGCGTCGAAGCCCTCGGGCAGCGGGTCGCCCGTGTCGACGACCGCGTGCGCCGGCAGCGATCGCGGCGACGTCTCCGTCGCCCCGAGCGTGTCGCCGGACCGCACCGCGATGCCGTCCATCGCCGACGCGTCGAAGGCCGGCGAGGACCGCAGCGCCCAGATCGGCGCGGCGGTCACTCGCCCGAGCGCCTCGCCCAGCGGCAGCTCGACCACGTCGAGCCGCCGGCCGGCGAGCGCCGCGAGCCAGCGCTCGAGCGCCTCGCCGAACGGGACGTCGCGGAGGAAGACCACCGCGACAGCATGGCGGACCGTCAGAGCGCGGGAACGAGCACCCGGTCGATCGTGTGGATGACGCCGTTGGTGGCGAAGAGGTCGATGCCCTTCTTGACCAGCTTCGGGTTCTTCAGCGCGTCCGTCTCGTCGGCCAGACGGAACGCCTTGGCCGGCGTGACGGTCCCGCCGTTGAGCATCGTCAGCGACCCCGAGGAGAGCACGGCGGCGGAGTCCAGCGTGCCGGGCGTCACGTGGTAGAGGAGGATCTCGGTGATCTGCTCCACGCTGAAGGTGGCGAGGATGGCGGCGAGCGCGTCGGCCTCGGACGGCAGCTCGTCGGCACCGGTGAGCGACGCGACCAGCTTCTGGAAGGCGCGGTCGTTCGGCGCGAAGACCGTCAGCTCCGTGTCGCCCGACAGGTCGTCGGCCAGGCCGGTCGCGAGCACGGCCGCCACCAGCAGGTCGTAGTCCTTGCCGTTGCCGTCCGGTCCGTCGAGGCTCGACGCGCCGACGGCGACGTCGACGATCGTGCCGGCCGGCTCGGCGGGCGCCGCCGGCTTCTTCTTCGCGGCTGCAGGTCCGGCGGCGAGTCCGAGCACGGCGACGGCGGCCGCCAGGGCCGTGATGATGCGCTTCATGAGGCTCCCTTCCCACGGGGTTGACCGTTGTCGCCTCCCGTACGGTGCCCGGCGCCGCGGAGGTTGGGAGCCTGGCGCGGCGGCGCTCAGCAGTCGCGCAGGACCGTCGACCCGATGCCGGCGACGATGAGCGCGATCCCGGCCCACGCGACCGGGGACGGGAGCCCGGCGCCGAGCAGGACCGCCTCGAGCCCGGCGGCGAACACGACCTCGCCCGACTGCGTCGCCTCGACCGCGGCGAGCCGCGTCGGATCGCGCCGCACGCGCGCCGTCGCGGCGAAGAAGAGCGCCGTCGCTACGAGGCCGCCGACCACGGCCACGACCAGCGACTGCCCGAGCTGCGCCGCCCCCGGCGCCCCGGCGTGCGCGGCGCCGACGACCGAGAGCACGAGCCAGAACGGCAGCGACGCGATCACCATCGCGAGGATCCGCTGCCACGTGTCGAGCCTCCCGTCCGCGAGCTCCATCGTCCTGCGGTTCCCCGCCGGGTAGGCGAACGCGGCGACGATCACCGGCAGCACGCCGACGAGCAGCACGCCGGTCCCGACGCCGCTCGCGTGCTCGGCCTGCATCAGCGCCACGCCGGCGAGCACGATGAGCGCGCCGGCGACCGCGCGCCGCGGGATCACCGCACGCTCGTCGTCGTAGAGCACGGGCGCGAGCAGGATCCCCGCGAGGATCGTGAGCTGCCACGTGCCCGCGAGCAGCCAGCCCGGGCCGGCCGAGACGGCGAACGCGAGCGGGGCGTAGAAGAGGCCGAAGCCGATCGTGCTCCACAGCAGCCAGCGGGCCGGCTCCGCGCGAAGCGCGGCGAGCACCGGCGCGAGGCCGCGCCGCGCGCCGACGATCGCCGCGAGCAGCGGCAGCAGCATCAGGTAGCGCAGGCTCGCCGTCCACTCCCAGGCGCCGCCGCCGAGCTGCATCGACTTGTTGACCACGAACGAGCTCGAGAACAGCGCGGCCGCGAGCAGGCCGAGGCCCATCGCGCCGAGGAAGGCGGTGCGCCCGCCGCGGTCGCGGACGCGCGGCAGCGCGGCGGCGTCGACCCGGCCGGTGGCGACGACGACGCGCATCGGGGTCAGTACAGCACGACCTCGACCGGCGCGCCCGCGGGCAGTCCCGTGTCGGGCTCGGGCACGACGACGTAGCCGTCGGCGCCCGCCATCGGCCCGAGCAGGGCCGAGGAGCCGAACCGCGGGGTCGCGACGCCGTCGCGGAGCGCGACCTGCACGACGTCGAGCCGCCCCGCCGCGCTCGGGACGTCGCGCGCGAGCTCCGCCGGCGCGGTCGCCGCCGGCGGCGGCGCCGTCACGCCCGCGACGGTCCGCACCAGCGGCACCCCGACGAGCCGGAAGACGACCAGCGCCGAGCGCGGGTTCCCCGGCAGCCCGACCAGCGGCACGCCGCCGCAGTCCGCGAGGAGGGTCGGCTTCCCCGGCCGCAGCGCCAGCCCGTGGCAGACGATCTCGCCCAGCCGCCCGACCACGGCCGCCGTCAGGTCCCGCGCGCCCGCCGAGGATCCGGCGGACACGACGACGAGATCGTCCTCGGCCACCGCCGCGCCGAGCACCCGCTCGAGCGCCGCGGCGTCGTCGGGCACGATCCCGCGCATGAGCGGCTCCCCGCCCGCCTCGCGCACGAGCCCCGCGAGCGCCGGCGCGCACGCGTCGCGCACCTGCCCGGCCCCGAGCGCCGCGGTCGACGCGGGCACGACCTCGTCGCCGGTGGAGACGATGCCGACGCGCGGCCGCTCGTGCGCCTCGACCTCCGTGATCCCTGCCGCGGCGAGCAGCCCGAGGTCCGCGGCGCGCAGCGGCCGCCCGGCCGGCACGAGCACGTCGCCCGGCCCGGCCTCCTCGCCCGCGGCGAGCACGCCGTCGCCCGGCGCCAGCCGCCGGGTGATCTCGACGTGCCCCGGCATCGGCTCCGTCGTGTGCTCCACCATCACGACCGCGTCCGCGCCGTGCGGGAGGAGCCCGCCCGTGGGGATCGCCATCGCCGCGCCCGGCCCGACCTCCCCGTCGGGCTCAGCGCCCATCGCCACCGCGCCGGTCAGCTCCAGGAACGCGGGCAGCGTCTCGCTCGCCGCGTACGTGTCGGAGGCGCGGACCGCGTAGCCGTCCACCGTCGCCCGCGCCCGCGCGGGCAGCAGCTCGCCCGAGCGGACGTCCGCCGCGGGCACGACGCCCGGCGCCGGCACGACGCGCACGACGCGGCTCCGGCGCGCGGGGGCGAGCGCCCCCAGCGCCTCGGCCACCGTCATGACCTCCAGGAACATGGACGGGCCGCCTAGCCGCGGGGCGGGCCGTCGCGGCCGCCCGCGGCGGGCGGCGGCGGGGCGCCGTCGCGCTGCATCCGCAGCACGGACAGGACGGGGCCGAGCGCGACCTGACCCAGACCGCAGATCGACGTGAGCCGCAGCGTCTCCTCGAGCTGGTCGATCCGCTCGTCGACGTCCGCCGCGCTCCCGCCGCGCTCGAGGATCTCGGTGAGGATCCGCGCCGCCTTGTTCGAGCCCACGCGGCACGGCACGCACTTGCCGCACGACTCGTTGCGGAAGAACTTGAGCACGGTCGTCGACGCCTCGAGCAGGTCGGTGCCCTCGGCCATCACGACCATCGCGCCCGTCCCGAGCGCGGAGCCGGCCTTCGCGACCCCGTCGAACGTGAGCGGCACGTCGAGGCAGTCCGGGCCGAGGAAGTTCGTCGACGCGCCGCCCGGCTGCACGGCGCCCAGCGCGGCGCCGTCGCGGATCCCGCCCGCGAGCTCGATCACCTCGCCGACCGTCGTGCCGCTCGGCACGCAGAACACGCCCGGCCGCTCGACGTGCCCCGAGACGGAGAAGAACTTCAGCCCCTCGCCGCCGTTGACGCCCTGGTCCTTCCACCACGCGGCGCCGCGGCCGAGGATCGCGGGCACCGAGGCGAACGTCTCGACATTGTTCATCAGCGTCGGCAGCCCGTGCAGGCCGTAGCCGCCGGGGAACGGCGGCTTGTTGCGGGGCTCGCCGCGATGGCCCTCCATGCACTCGATCAGCGCGGTCTCCTCGCCGCGGATGTAGCCGCCGGGCGAGGTGAAGACGTCGATCGACTCCGCCTCGCCGAACGGCGCGCGGGCGAGCTCCTCGCGCAGCACCTGCTCCTCGGGCTCGTACTCGTGGCGGATGAAGACCCAGCCCTGCGTCGCGCCGATGGCGCGCATCGCGTGGAGCATCCCCTCGATCACGAGGTGCGGCTGCTCCGCGAGGATCTGGCGGTCCTTGAACGTCCCGGGCTCCGCCTCGTCCGCGTTGCAGATCACGTACTTCACCGGCGAGTCCTGGCCGCGCACCATGCCCCACTTGCGGCCGGTCGGGAAGCCGGCGCCGCCCATCCCGCGGATCCCCGACTCGTCGAGCACCGCCACCGGGTCGCCGTCGAACGAGCGCAGCACGCCGTAGTGCTCCTCGGGCGATGCGTACGGGTCGTTCGGGCGCCGCGTCCCGTCGCCCCGGTCGGCCTCCGGATACGCCTCGTCCACCACCGCGACCGGCGCGCGCTCGCAGCGCCCGACGCACGACACCTCGTGCACCACCGCGCCCTCCGGCACGCCGGCGCGGCCGCGCGCGAGCCGGCAGGAGAGGTCGCGGCACACGGCCACCTCGCTCGCGGGCGGGGGCGCGGTGCGGAAGTGCGGGTAGAAGGTGACGAGCCCCTCGATCTCGTAGAGCGGGCGGCGCATGTCGCGCGCGAGCTTCACGAGCGCCTCGCGCGGCAGCCAGCCGTGCTCGCGCTGGATCTCGTGCAGCGCCGGGATCAGCGACGGCCCCGGGAACTTCCCGGCGCGCGCCTCGACGCCCGGGACGCGCCGGTCCTGGATCGCCATCAGCCCGCGCCCTCGGAGGCCTGGCCCGCTCCCTCGAGCGGCTCGCCGTGCGCCCCCGTCGGATCGATCCGCACGGCGCAGAACTTGAACTCGGGGATCTTCCCGAACGGGTCTATCTCGTCGATCGTCAGCAGGTTCGCGGCCGCCTCGCGGAAGTGGAACGGGATGAAGCACGACCCGCGCGTCTCGCGGTGGGTCAGCGAGGCCTTGAGCTCGATCGAGCCGCGCCGGCTCGTCACGCGGACGAAGTCGCCGTCCTCGATCCCCATCTCCGCGGCGTCCTCCACGCCGATGAAGACCTTCGCCTCGGGCTGGATCGCGTCGAGCGCGAACGACCGCCGCGTCATCGAGCCCGTGTGCCAGTGCTCGAGCAGCCGCCCCGTGTTGAGCACGAACGGGAACTCGTCGTCGGGCAGTTCCTTGGCCGGCATCCACTCCGCGGGCACGAGGTGCGCGCGGCCGTCCTCGGTCGCGAACCGCTCGCCGAACAGCACGACGGTGCCGTCGGAGTGCTCCGGGTCCGCGTTCGGGTAGAGCTTCCCGACCGGGCCGAGGTTGTCGTAGTCCAGGCCCGTGTAGGCGGGGCTGAGCGCGACCATCTCGTCGAACACCTCGCGCGGATGGGAGTACTCCATCGCCAGCCCGATCCGGTTGCCCATCTCGCAGATGACCTCCCAGTCCGGGCGCGCCTGCCCGGGCGGGTCGATCACCTTGCGGCCGATCTGCACGCGCCGGTCCGTGTTCGTGTACGTCCCCTCCTTCTCGAGGAAGGAGGTCGCGGGCAGGATCACGTCGGCGAACTCGGCCGTCTCCGTGAGGAAGATGTCCTGCACCACGAGGAACTCGAGCGCGGCGAGCGCCTTGCGGACCTTGTTGACGTTCG